>CAJCIS010000277.1 GCA_903970435.1 Acidobacteriota bacterium | reverse complement strand
GCGCCGACCGCGGCACCCTGATCCACGCCCTGCTCCAGCATCTCCCGGACCTGCCCGCCGCCGGCCGCCACCGGGCCGCCGAAACCTTCGCCGCCCGCACGCTGCCCGGCGAGGCGGCCGCCATCGCCGATGCCGTCATCGCCGTCCTGGAGCACCCCGATCTCGCCCCTCTGTTCGCCCCCGGCAGCCGCGCCGAACAGGCCCTCACCGGCCTGGTGGACGGCCAGGTCGTCACCGGCCGCATCGACCGCCTCGCCATCAGCCCCGGCCAGATCCTGGTCGCCGACTACAAGACCTCCCGCACGCCGCCCGGCATGCCCGAGCAGGCGCCCGTGCTCTATCTGCGCCAGCTCGCCGCCTACCGCGCCGTGCTGCGCCGCCTCTACCCCGATCGCCCGGTCCGCTGCGCCCTGGTCTGGACCGAAGGCCCGAAAGCCATGATAATCGGCGATGCCTTGCTTGACAGACATGCGCCAGGCGCCCGGCCCACCGCACCACCCGCTTGACCCCGCCCCCCGCCCTGACCATTTCCGCCCCCAACCGTTTTGCAGAGGACCCGCCATGAGCGCCAACACCGTCGCCGTTACCGACGACACCTTCGAAACCGACGTGCTGAAAGCGGAGGGCCCCGTCCTGGTCGATTTCTGGGCGGAATGGTGCGGCCCCTGCAAGATGATCGCCCCGGCCCTGGAAGAAATCGGCGCCGAATTCAAGGGCCGCGTCACCGTCGCGAAAGTGAACATCGACGAGAACCCCACCGTCCCCAACACCTACGGCGTCCGCGGCATCCCCACGCTCATCCTGTTCAAGGACGGCAAACCGGCCGCGACGAAGGTCGGGGCAGCGCCTAAGAGCGCTTTGAAGGAGTGGGTTACGGCGTCGCTGTAAATAGCAGGGCCAGAAATAGCAGGGCCGGGGAGCGCCGCGCGGATCATGCGTCTGTGCGACGCTCGTGGTGGGGCCAGGAAGGAAGAAGTATTTCTTTTTTGAAAAAAAGAAACAAAAAACTTTTGCAATGTTTCGGTATGCGTAAAGGATCACCTCGTGTCCTGGTGGTCCGATCCTACCTCTGTTGCGACATCCCGCACCTCATCTTGCCATACGCGCCCCAAACGGCGACTGATCCGCCATGGCGACCGCTCTTCAGCTCGGCGTAATCCTCCTCCTCATCCTGCTGAACGGCGCCTTCGCCCTGAGCGAACTGGCCCTCGTCTCCGCCCGCCGCGCCAGGCTCGCGGTGCTGGAGGCCAAGGGCGTCACCGGCGCGCGCGCCGCCCGCATGCTGGCGGACGATCCGCAACGTTTCCTGCCCACCGTGCAGGTCGGCGTGACCCTGGTCAGCATCCTCACCGGCACCTTCGGCGGCGCCCGCCTGGCGACCGACATCACGCCGCTGATCTCCCGTGTGCCCTATATCGGGCGGGCCGCCGCGGGCGTGTCGCTGGCGCTGGTGGTGCTGGGCATCACCTTCTTCACCCTGGTGCTCGGCGAACTGGTGCCCAAGCAGATCGCCCTGCGCCGCCCGGAAATCCTGGCCACCCGCATCGCCCGCCCGATCGCCCTGCTTTCCCGCCTCACCGCCCCCATGGTCTGGCTACTCGGCCGCTCCTCCAACCTCGTGCTGCACCTGCTCGGCCAGTCCGACGTGGCGCGCCAGACCGTCACCGAGGAGGAACTGAAGGCGCTGCTGGCCGAAGGCACCCAGGCCGGCGTGCTGGAATCCGAGGAGCGCGACATGATCGAGCGCCTGCTCCGCCTGGCCGACAAGCCGGTGCGCGCCATCATGACCCCGCGCACCGAACTGGCCTGGATCGACCGCACCGATCCGCGCCGCGACATCGTCCAGACGCTGAAAGCCGCACCGCACAGCCGCTTCGTGGTGTGCGACGGCACCATCGACAACGTGGTCGGCGTGGTGCAGGCCAAGGACCTGCTCGACCGCATCCTCGACGGCAAGGACCTCTCCGTCACCGCCTCCCTGCGCCAGCCGATCGTGGTGCCCGACACCGTCAGCGCGCTGGACGCGCTCGAACGCCTCAAGGCCGACCCGCTCGGCATGGCGCTGGTGATGGACGAATACGGCAGTTTCGAAGGCGTGGTGACCGCCGCCGACGTGCTGCAAGCCATCATCGGCGACGTCGCCGAGCCGGGCTATGTGCTGCCCGCCGAAGCCTCCGAACCGCACGGCGGCGCGCTGGTGATGGACGGCATGACCCCGGTGGACGAATTGAAAGCCCGCCTGAAGTTGCCCGATCTGCCCGCGGAAGGATCATACCACACGCTGGCCGGCCTCCTCCTCGCGCTATTGCAACGTGTGCCCCAGGTCGGCGACCGCCTGGTCTTCGGCGGCTGGCTGTTCGAGGTGCTGGAAATGGATGGACGGCGGGTGGTGAAGGTGCGGGCTAGTCGCGAAACGTTGGCGCAGGCGTAAGGAAGGAAGTATTTCTTTTTTGAAAAAAAGAAACAAAAAACTTTCATTCTTTGGCATCTGCTTCAGCAACGACGGCGCGCCCCAAAAGCGTTGCCGGTTTCGTCAAAGGCTTTCGACGGCAAGCGTGAGCAATGTCGCCAGCGTGGCGGCATGAAGCAGGCAGTGAAGCGTATTCGGAACAATGCCGTTGCGCTCCGGCAGGAACGCGTGGGTGCGTCCGAACATGGCCTGATAGCGTGCCGCGCGTTCCGGCTGCGGGCGCCCAAAATAGGGCATCCACCACGCGGTCAATTCACCCCAGAGCAAAATTCCGTAACTGATCCATAGCCAATACCAAAGCCACTCCGGATAAGGCTTCGATCTGTGCCAGTCATAGAAGCTGAACAAAAAACCGATCGTGAACGGAAGGCTCTGGATCAGCGTCACCCGCACCAGACGCGGCGTGGAATCCGCGCGCCTGACCGCCGCGACGTCATTCAAACGCCCCAGCGGAATCCAATCATGTCCCCAAAGAAATGCGGCATGAAATGCCTGCAACATCACAAGCAGAAACATCGCACCCCAACAAGCAAAAGTTTTTTGTTTCTTTTTTTCAAAAAAGAAATACTTCCTTCTTCGAGAGCAGCCTCAGCCTGACTGGAAAATCGTCGGGTGCCCCTCGCCTTGCCGCACCGCCTCCGCCAAAGGATTACGATCCGGAAAACGCTGCCGCCACGGTGCGCTATCAAAATAAGGCCCCGGCTCCGCGCCGGCCGCCGCCCCCCGCAATACATAATGCCACACCGGGTCCTCCCCGCGTTCGGCGAGGTCGGGATGCGAGGCGATATACCAGGCGGCATCGAAGTGCCGCGACTTGCGGATCAGGGCCGCATCCTCGAGCAGCCGCCGTTCCGCCTTCGTCGGGCCGCCGGGCCGGCGGCGCAACCGCGCGAACCAGCTCCGCCGCCCCAGGCTGCCGCCCGCCGCGGCACGCAATGCCGCGAGCGTATCGCGCCCGGGATCGCCGCAGGCCGCCCAAATCCAGCGCCCCAGCCCGTCCCATGCGCCCATGTCGCGTTTCAGCCGATCGGCTTCGCCGGCCGCCGCCATGGCGCGGGCGCGCCAGGCATTCGACTCGGCACGGCTCGCCGCCAGTTCGCCCGTGCGCGCCGCAAGCTCTTCCCGCAGCGCGATCCGCTCATCGGCTTCGGCGTGGGTGAGCGGCGGCGGCGGCGGCGGCACGGCACTTTCTTCGGGGGCCCCGCCGACCGACACACGCGCGGCGAATTCAGCCAGGTCCGAATCCGCCGCGGTCGCATTGCGGTCCACCAGAAACGCGCCGGCGCCGAGAAACCCCGCGTCGTAATCCACCACGGGCTGAAAACCCTGGTCGGCGAAAAGCTCGAACCAAACCCCGAGGTCGGGTGCCGCCGTCGGCTCGTGCGAAACCGGCACGAACAGCAGCCTGTCGCTGGCGCTGGCCAGCGCCGCGATCGTGGCGCCCAGCGCCGGCGCAGGCTCGCCCGCCGGCGCCAGCAGCACCGTCAGGTCGAACGCAGGCAAGCTGTCGGCGAGAGACTCCCCGCCGCCGGCAAAAACCTCCGCTTCCGCCCCGGCCGCCGACAGCGCCGCTACCAGCCGGTCCGCGCCGGGCCCCGCCACCGCAACCGCGATCGGCATCAGATCGGCGATCAGCCTGGCGGCCGCGTCGCCCGCCTCCCAAGGGGTGGCGGAAGCGCTCACGCCATCATTCACGCCCGCAGCCCTTGCCGTCTTGCGGCCGCGCCCCGCCGCCGCACCGGCGCCGGTTCCGCGACATCGCCCAGCGCGTAGGGAAACGCGGGCTCCCACGGCGAGGCCAACGCTTCGCCCAGGTCTGCCCGCTCACGGCCGCCCAGCAACTCAAGCAGGAGCCCCTCCGGTGAGAGGCGCTCCTCGTCCAGCGCCAGGCAATAGACTTGCGCTTCCGCCGGCGTCGGCCAGCGCCGCACTGCAAACCGGTACGTCACATCCACGAACCGCGCGGTGCCCATGGAAGCGCGCTGTGCGGCCAGGCCGAGACAGGCCGGCGCACGCATCACATCGGCCACCGTCCAGGTACGCTCGCCGCGCACGAGGTCACCGACGGCCGCCGCTTGCGGCGGTGCCAGGCGCGGCACCGTCAGCCGCACGGGCATGATCTCGTCATGCGCCGGCAGAAACAGCTCGAACGCAGCCGGTCCCGGCGGCAGCGCCGCCCGCGACCGCGCGGCAAATCCATAATGCCCGTGCCCATGACCGGCCTCCAGCAGATCAGAACGAAATGCGCCCGCGGCCGCAACCGCCACCATCTGGCCCCGGCTTCGAACGTGCAGCACCACGGGTTCGCGCGCCGCGGTGTCACGCAACCAGCCGACGAACATACCCGACGGTTGCAATTCCTCCAGGCCGCCTTCAATCATCGGAACCGCCGCCTTGTGCCGGCCCGCTTCGCTGTTCCGTTGCCCGGTCTCGCGGTCGCCACCCTTCCCGTCTCCCCATCTTCGCGCTACCGGGTTGCCGCCAACTTCATTTGGAACACGCCATTTTGCTTCGCGCATGGAGCGACGCGCCAGCCTTTGTCCTGAGCTGCCCCGGCCCACTGCGCCGGCACCATGCGGCGTTGTTGCCGATTTCTCAACTCACGCTCCCGCAATGTCTGCTCGGCGGTGAGGCGCAACTGGCGGCCTTCGCGGCCGCGGAGCCTGAGATCGCCGCGCGCGCCTATTTCGCCCCGCTGCCGGAGATATTCGGCAACCCGCAAAGCGTGGCGCGTGTGCGCCATTTGTGCGGCGTGGCCCGCGGCGCCCCGCGCCTGGTGCATTTGCGGTTCGGCGGCACCCGTTCCGCCCGGATTATGAAGGACGCGCGAAACGGTCTGGTGCTGGCGGAAAACCACGCATCCCCCGCCATTTCGGCCAGCAACCATCCATTCGCCGACGGGCTGACGGTGCCGGCGCAAATGCGCCGCGTGTTCGCCTGCGGACCACTCACCGCCCGCCCGGCCTCGTTCGGCGGCAAATCGCTGCCGGTAACCGACCTGCCCCCCGGCATGGTCGGCGCCGATCTCGCACACCTCGATGAAATTCCCGAAAGCGCCGACGGGCTGGAGATCGTTTCGCTCGCTGAATTCCGCTCCAATGCCTTTTCGGTGGGCCCGGTGCGCGCCACGTCGCCCGACCTGCGCGCCGCCATGACGGCCGCCGCGCGCGACCAGGCGCCGTTCGTGCTGCTGCCGTGGAATTTGGACCATCCCGGCAGCGCCGTTCCCGCCCTGGTCGAGCGGACGCTGCACTTGCAAAACCCCGGCCAGCCGGCGGTTCGCCTGCTGCTGTTGCCGTTCAACTATCCTGGACCCACCGGATTGATCCGCCGCCTGATCCGCCGCCTGCGGGAAGAACTGCCCGACGGATCGGGCCATCTGCCACGGGTTTTCCTCGGCCGCCTCGCCCGCCTCGATGCCCTGCCGGCGTTGCGCCGCCTGGCACGCGTGGCCTGGGTCGACGGCAACGACCCCGAGCACGGCTGGACCGCGCGGCGCCTCGCGGCCTGCGGCTTCGCGCCGCTGCTGCTCGCCGCCGACGATGCCCCGCCGCCGCCCGGCATTACCTGCATCGCGGTCGATGAGGCGCTGACCGTGAACGCGGAAACCCGTTTTGGCCTGCTATCCTTCCGCACCCATTTGCCGTCGCTGCGCGCCCTGCGGCAGCTTCTGCCCCTCACCCGCACATTGGCGGCCCAAGGCGCACGCATCGGCCACCATGGCGCGTAACCAGGCCGCACGGCCCGACCGCCCGGCGCCCCGACCGCCACGCCAGAACCTGTTCAATCGCGCCGCCGCCGCGTTCCGGCAATCCGGCGCGACAATCTATTTCGATCTGTCACCGTTACGGGAAGCTAACTGGACCGGCATTCCCATCGTCGCCGCCGGCCTCGCCCGCGCCCTGCTCGACACAATGCCGCGCCATCTGAAATTCTTCAGCGGCTACGACATAATCGACCCCGGTGCGGTGGCCGATGCGCTGCGCCGCAACACCGGTTTGTTCCTCGACCGCGACATCGAGCAGGCCTACGCGCACGCCGGCAAATTGCCGGTATTCGGCGAGGCCGGCCACACGATCGGGTTCTTCCCTTCGGTCAAACCCCTGCGCGGTGCATTCGACACCGAAATAAGCGTGTTCCACGATCTCTCCACCCTCACATTGCCGCTGATGCATATCCGCGGCAATGTCGTGCATCATACCGAGGCCATGCTGGCGGACCTGGCCAGCAACGACCTCACCGTCACCGTTTCGGAAGCCACGCGCGGCGACCTGCTCGCCTATCTCGGCGCCGATCCGGCCCGCGTCGTTGCGGCCCCGAATGGAGTCGCCTGGCCCGCCTGGTATGAGGCGGCGGCGCGCAATCTGGGCGGGCCGGTGGGCGCCGAGCCCTATTTCCTCATTCTGGGCACCCGCGAGCCGCGCAAGAACATCACCAAGGTATTCGAATTGCTGGAGCGATTCCCCGAACATCTCGACACCCACCGCTTCGTGTTCGCCGGCAAGA
This sequence comes from Acidobacteriota bacterium, assembly GCA_903970435.1. Classification (GTDB taxonomy): domain Bacteria; phylum Pseudomonadota; class Alphaproteobacteria; order Acetobacterales; family Acetobacteraceae; genus CAJCIS01. The sequence goes on along the minus strand of CAJCIS010000277.1, from coordinate 5,384 downwards.
TGGGCTGGCTGGAGGAACAGCACGCCTTGCCCCGCGCACTCGAGCCGTTCGTCGACAACGGCCGCATCCTGTTTCCCGGATTCATCGATGAACCCGCCAAATACGCCCTGCTGCGTCACGCCGAGGCCACGCTGTATCCGTCGATTTACGAGGGATTCGGGCTACCGGTCATTGAAAGCCTGTCGGTGGGAACCCCATGCGTGGCAAGCTGGAGCAGCGCCATCCCCGAGGTCGGCGGCGACGTGTGCGAATATTTCGACCCGCTGGACGCCGCCGATTTCCATGGCGCCATCGGCGCTTTGCTAGCGCGCCGCGGACCCGCGCTGGACGCAGCGTGCCGTGAGCGGGCGCAGGCGTTTACGTGGCGGGCAACTTTGGGTGTTATTCTGGAGAGGTTGCTGTTGCTTGAAAACTGGGCGGTGGAGTAAGCGAATAGGAGAAGTCGAAGGAAGCAGTTCTTTTTTGAAAAAAAGAACCAAAAAACTTTTGCTCGGCCGTTGCTTGTGTTCTTAGCGCCACCTTTGGCAAAGCGCCTCCAGTTCCAAATAGCTCTCTATATCTCCCTGCGACCCATCCGGCTTATTGGCGCGTGCCAGCGCAATGAGGTCAGCGCCCGCGAGATGGTCCCGTATGACAACGTAGCCCATCCATCGCCGATAAAACTTCGCATCTAAAATGCCTTCCCTGCAGCCGATGGCGATTAGTTCGTAATGATTCAAATAATCCCAGCACAATTTTTGTGCTTTCTTATCGTCTTCCGTCTGGGGTATTAAGACGGATTGCCGAAAGGCTGCGTCCTCCCGGTAGCGTTTGTAGACGTCATAGAGCGACTGGTAGTGCGGCTTACTCTCGGTGCCCTCGATGAGGTCCAAGGTAGCTTTTATGCGGGCGATGCGCCTGTTGGTCCGTATTGTCAGATAAGCGAACAGGGAGGTCCCAACGATACCGAATATGACGACAAGCGGTTGAACCCACCAAAACGGAGAAGGCGCCATAGGTTACCCTACAGCGCCTTAACTGGCATACCATACGAACGACTTACGTCGAGACGTAAGCTACGGGCGATGTCCACCGTCCATCATGTTAGCTCCTTTGTCCCGCAAGATGTGGCACGATGATGGGATAACTTCAAGTAATCACTTCGCGCTAGCGGATACCCCTAGCCCAACTTGGCCTTAGCACGTCCTTGGCCGCTTCGGAGCCGCTTCACGCCCTTCAACCAGCGCCGCAATGTCGTCCGTACTGCTTCTGCGGTAGGATCTCCGGCCCGCTTGAAATTGCCGCCGGGCCGGTGCAAGCAGCCATGCGCAGGAGGGCGGGGCATGGCGGGACACATAGCGGCGAAACTGGAGGAACTTGGCATTTCCCTGCCCATCGCCCAGCCGCCGGTGGCCAATTACGTGCCGTTCGCCATCGCCGGCAATCTCCTGATCATATCCGGCCAGCTTCCCATGCGCGATGGCCGGTTGGCGGTCGCCGGCAAGCTTGGCGAGACGGTGTCGCTCGAGGATGGCGTGGCGGCGGCGCGGCAGTGTTTTCTGAACATCCTGGCGCACGCCAGCACGGCCCTGGGCGGCGACCTCGACCGGGTAACGCGGCTTGTGCGCCTGGGCGGCTTTGTCGCCTGCGCTCCGGCCTTCACGCAGCACCCCGCCGTCATCAACGGCGCGTCGGATCTGGCCGTCGCGGTGTTTGGCGATGCCGGCCGCCACGCCCGCGCCGCGGTGGGGGTTCCCAGCCTGCCGCTCGACGCGGCGGTCGAGATCGAGGCCACATTCGAAATTTCGGCATGACGCCACGCGCGCGCCGCCTGCCGGCCATCGGAGGAAACATGCGTTTGATCGTTCCGGCTCTATCGGCCGCTGTTCTGCTTGCAACCGCGAGTGCGGCCGTAGCCGAAACAAAAACCTTGCCGACCGAAACGCCGGCGGATTTCAAGCCGTCCACGGCGAATTTCGACTATATCCGCCGCACCGCCATGATCCCCATGCGCGACGGCGTAAAACTCTACACGCTCATTTTGATCCCGAAGGCCGCATCGCACGCCCCCATGCTGCTGACCCGCACGCCCTACGGCGCCGAGGACCGCATCGAGGATCGCAACAGCGCTCATCTCGCCGCCGTCATCGGCGAAAGTGACGTCGCCGACGAACTCGTGACCAGTGGCGCCTATATCCGCGTGCTGCAGGACGTGCGCGGCAAACATCGTTCCGAGGGCGACTACGTCATGACCCGCCCGCTGGTGGGTCCGCAGAACCCCACCAAGGTGGATCATGCAACCGACACCTACGACACGATCGACTGGCTGGTGAAGAACGTGCCCGAAAGCAACGGCCGCGTCGGCATTCTGGGCATTTCGTACGACGGCTTCACCTCGCTGATGGGCCTGGTCAATCCGCACCCCGCGCTGCGCGCGTCGGTGCCGATCAACCCCATGGTCGATGGCTGGATGGGTGACGACTGGTTCCACAACGGCGCCTTCCGGCAGGACAGCATCGTCTACGCCTACGAGCAGGAAGCCAATCGCGAAGCGAGCCTGACCTGGTACAGCGATCATTACGACGATTACGAAACCTGGCTGCAAGCCGGCAACGTCGCCAACATGGCCAAGATGCACGGCGCCGACAAACTCGGCTTCGTGCAAAAACTGTTTGCCCATCCGGCCTATGATCAATTCTGGCAGGACCAGGCCATGGACCGCATCCTGGCGCAGCTTCCGCTGAAAGTGCCCGTGCTGCTGGTCGACAGCCTGTTCGACCAGGAGGACATTTACGGCGCGCTCCATGTCTACAAGGCGCTGAAACCGAAAGATGCCGACAACAGCAAGGTTTTTCTGGCCGTCGGACCCTGGTTTCACCATCAGCAGCGGCTCGATGGCAGCCGCATCGGGCAAATTGCCTGGAACACCGATACGGCGTACTTCTTCCGTCACGTCATTCTCAAGACGTTCCTGGATCATTTCCTTCTCGACAGCCCGCCGCCCGGCCGTCTCGTTCCGGCCGCGGTTTACGAAACCGGCACCGACCAATGGCGCCCGATGGCCATCTGGCCGACGCAGCTCCCCAGCGCCCCGCAAAAATATTTCCTCGCCCCAAACGGCGCGCTCGACACCACCGCGCCCGCGGCCGCGCAACCCGGATACGAGGAATACATCGCCGACCCCGCCAAGCCCGTCCCCTATCTGCCGCGCCCCATTCATATCGAAGGCAAGGGCGAAACCAGTTGGCAGACCTGGCTGGTCAGCGACCAGCGCCCCGCCAGCAGCCGCACCGACGTGCTCACCTTCGAATCCCCCGTGCTGGACCACAAAATCCGCATCGCCGGCGAACCCGTCGCCAACATCGTCGCCAGCACCAGCGGCACCGACGGCGATTTCGTCGTCAAACTGATCGACGTCTACCCCGATGAAAACGGCCGCGATCCCAAACTCGGCGGCTATCAGCTGATGATTTCCGGCGACATCTTCCGCGGCCGCTACCGCAACGGCTTCGACAAGCCCCAGCGCATTCCGGCCGGCGAGAAACAGACCTTCCACTTTAATTTACCCAACGCCAGCCACGCCTTCCTCCCCGGCCACCGCATCATGGTGCAAGTGCAGTCGAGCTGGTTTCCGCTTTACGACCGCAACCCGCAAACCTACGTGGATAACATCTTTTTTGCCCCGCCGGACGCTTATCGAAAGGCAACGATTCATGTGTTCGATGCGGGGGCGGATGCTAGTTACGTTGAGCTTCCCGTTGTCAATGCGCCTTAAGACAGGAAGGAAGCAGTTCTTTTTTGAAAAAAAGAACCAAAAAACTTTTGCTTTTTGGTAGCGCGCAACAACACCCGACCCGCCGCGCCCTCGATCATGGCAATCGTACAGACCGTGGGTCCAACTGACTGGCGATGTCATTCGCAAGCGCCTCCTTGCCATCGGTCGTAGCATCATCAATGCCATTCATAAGAATGACCAGTTGGATCCCGGGCTCCTTTTCATCCATGCAAAGGCTGCCATAACCGGGAACATTTCCAGTCTGCCAAATCAGGTGGTTGCCGTTTGTCGCCCACATCTGCCAATTAAGCCCAACCGAGTAGTCGCCAAGAACGACCCTTGGCACGCGAGACATTTGCGCAACCCGGTTCGTGTCATCGTGCTGCCAACGCATATATTTCAACAGGTCGTTGACACTGGATTTGAGAGCACCGGCAGGCCCCAAGGGAGTGGTATCGTCAGGCAGTTGATGGCCCCCTTGGTCGTATGCTGCTGGGGGCATGGCGTCATGCGTGCATTCGGAGGCCATGCACGTTGAATGCATGTCTAGTGGAACCAGTATCATTCCTTGAAGCAGCTTATCAAACGATGTCGCATAGACGTTCGCCAGGATAAGCCCCAGCAACTCCGCGCCCGCATTCGAATAATGAGGCGGCTCCGAACCCGGAATGGCCGCAAGCGTCACTTTGCGCAGGTCACGATAGAAATCATCATTGTCATAACCCCGGCGCAAGGTGGCCAGACGCGTCAGGAATGGGATAGCGTTATCATTATAATATGGTTGAGCTGCCGGCATATCCGGCAAGAAAAATGGCAAACCGGACCGGTGATCCAGCAAATCGAAAAGCCGTATGGCATGGCCCTTGTACGATAGATTGGCATAATCTCCATCAAGGTATTTGCGTACGTCATCTCCCATCTCGAGCTTCTTGTCGATGACAGCCCGGGCAAGCAAGGAAGCTGTGAATGTCTTCGTAATCGAAGCAATAGGATAACGGGTGTCTGCCGTCGCGCTTAGTCGGACGCCGCGCGCAATCGTGCCGAAATTGTAGCGATAGGTGTTACCTCGATATACCACGCCAATCGACATGCCGACGGTTCTTGGATGCGTTTGAAGAAAATGATGGCCTTCGACGTTGACAATTGAGTCTATGTTCTCCTTTTCGCCGTCGTTGGGTTTAGCTAACGAGCAGATGGGAAATGCCAGTACAACGCCGGCGCAAAGCACAGCGAAAGCCATCCCCAAAGTCAGTCGGCGTCTGGAACTAAGTCTATCTTGGCGAGGACATCCATAGTTGTGAAACGCAGATTTTGGCGTGGGAATACTATTTGGCAACATTCCGTTCCTTAGCAATACAATGAATATGCCCGCAATGGAAAGCAAGGCGAATGCCATCCGCCTACTCCCCTAACCGCTTGTTATTGAACATAAAAGCCATCGCCACTGGGGAACGGCCCGATCCAAGCATGCGTCTCTCGCCATAGGCTGGCAATTTGCACCAATCCGCTTTGAGACTGACTCTTCGAAGAAGACCAGGGGGTTTCACCCCCTGGACCCCTGACCGGCGTGCCGCCGGCGTCTTATGTGCCGCGCAGCGCTTTCGACGCCGGCGGCACGCCGGTGGGGGTC
>CAJCIS010000276.1 GCA_903970435.1 Acidobacteriota bacterium | reverse complement strand
GCGTGCCGCCGGCGTCTTATGCGCTGCGCGGCACAAAACTATTGTGCCGCGCAGCGCATAAGACGCCGGCGGCACGCCGGTCGGGGGTCCAGGGGGTGAAACCCCCTGGTCTTCTTCGAAGAGTCAGTCTCAAAGCGGATCGGTATTAGCGCAACGTAGACTGGGCAAAGCGCAGTGCAAACCGCTAACCAGACGCTGAGAGCTTGCCATAAAAGTGTGATTTTCAATAAAAATGATTGCCCGTAACGTGTGAATGCTCATAGGCTGGTCGAAAACGCTGTCATTTCAAAGTTGCCAAATTTCGCAACAACTGAGGCCTCTATAACCTGCCGCAGAGAAGTCCGACCCTGATACGCACCTTCCGCCGGCAGCGGTCCCGATCGGAATATGCCACCACCCTTTTTCAGTGCGCACTCAGACAGTAATGCGAAAATGTGTCCTGTGGCGCACCGGAATTGTCGTACAGGCCGGTGCTCCCGACACTATATGCCGAGCTAGTCAGGCTCGTCACCTTCTTGCCGGCAACGTACGCCGTGTAGGTGTCCCCCTTCACGACCACCCTCACCTTGGCGTTGCTTCCCGCCAACCCCGAAACATTGGCCACATTCAGACATTGCCCGGGAACGCCGTTCGTAACAACGTGCCAATATAAACCGGTATAGCTGCTGCAGGCGCCCCCCACGACCAGCAATATACCGTTCGGCGCGCCCGCATTGAACTGGCTGCGCAGCCACAGGCCGCCATCATAGACATCATTCACCGTCACATTGACGGTGAAATTCTTCAACGATTGATAATCAACCAGATCGGTATAGGTCAGCGGGTTATTGTCCGGTGCGGCCGCGTAATAGCGATGGCCCGCAATGGTCCACGACCCATTCTGATCGCTCCAGGCAGGATCGCTCTTCATCTTGAAACTGTCGCAAAACGTTTTCGCAGCCAGCGCCGGGGTCACGGCAAACCATGCCGCCGCCAGCGCTGCCGCCCCGCGTGAAATCCGCATCCTGCCTACCATCACAAACCCCCGTCTTGTGGCCGCCGGCCAGCGTGAATAAGGCAAGCGTTTAAATGAGCATAGCGTCATCGGCCTGATTTCTTGTCAACCGCCGCCAAACCCCACACAATCACAAACCCCACACAATCACCTACCGCAAGAACCCCGCCTCCGGCGGCCGGTCCAGCAACGACGACCCCGTCACCCCGTCCTCCTCATCGGTGTCGCTCAACTCGCCCGAGAACACCGAATGGTCGCCATGATGCGCCAGCACCTCCTGCTCGCGCCGCCCGGCCGTCCGATCCACCGCATACAGCACCTTGTACCCCCGCGTGTCCGCCTCGGCCCGCGCCCCCTGCACCGCGTCCTCCCACGACAACGGCCGCCCGTCCGCGCCGACCGCGATCTGCATCGTCGCCGCGCGGCCGTAAAAGTCGATTTCCGTCACCACCGAATGCGGATCGTCCTCACCGAAGCGGCGGATCACCAGCGCATGTTCGCCGTGCTCCGGCAGGGCATCATGCGGCTCCAGGCGAATAATTTTGACCATGATTGCGAACACCCTTTGTCAAAGCCGGCGCATGCTAACGCTACAGCCGCTCGTCCGCTCCCGCCAGCATCACGAAGTTTGCGCCCCCAAGCCGAAAAACCCTATAGCCCCGCCATGAGCCATCCACCCCGCAGCGCCTCGATCGCGCGCCGCACCAGCGAAACCGACATCACGCTCGCGCTCGCGCTCGACGGCACCGGCCAGTCCCGCATTGAAACCGGCATCGGCTTCTTCGACCACATGCTCACCGCCTTCGCCCGCCACGGCCAGTTCGACCTCACCGTCACCGCCCGCGGCGACCTGCACATCGACGCGCATCACACCGTCGAGGATGTCGGCATCGTGCTCGGACAGGCCCTCGCCGAAGCCCTGGGCGACAAGCGCGGCATTACCCGTTTCGGCCACGCCCTGGTGCCGATGGACGAAGCGCTCGCCGAAGCCGCCATCGACATTTCCGGCCGCGCCCACCTGGCCTGGAACGCCACCTTCACCCGCGAAATGCTCGGCGACATCGACACCCAGCTGTTCGAGGAATTCTTCCGCGCCTTCACCGGCAACGCCCGCGTCACGCTGCACATCACCAGCCGCGCCGGCACCAACGCGCACCATATAGCCGAAAGCTGCTTCAAGGCCGCCGCCCGCGCCCTGCGCATGGCGGTCGCCATCGACCCCCGTGCCGGCGACCTCATCCCGTCCACCAAGGGTGCGCTATGAAAACCTTTACCTCCCATTTCAAGCAGGGCCTGCCGCCGGTGCTCGTGGGCGAGGGTTTTTCGTGGGCGGCCACAATCTTCGGCTGGCTCTGGCTGCTGTTCCAGGGTGCCTGGATCCCCGCGCTCATCGTATTTGCCGTCACCTTGCTGCTGCTCGGCCAGGCCGGCCCCTGGTCCGGCGCCCTGCTGATCGGCCTTTGCATGGCCCAAGGCTGCTTCGGGCGCGACCTGGTGCGCTGGTCCCTGTTGCTGCGCGGCTTCACCCCCGGCCCGGTCATTGCCGCGCGCGACCCCGACGGCGCCTACGCGCGCCTCGTCACCGAGCGGCCGGACCTGTTCCCCGACCTCACGCCCCACGTGCGCCCCGCGGCGCTGCCCTGATGCGCGTCAGCGTGGTGGATTACGGCAGCGGCAACCTCGCCTCCGCCGCCCGCGCGCTCGCCGCCGCCGCCGCCCGCGCCAGGATCGGCGCCACCGTCGCCATCACCAACCGGCCGGACGACATCGAAGCCGCCGACCGCATCGTGGTGCCCGGCCAGGGCGCCTTCGCCGACTGCGCCGCGGGCCTGGCCGCCATCCCCGGCCTGCGTTCCGCGATCGACGCATTCGTCCGTTCCGGCCGCCCCTTCCTCGGCATTTGCGTCGGCATGCAGCTCATGGCCGAACGCGGCCTGGAGCATCAGGTCACCCCGGGATTCGGCTGGATCAGCGGCGACATTGCCAAGCTGTCCGCGTCCGGCCTGCGCCTGCCCCACATGGGCTGGAACGCACTGGATTTCGTGCCCGGCCGCCACCACCTGCTGGCCGGACTTTCACCAGGCGAGGAAGTGTATTTCGTTCATAGTTACGCTTTACGCGGCTATGATGAACGCCAGGTGTTCGCCTGCACGGATTACGGCGGCGCCGTCCCCGCCGTCGTGGCCCAGGGCAACTGCGCCGGCACTCAGTTTCACGTCGAAAAAAGCCAGGAGGCAGGCTTGCGAATTCTGGCCAATTTCCTCACCTGGTCGCCCGCATGACCCAGGTCGCCATCAAGACGCCCCCCACGCGTGTCGCCACCCTCTCGGTGGAATGTGTCACCGCGCTGGAAGAGGACGATCTGCAGGCCCTCTGCGAGGCGACCAACGCCGCCATTCTCGACGGCGGCGGCTTCGGCTGGATCAACCCGCCCGGCCAGCAGGTGCTGGAACGCTATTTCCGCGGCGTGCTGCTGGTGCCCGAGCGCGACCTGTTGATCGGCCGCGCCGACGGCCTGATTGCCGGCAGTGCCCAGCTCGTCCGCCAGCCCCGCAACAACGAGGCGCAGGCGCACGGCGCCACCCTCATGCACAGCTTCGTGGCCCCCTACGCCCGCGGCAACGGCCTGGCCCGCCTGATGATGATCAAGGCGGAGGAAAAAGCCCGGGCGCTGGGCTACAAGGTGCTGAACCTGGACGTACGCGAAACCCAACAGGCGGCGATCGCCCTGTTCGAGTCGCTCGCCTATCATCGCTGGGGTGAGCACCCCGCTTACGCCCGGGTGAAGGGCAAGCTGGTGCGAGGGTTTTTCTATACCAAGATGCTGAAGTAAGTAGTTCTTTTTTGAAAAAAAGAACCAAAAAACTTTTGAAAGTTTTTGGTTCTTTTTTTCAAAAAAGAACTGCTTCTTCTATGCTTCTCTTCCCCGCCATCGACCTGAAGGACGGCGCCGTCGTCCGCCTTCGCCGCGGCGACATGGCCGACGCCACCCGCTACGGCACCGATCCCGCCGCCCAGGCAAGCGCCTGGCAGCTTGCCGGCTGCCAATGGCTTCACGTGGTCGACCTGAACGGCGCCTTCGCCGGCCGCCCGGTGAACGAAGCCGCCGTCACCGCCATCCTCGCCGCCGTCACCATCCCGGTCCAGCTCGGCGGCGGCCTGCGCACCCTGGCCGACATCGAGCACTGGCTCGCCGCCGGCGTCGCCCGCGTCATTCTCGGGAGCGCCGCGGTCAAAAACCCCGCCCTCGTCCGCGACGCCGCCCGCGCCCATCCCGGCCGCATCGCCATCGGCATCGACGCGCGCGACGGCCGCGTCGCCACCGAAGGCTGGGCCGAAACCAGCACCCTCACCGCCATCGACCTTGCCAAGGCGTTCGAGCAGCACGGCGTCGCCGCCATCATCTACACCGACATCGCGCGCGACGGCATGTTGGCCGGCGTCAACATCGAGGCGACGCTCGCCCTCGCCAACCACGTCCGCACGCCCGTGATCGCCAGCGGCGGCATCGGCGGCGCCGCCGACCTGCGCGCCCTGTGCCGCGCCGCCGCCGATCGCCTGGAGGGTGTCATTGTCGGCCGCGCGCTCTACGATGGCGCCCTGAACATCGCGACGGCACTGGCGATTCTACAATAAGCGGGCGAGGACGCGCATGAGTGAGACGATGGAGACGCACGAACATGCCGAGGCCGCGGCCGAGAGCGGACGCCGCGGTAGCGCGATGCTCATCGCCGTCGTCGCCGCCGGCCTCGCCTTCGCCGAGCAGGGTTCCCAGCATGCGCAAACTTCGATGTCCGCCAACGCCGTCGCCGCCGCCGATTTGTGGGCCGAGTATCAGGCCAAATCGATCCGCGCCAACCAGTCCAAGGATCTCGCCAGCATGGCCGCCGTGCTCGCCCCTGCCGGCCCCGACCGCGACGCGCTGGTGGCCAAGCTGCGGGGCGACGCCGATCATTTCGAGGCCGACAAAACCAGCGGCAAGCCGGCCATTGCCGCGCACGCCCGCGCCGAGGAGGCCGCCCGCGACGCCGCGCACGAGCGCCTGGAAGCCTACGAGAATGCCGCGGCCCTGCTCCAGTTGGCGATCGTGCTGATCACGGCCTCGGTCATAGCCAGATCGAAGCTGTTACTCACCGGCGGCTTCGTCATCGCCGTCGCCGGCGCCCTGGCCGCCATCCTGGGCCTCTTCCGCCCCGACCTGGTCATCTGGTAAAACCGTTGCCCATGCAAAGCGCCCCCCAGGAGCAAAAGTTTTTGCTTCTTTTTTCAAAAAGAAGACTTCCTTCTCCTTTCCTTCCTAAATGCCGGGCATGAGCTTGGACGAACTGGAAAGCCCCCCCCGCCGGCGCACCGCCCTCCGCACGCAACTGCATCAGGCCGCCCCGCAGCACGCCCC
>CAJCIS010000275.1 GCA_903970435.1 Acidobacteriota bacterium | reverse complement strand
CGGGCTGGGCCGCCGATGGCAGCCCCCGGTCGGCGGTTAGCGCATAGTCGGACATGTCACCCCGAATTCGCGTAGAAAGGACACCCGGTTTATTGTCTGAGGCGGCTGGCAGTGTGACAGCCTGATGAAATTTCGCGGCCGCGGGCCGGCTCGCGCGTTGCGGGGCTGCCTTGACCGGATGGTTGTGGCGGGCATAGCACAAGCTGTATTGATTTCGCCGCGCGCAGCCTGGAACGGCGGCCAAGAACGCCCGGCAACATTGCCCCGGCAACATTGCAAAGGAGCGCCCGATGAATTTCCGCACCCTCGATACCGCGGAGGTGGCCGGCAAGCGCGTTTTGCTGCGCGCGGACCTCAATGTGCCGGTACGGGACGGCCGCATCACCGACCTCACCCGGCTGGAGCGGCTCACGCCCACGATCCGCGAACTGGCCGACAAGGGCGCCCGCGTGATCGTGGTCAGCCACTTCGACCGGCCCAAGGGCAAAGTGGTGCCGGCCATGTCGCTTCGCCCGATTAGCGCCGCGCTGCGTGACGTGCTGGGCCACGACGTATTTTTCGCGGACGACTGCGTGGGCCCCGTCGCCGAGGAAGCGGTAGCGCGACTGGAGCCCGGCGAGGTGCTGGTGATGGAGAACACGCGCTTTCACGCCGGCGAGGAGGAAAACGACCCCGAAATGGCCAGGCGGCTCGCCGCGCTGGCCGACATCTACGTCAATGACGCCTTCTCGGCGGCCCACCGCGCCCACGCCAGCACCGAGGGCGTCGCGCGCCATTTGCCCAGCATGGCCGGCCGCCTGATGCAGCGCGAGCTCGAGGCGCTCACCGCGGCACTGGAGCACCCCGAGCGGCCGGTGGGCGCCATCGTCGGCGGCAGCAAGGTGAGCACCAAGCTGGAGCTGCTCGGCAACCTGGTCGGCAAGGTCGACCTGCTGGTCATTGGCGGCGCCATGGCCAACACGTTCCTGGCGGCCCAGGGCGTGGCGGTCGGCAAGTCGCTTCAGGAAGCCGACATGCATGAGACCGCCCGCGACATCCTCGCGCGGGCAAAACAAGCCGGCTGCGAAATCATGCTGCCGGTGGACGCCGTCACCGCCACCGAATTCCGTGCCCATGCACCCACCCGCACCGTCAGGATCGGCGAGGTGCCGGCCGACGCCATGATCCTGGATGTAGGGCCCGTCACCGTGGCGCAGTTGACCGCGCGTCTCGCAAGCCTGCGCACCTTGGTGTGGAACGGCCCGCTCGGGGCGTTCGAAACGCCGCCGTTCGACGCGGCCACAGTGGCGCTCGCCCTGGCCGTCGCCGCGGCGACCGATGCCGGCAAGCTGCGCTCCGTTGCCGGCGGCGGCGACACCGTGGCGGCCTTGAAGCACGCCGGTGTGGTGGACCGGATCAGCTACGTCTCCACCGCCGGCGGCGCGTTCCTGGAGTGGCTGGAGGGCAAGCTGCTCCCTGGCATTCAAGCGCTGCAAGCGCTCGAAGGCGTGATTTTTCCGGCGTAGCAGGCTGTCGCGATATCGAAAGGAAGTCGTTCTTTTCTGAAGAAAAGAACCAAAAGACTTTTGTCTTTGCGCCTGCATCAAGGCCTGTTGCATGGGCCGACGGGTCCGGGATTGCATCAAGTTCTTTTCTCCCCGCACACTTCGTCACACACCGCAATACGCCGCGGTGGTAACTACCCACCATGGACACTAACGCCGCCATTGCGTTTTCGCGCTTCGGGTTGGGCCGCCGCCGCGACGAGCCGGCGCCCGGCGATGCGCGGGCTTGGTTGCGTACCCAGTTGGAAGGTCCCGACACCGCGCCGGCCGCCGGGTTGCCGACCGTGGCTGAGGCTCTGGCGCTGGCACAGCAGGTGGCCATGGAAGCCAGGGCCGCGCCGCCGGATAAAAACCCGCCAACCGCCGAAACGCCCGAACGTGACATGTTCAAGCAACAGGCACACGCGGAGACCCTGGCGTTCCTGTCCAATGCCATGCTGACGCAGGCCGGGTTTCGTGAGCGCCTGGTCTGGTTCTGGGCCAATCATTTCACCGTCGCGGCGCGCAGCCGCATCACGGTGGCAAGCCTCGGGCCCTATGTGCGCGAGGCAATCCGCCCACATGTCACGGGCAAGTTCCGCGACATGTTGCTCGCGGTCATGCGGCACCCGGCCATGCTGGACTACCTGGACCAGAGCAACTCCAAGGGGCCGGACAGCCGGATCGGCGCGCAGAAACATCAAGGCCTGAACGAGAACCTGGCCCGCGAGTGCCTGGAACTCCACACCGTCACCCCGGCGAGCGGCTACACCCAGGCGGACGTCACCAGCTTCGCCCGCGTGCTCACCGGCTGGACCCTACAGATGGGCCGCGAACCGCGCGGCTTTGTGTTCCGGCCGGAGGCGCATGAGCCCGGCGAACAGGTGGTGATGGGCCGCGTCTGGCCCGACGGCGAGGCGGGCGGCGTCGAACTGCTGACATGGCTCGCCGACCATCCGGGCACGCAGCGCCATCTGGCGGAAAAACTGGTGCGGCATTTCGTCGCCGACGATCCACCGCCGGCCGATGTGGCGCGCATTCAGGCCGTTCTGCACCAGACCGGCGGTGACCTCGGCGCCGCGGCGCGGGCTGTCATCGACTTGCCGCGCGCCTGGCAGCCTTTGACCAAGGTGCGCGCGCCGCTGGACTACGTCATCGCAACAATGCGCGCGGTGGGCGCCAATCCGCAGGCCGAACCGCATCTCGCGGACATGATGCGCAACCTCGGCGAGCCGTTGTTCCAGGCGCCCTTCCCGATCGGCTGGCCGGACCGGGCCGCCGACTGGGCCGGCCCGGAGGCGTTGCTGCAGCGCGTGGATTTTGCCTACCAGTTCGCCGCGCGGGTCACCGACCAGGAACCGATGGAGGTGGCGCAGAACACGCTCGGGCCGCTGCTCGCCGCCGAAACGCTGGACGAAATACACCATGCCAGTTCGCGCCAGGACGGCCTGACGCTGTTTCTCGCATCGCCCGAATTCCAGAGGCGCTGATCATGACCCCGCCGCTCGCAACCGCGCAGCCATGGCCGAAGCTGACCCGCCGCGCTGCTTTGCTCGGACTGACCACCGCGTTTTCGCTTGGCCGCGCATCGATGGCGCTGGGCGCCGCGCCGACGCAAAACCGCTTCGTCGTTATCATCCTGCGCGGTGCGCTCGACGGCATGTCCGCGGTGCAGCCCTACGGCGACCCCGCGTTCGCCAGCCTGCGCGGATCATTGGCGCTGCCGCCGCCCGGCGCCGATGGCGGTGTGCTGGATCTCGGGGGATTCTACGGCCTGCACCCCGCGCTGGCCAATCTGCACGACATGTACAAGGCCGGGGACGCGCTGATCCTGCACGCCGTGGCGGGTCATTACCGCAGCCGCAGCCATTTCGAAGCGCAGGATTATCTCGAGTGCGGCGTCGAGCAGCGGCTTTCGAGCGGCTGGCTGAACCGCGCGGTCGCCACCATGCCGGTAGCGCGCGGGGAAGAACTGGCGCTGACGATGGGGCTTGCGACCCCGCTCATGCTGCGCGGCCCGGCGCGGGTCCAAGCGTGGGCGCCACCGCATTTCGGCCAGGCGCCGGGCGACGATCTTTACGCCCGCCTGCTGCGCCTGTCCGGCCACGACCCGGTGATCGGTCCCGCGCTGGCCGAGGGTATCAAGCAGCGCGGCGTCAAGCTGGAGGCTGACGGCGCCGCCAAGCCGCCCGCGATCGTCGTATTGGCGGGGGTGGCGGGCAAGCTGCTGGCCAATCAAGCCGGTCCGCGCGTGGCTGTGCTCGAGCTGGACGGGTGGGACACGCACAGCGCGCAGGTGAACCGGCTGAAGACGGCCCTGAACCGTCTGGACGAGGCGCTGGCCGCGTTGCGCGCGGGCCTGGGCGATGCGTGGCCGCGCACGGCGGTGCTGGCGGTGACCGAGTTTGGCCGCACCGCGCGGATCAACGGCACCAACGGCACCGATCACGG
>CAJCIS010000274.1 GCA_903970435.1 Acidobacteriota bacterium | reverse complement strand
ACGCGGTCCGCGCTCAAGGCAAGCGCCCGCCGCGGGCCGCCGCAATGCCCCGCAGGCGCGCGGCGGCGCGCTCGGCAAGGGCGCGGGCACGGGCGGCCAAGGCGCCGGGGGGGTGCAGCGTAAACCAATGCAGCATCTGTCCGCCAGTCCCGGCCAGTGTTGTCTTGTAACGTGCCCGGCCGGCCAAAAGATCATAGATGGCCGCACCTTCCGATCGGTAAAGTTCGATCGCGTGCGTGTGACACACCAGGCCGGGCTTCTCCCGCGGGTCATCGCTGGCGCGGAACCCGCTCTGGTAACAGCAGACGTGGCCGCCGCGCCTCAGCATGTACAGAACGCCGACCGTGCGGCCCGAAGCGGTCACCCGCAGCAGCTCCGCGGTCCCGCCGGCCGCGATCAGCGCGCGGTGGAACGCGCGCACCGCTTCGGTGGCAAAAGCACCCGGCTTTCCGCGCGCCTGCCACGACGCTTGGTGCAGCGTGACCATTTCCTCGAAATATACGGCTTCGGTGGCCCGGTCGGCGGCGCGGTGAATCGCCAGATCGGGGCCGCATAGGCTCATGGCGCGCCGGATTTGCGTGCGGGCATTTGCGCTGCGGCTGTCCAAATAGCGGCCTTGCAGCGCCGCCAGATCCACCGCCGGCGCGAATCGCGCCTGATGATGGGTGATCGGTCCAGCCGCCCCCGCCGCGTGCAAATGGCTGGCGTCCACGCCCGGCATCATCACCGGGGTGATCCCGGCCAGATATTTCAGCGCCGGCGCAATGACGTCATGGGCACCCGTGCGAACGAGCAACCCGTTATGCTCGATGAAGACGGCATCGGCGGCGGCGTCCCCGGTGGTGTGCAGATGCAGCGCCTTGGCCGTGCGGTTCAACACGGCAAGTGCTTGATCCTGCCCGTCCGCGCGCACCGCGAGCAGATAAGGCGCGCTGCACCGTGCGGCGACCTCGCCGATAAAATTCCACGTCAGGAACGGGCTCGGAATCGCGGCCTGCTCGAGGGCGCGCCAGCGCTTGGCAAGGGCTGGTGTATCCGTGACGGATGTTAGCGTGATGTCGACCATAGAAAGGAAGTATTTCTTCTTTGAAAAAAATAAACAAAAAACTTTTGTTCTGGTCGCGCAAGATAAAAGTTTTGTTTATTGTTTTAAAATAAGAAATACGCCTACCTTCTTCGTGCAGTGTCCCCCAGCATCCCACTCAACACCGGCTCCATCGCCGCCAACATATCCGCTGCCGCATTTGCATCCGGGTGCAGCGGCGGGTCCGGCGGCGTCAAGTGCCCATCGAGAAACCGTGCCGCATCCACGTGTCCATCGCGTATGAACAACGCTGATAGATCGAGAAAAGTCGCCTCCCGCCCATCGCGATACCGCGCGGCCAGCGCGCGGTTCAGCGCCACCGTATTCTGGTTCACCCACGCGTTGCGGATGCTCGGCAACACGCCGACCAACAGCACATGCACGCCGGGCAAACGCCGGTGCAGTTCCGTTACGATCGTCTCGATCGCAGGTTCCGTCTCGGCTGCCGGCCAACGCAGCTTGCCGAAATTGTTGGCGCCGATCAGCACCACGGCGGCACGGGGCGTAATCCC
Organism: Acidobacteriota bacterium; assembly: GCA_903970435.1. Taxonomy (GTDB): domain Bacteria; phylum Pseudomonadota; class Alphaproteobacteria; order Acetobacterales; family Acetobacteraceae; genus CAJCIS01. The sequence continues at coordinate 10,372 of CAJCIS010000274.1, read as the reverse complement.
ATCCGCCTCGCCATGCTCGATCCGCCACAGCAGATGCGCCGTGGTGTCGCCCTTGAACCCGAGATTGACCGCGCGCCGGCCGCCGTAATAATGATTCCATACCGGCACGAAATCGCGCCAAGCAGGCGGCCCGGCCAGTTCGAAATCCTGCGTGATGCTGTCGCCGTAGAACACCAGGTCGACCGGCCCGCGCCGTAATTCGGCAGCTTTTTCCGCGAACCTTGCCTTCCACCAGGGAAGATCCATGCGCGATAACGGCACGCCGGCCAGGGGCGCTGCCGCGGCCAACAGAAGCAAGGTAAAGGAAGCCGTTCTTTTTTGAAAAAAAGAACCAAAAAACCTTTTCACGTTAGGAAAAACCAGGCGGCGCTCCCGCTGCCGGCCAACAGGCAATAATAGGCAAACGGGTTCAGCGCCCAATCGTCATGATCGCGAAAATATCGCATCAGGAACGCCGTGCTGGCCAGCGCCACCAATCCCGCCACAAACGCGGCCACCAGCGCAAGTTGAAACGTTCCTGCGGGGACGCCTCCGTGCAGCAATTTGGGAACTTCCTTCAGGCTGGCGGCCAGAATGATCGGTGTCGCAATCAGAAACGAAAACCTTGCGGACGCCTCATGGTCGATCCCGCGCAGCAATCCACCCACAATGGTCGCCCCGCTACGTGAAAACCCGGGCAGAAGAGCGACGCTCTGCCACAGCCCGACAAACAGCGCATCGCCCAGCGACAGGCTGGCCAGCGCCCGGGTTCCTTCCGCCGGCGCCCGCGCCCGCAGCCTTTCGCCGAACAGCAGCAGAATGCCGTTGGCCGCCAGAAACAACGCCGCTATCTTCGGTGTTCCGAACAAATGCCGCAGCCAGTGCTCGAGCACCAGGCCCAGCAGCCCGGCCGGCACCGTGGCCACCGCCAGAAGCAGCAGAATATACCGGCTTTCCCGCGCCCGGTGCGCGTCCAGCCCGCCCACCGCACCGAACGCGAGAATCCACCAATCCCGCCAGAAATACCCCAGAAGCGCCACCGCCGTGCCGACATGCAGCAGCACCAGGAACGGCAGGAAAGTCGCGCCATACAGGTCGATCGGCCAGCCGAGCAGTTTCGGCAGGATCACCGCGTGCCCCAGCGAGCTCACAGGAAACAGCTCCGTGGCGCCCTGCAGAACCGCGATCACCAACGCCTGCAAATAGGTCATGCAACAGCATCCGACATGCTTACACGCCGAGGATTAGCAGCAGGGGGGGATTCGGCAAGAAACAAGGAGGCCGTTCTTTTTTGGAAAAAGAACCAAAGAACTTTTCTCTCTGCGTCACATCAGAGGGAATACACGGGGTCCACGCGGCGTCGCTGGTTCGGGGGAACCACGAGGGGACCCAGCATGCGCCGCATCCCTGGTTCGTTGATGCTGAGTTTCGCCTTGGGCGCCGCGGGCGCGGCGCTTCCGCCCGGTGCGGCTGGCGCGGCGGCGAAGCTCACAACCCTGTATTCGTTCACCGGCCTGGCCGACGGCGGGGCGCCGGTGGCGGGCCTGACTTACGTGCGGGGCGCCCTGTATGGCACCACATTGGCGGGCGGGGCGATTGGCGCAAATGCGTGTTCGGACGGCTGCGGCACCGTGTTTAAAGTTGTGCCCGGCACCGGCGCCGAAACGGTGGTGCATGCATTCACCGGCGCGCCCGACGGTGCTTCTCCCGAAGCCGGCTGATCTACACGGGCGGCTTACTGTACGGCACGACCAGCGGCGGCGGCGCGTCGTCATGCCCGGATAGCACGAACGGATGCGGGACCGTGTTCAAGCTCGACTCCGGTACCGGCGCCGAGACCGTCTTCTCCAGCTTCAAGAGCGGCGGGGCGATTGGCCGGGGGCCAGTCGCGGGGCTGATCTATAACGGTGGCACCCTGTACGGCACGGCCTCGCAGGGCGGCCGCGAGGGCGACGGCACGGTGTTCGCCGTCGATGCCAAAACCGGCGCGGGGACGCGGCTGTATGCCTTCAAGGGCGACGCGGATGGCGAATCGCCCCTCGGTTAATCCCAAGACCGGCGCGACGACTGTGCTATATAATTTCGATACAGACCCGCAGGCCGGCTACGCGCCGGTGGCAGGGCTGATCAATGTGGTGGCATCTTCTACAGCACCACGAAGGCCGCCGGCGTGGTCGGCTGCACCGGCAATATGGGCTGTGGCGCGATCTTCAGTTTCGATCCGGTCACCGGCGTAAAAACCACGCTCTACAGTTTCACCGGCCGAAGCGACGAAGGTAATCCGCAGGCAGGCCTGGTCTATGAAGGCGGCGCCTTCTACGGCACCACCGGTGCAAACGGCGTAAACAGCTGCTACAATAAGCAAGGCTGCGGCACCGTATTCAAATTCACTCCCTAAAAGAAAAAGTTTTTTGGTTCTTTTTCAAAAGAACGGCTTCCTCCCTTAGCTATTTGTCCAACCGCTTAAAATCAGTGTACCCTCCCTCCCCCCCACCATAAAACGCCGACTGCGGCGCAACAGTGAGCGGCGAATGATTCCGTAACCTAGACACCAGGTCCGGGTTGCCGATCCAAGGCTTGCCGAACGCAACGAGGTCCGCCCGGTGGTCGGCGATGGCCTCGAGCGCCATGTCCCGCGTATAGCCATTATTCGCCATGTAGAGACCGGGAAACGACCGCTTCAGCGCGGCGAAATCGAAGCCCGGAATGGCGGCGCGCGGCCCACCCGTCTGCCCCTCGATAATATGCACGTAGACGAGCCCAAGACCGCCGACGATCTCCACCGCGCGCCCGAACGTTGTTTGCGGATCGGAATCCGCGATATCGTTGGCCGCGCTCGCCGGCGCGAAGCGGACCCCCACCCGGTCGGCGTCCCACACCGACAGCACCGCCTGCGCCACCTCGGTGAGGAACCGCATCCGGTTTTCCAGCGTGCCGCCATACAAGTCGGTGCGGTAGTTCGTCTTGGTGCGCATGAACTGATCGATCAGATAGCCGTTCGCCGCATGGATCTCCACGCCGTCGAACCCGGCACGCTGCGCGGCCCTCGCCGCGTGCGCGTAATCCTGCACGATATCGCCGACCTGTGCGGTGGTCAGCGGGCGGGGCGTGACATGCCGTTTGAGCCCGGTTTCGGTGAACGCCTGGCCTTCCGGCCGGATGGCACTGGGCGCCACCGGCAGGCCGCCGGCCTGCTGAAGTTCGGGGTGGCTGATCCGCCCGACATGCCAAAGCTGGCAGTAGATCAGCCCGCCGGCCGCGTGCACCGCATCGGTCACCAGCCGCCACCCGGCCACCTGCGCGTCGCTGTAGATGCCAGGTGTCCAGGCATACCCCTTGCCCTGCTGCGAAATCTGCGACGCCTCACTGATGATCAGCCCCGCCTCCGCTCGCTGCGCGTAGTAGGTTGCGTTCATCGCCTGCGGCGAATCGCCCGCGCCGGCGCGGCTCCTGGTCAGCGGCGCCATCACCACCCGGTTCTTCAGCGTCAACGGCCCAAGCCGCACTGGCTGAAACAGGGTCGCAAGCTGTGTCACGTTCGTATCCATGGGGTCTCCGGGCGGTCGTTGTGCACTGCACACGCAGATGGGGCGGCCCCGCCCGCGAAAAACCCCCACGCGCGGATCGATCGTGCTAGCCTGCCCTACATGAACGTCGCCCTGCAGCAAGCCTGGACCGTCGAGAAATTCTTCGCCTGGGCCGAGCGCCAGGAGGGCCGCTACGAATTCGACGGCGAGCAGCCGGTCGCCATGACGGGTGGCACCAACAGCCACTCCATTATCATGAGCAACCTCAATCTGGCGCTGGGTGTCCGCCTGCGTGGCACCCAATGCCGGCTACTCGGGCCGGACGCGGGCGTGGCGACCATCGGCAACGCCATTCGCTATCCCGATGGGCTGGTCACCTGCACAAAGCAGATCAAGGACGCCCGCACGATAGAGGGCGTGGTGATCGCGTTCGAAATCGTCAGCCCCACCAGCGTCCACACCGACCACACGCTCAAGGTCGCCGAATACGCCGCGGTGCCTTCGATACGCCGATACGTCATCATCGAGGCAGCCGCCCCCGGGCTGCTGGTTCTGCACCGCCGGGACGGCAAAGACCCCTGGACCGCGCTGGCGCTGTCCGCCGGCGATGTATTGAAGCTGCCCGAAGTGGGCATAGCAATACCTGTCGCCGAGATTTACGAGGGGCTGGAGTTGATTGAGCCTTCGGAATAAGGCAAGGGCAGGAAGGAAGTAGTTCTTTTTTTTAAAAAAGAACCCAAAAACTTTTATCCGTTGCGGGCAATCGCGGGGGGGGTTTGGTTATGAGATCGTTCTTGGCTTTGCTCGCACTCTGCCCCGCAGTGACGTTGTCGGCGGCCTCGGCGCAATCATTGCCGGCTGGCACGTATTTCCTGGGACCGACATTGGAGGCGACCGGCAATTGCAATTGGCTGACTGCTCCGTCGATTGCAGGGAGCCTCACCTACCCCGGCGTCGGGGCAAAAGGGACAGAAATCGACCTCGCCCTTACCGACAGCAGCTACCAGAGCGCAGTGCTGCGTGGCTTCCCCGCAGTTCCAGCCGGGGGCCTGAACGGCTGGACCAAGACATCGCCGGCCATCGTGGATGCGATTTCTTACAACTTTGTCAACCAGCGCACAAACATGCCGAACCAAAGCGTTAGTTTCGCGCTCATCAAGATCGGAGCACACGCTGCCCAAGGCACCCTGACGGTCGCCTCCGCCACGTGCACCGCGACGGTCCCATTGGATATTTTTCGCAGCGGCGCCGTCCATTAGCGCGGAACTTCCCGCAATCATCCGGACCAAGTCGAACAGGCAACAGTCTGACTAGGCGAGCAGCCGGGTCGCCTGGCGTCCAAGCAGGTTGGTATCCGCAACAATCCTCAACGTTTTACCAGCCCACCCTTCTGCCGCCAGCGCACCAATCTCATCGATCGACAACGAAGGGGTACCTTTCCGCTTTAGAGCATTTTCAGCCTGACTGGAATCGCCCGATGGAGACGCCCAACTTGAGGCTGATACAAAGGCTCGGCAGACAACAACCTAGAGCGGCCCGCCGGGCACCCGACGATTTTCCAGTCAGGCTGAGGCCGCTCTAGAATGCCAAACACATCGGAAATCTTCCCCGTGGGCCGCGCCGCTTGGAGGTGATCCGCCCGCCCGGCAACTCTACACGCGCCTTTTTTCGCCCGCCTGGACACTCAAATCTGCAACACATCCCGTTTCAACGTGACCTGACCCTCGGCCGTGACGGGCAGCTTACGCATAAATTCGAGCCTTTCTCACCTCCAGCAGCATGAGGCAAAAATACCTACCTTCAAGCGTCGTCCAACGCTGCCAAATGATCGACATCCAGTTCCACATCTCCCACCGCGCGCAACACCCGCCGCCCCAGACTGTTAACCAGAAAACCCGCTTCCGCCCGCGCCAAGTCATCCAACCCAATGCACGCCTCCGTCACACGCCCCGCCTCCAGAAACAGCCCGCGCGCAATGCCTGGCAGCGCGCCATCCGCGACACGCGGAGTCATCCAACGTCCGTCCAGGAACAAAACGATATTCGCGGCCGTCGCCTCCGCGACATCGCCCCGCGTGTTCAACAGCACCGCGTCGTCCTTACCCGCAGCCTCCGCCTCCTGGCGAGCCATTATACTATCAAGATAATTCAGCGACTTTATCCGCGACAGCGGAGAGAGCTCGTTGCGCCGCGTATGTTGCGCGATAATCAATCGCGCCGGTGGCGCCGTCCCCGGCAAGCCTGCCGCGTTGATCAGCACGGTTGGCGTCGCGCCGGCCTCCGGCAACACGCCGCGCGGCGCCGGACCACGCGAAACCGTCAGCCGAAGCGCCGCATCGCTTAAATCGTTTGCCCGCAGGACGTCGCAAAGCGCATCGAACAGCGCCACGTCCCGGAACGACATGGAGATTCCCAGCACCGCTGCGCCATGGCGCAGCCTGGCGAAATGGCGCGACGCATGCAGCGGCACACCATCCTGCGCGCGTATCGTCTCGAAAACCCCGTCGCCCAGCGTAAACCCGCGGTCCGTCGGATCGATACGCGCCGCCCGCGCATCCACCATCATGCCGTTCAGCCACACCACATTCATGCGCCACCCAGCGACCGCAGCATCGGCCCGACTTTCACCAGCAACTCCTCCCATTCCGCCGCCGGATCGCTCTCCGCCACGATGCCGCCGCCGGCCTGCGCCACCACCCGATCCGCTGCCACCGTCACCGTCCGGATCAGAACGGAACTATCCATCGCACCATCGAACCCGATCCACACCGCCGACCCGCAATAGGGCCCGCGCGCGCATCCCTCCAACGCGGCAATGATCTCCATGGCCCGCAGCTTGGGCGCCCCGGTGACCGATCCGCTGGGGAAAGCGGCGCGCAGCAGATCGAAGGCGCCACATCCTGGCCGTATCTGGCCCTCCACAACCGAAACAAGATGATGCACGCTGGCAAAACTTTCGAGCGCGCACAGCGCGGGTACATGCACGCTGCCGGGCACCGCCACACGGCTGATATCGTTGCGCAACAAATCGACTATCATTAAATTCTCCGCCCGATCCTTCCCGCTCGCCAGCAAAAAAGCGGCCTCTGCTGCATCCTCCAACGCCGTCGCGCCCCGAGGCCGCGTACCCTTGATCGGCCGCGCCTCGATCCGCCCTGTCGAATTCAACGACAAAAATCGTTCCGGCGAGACACTCGCCACCGCGCAGCCGTTCCCGCAACCAACATAAGCGGTAAACGGCGCGCTATTCCCGGCGCGCAGCGCCAGAAAAACATCCGCAGCCGCAACACCGTCGGGCCGCGTGGCCACGAAAGGCGCCGTAACATTCGCCTGATAAATGTCGCCCGCGCGAATATAGTCCAGCGTCCGCGCGACCCGCGCCATATGCACCTCACGCGCCACCATCGGCTTCCAGTTCAGCCCAGGCGCCACCACATCTGCCGCGCAAACCGCGCAAAGCCGCTCCAGCACCGCGTCCGCGCGCCCACCCGCATCCCCAAACGCGCACAGCAACCATAGGCGCCGCGCCGCATGGTCCCACGCCATCACCAGGTCGTAAAACCCGAATTGCACGTCCGGCACGCCGGCAAAACCCCCCGCCGCCCGCGGCACCCGCTCGAGCGATGCGCCCATCTCGTACGCGCAAAACCCCGCCGCGCCCCCGGCAAACGGCACCGGCGCCCCCGGCCACACGCGCCGCCAGCGCGCCAGTTCCGCCTGCAGTTCGTCGAACGAAACATCCCGCAGAACCTGGAGCGGATCGATACACAGATAACTGTAGCGGCTACGCGGACCGATATCCCCGCCACTTTCAAAATACGTCGTGAACGGATCTCGCGCGAAGCGGAGAAAAGCGTCGGCGGGGTCGATCCAGGGAAGTTCAAGAGAAGAAGCAGTTCTTTTTTGAAAAAAAGAACCAGAAAATTCTTGCTCTTGCGTGTGGGCGCCTAGGAGAGGAAGCTGGCGCATCCGGCCTCTACTCCTTTCTTCTTAAGCGCGGGTAGGCTCAACATAATCTTGTTTTTTTCAAAAAAGAACTGCTTTCATCCTTCTTATACTCCAAACGCCAGCAGCCTCGCCGCAATATCCCCCGGCTTCGTCCCATCCGGAATGACGCCCAAAAACTTCCCGTCCGGCCCCATAACATACAGCACCGAGCTATGGTCCATGGCATAATCCCCATGCGCCAGCGGATGCTTCGCCGCATACACGTGATATTCCTGTTCCGCGGCCGCAACCGCGTCCGCGCTGCCCGTCAGCCCGACAAATTCCGGCCCGAACGCATGCACGTAATCGCCGATCACGGACGGTATGTCGCGCGCCGGATCGACTGTCACGAACAGCGGCACCACATGCGCCTTCTCGGCTGCCGGCAGCTTGTCCAACGCACCCGCCATGTCGCTCAGCGTGGTCGGGCACACGTCCGGACAATGCGTGTAGCCGAAATAGACCAGCATGTAGCGGCCGCGGAAATCGCGGTCCGTCACGGTCTTTCCCGCGCCATCCAGCAGCTCGAACGGCCCACCAATTTCCACCAGCGCCGGCAAGCTCTGCTTGGCGAGCTTGGGACCCAGGAAAACAGCGCCCAGCCCGCCCAGCACTACCACGCCCGCAATGACCGCAATCACCCTGCTGCGCATATTATGTATCCGTAATCAATGGGGGCATCAATTTGGACCTGTCGCGGTGGCCGCCAGCACAGGCACCGCCGCACTGACATCGCCGGCATGGGTGAAATGCAGCACCAAGTGCAACGTATCGCCGACCGCCAGTTTATGTTTCACATCCATGACCATCAGGTGCATGCCCCCCGGTGCCAATGCCACGCTCCGGCCGGCGGGCAATGCCAGGCTGTCCATGTCGGACATGCCGGACATGCCGCCCTTGCTCGTTGTCTGATGCAGCATCACCATGCCGGCATCGGCCGAATCCACGCCCGTCAGCGTATCGCCTCCGGTGCTCAGAAGCGTCATGTAAGCCGCAGTATTCTCCTGGTGCGGCAAGCTGGCGCGCGCCCACGCCGCGGTGATCGAGACCGGCGCGCCCGTATCGGCCGCGCGCGCCGCGCCACTCAAAAGTAGAAACGCCACCACGAACCGCATGAAACCTACTCCCGTCTGAACGTCGCCACCAGCACGTCCCGATACGCCGGCTGGCTTGCATCGATCGGCGTCACCGGCGTGACACCATGATAGACCCGGTCGTCATCCACCAGCGCCGATTCCAGCGGTTCGGCCAGCGTGAAACTGCCCAGGTGCCGCCGCTGCAGATCGTGAATGCTGGTTTCACCGCTGGTGACGTTCTGCCGCCGCACCAGCATCACCAGCACCCAGTCCACCCCGTCGCGATGCAACCCCTCCGGCGTCGGCTGGCCGGGCTGACCGCTTCTGGCCTCGATGCGGAACTGGTGCACTTCCACATGCCAATTGCGTGGTCTGGCATCGGCCGGCGTGCAGGCGGTGAAAATACCCTGGCTGGCGGCCAGGATGGCGAGCAGCGCGGGATGCGCCCCTATCGATGGGGTGATCGGCTCGAACCAGCGCGCAATGCCGCCATTCAGCAGATTATAGTCGCGGCTCTGATAATGCGGCTGATGCGCCTTGCGCCGAATGCCGTCACCGCCCGCCGAGAACGCCGCATAACGCCGCCGCCGGTAGCGCCCGCCATCCGCCATGTATGTGTCGACGCCCAAATCATTCCAGCTTGCGGCAAAACCGTCCCAGTCCGCCAACCCCCGCGCGTGCAGCAGCAACCGCATGTCGGGCGCCTCCGCATGCACGAAGCCGTGCGCGATGAGCGGTCCCGTCAGCGTCGCGAACTCCTCGGCCAGGGTCACGCCGCTGTTCCCGGTGGTGCGGGTGCGTCGAGCGCGGGCGGCTCGCCAGGTTGTGGCGCCTGGATCACCGGCTGCATGAAGGTGCGCACCGTTTGGGCGGCGCTCGTCAGCCGGATGCTCTCCGCACGGAAACGCCGCAGCATGCGCCGGTTGAACTCCCGCTGCACGGGCCACCGCCCGCCATCCGTGCACACGATCTGCCCCACCACCGTCACTGCCCCCGGCTCCAGCTTGTCGACGCCCCACAATTGGAAATCGCTCAGCATCATGTCGCCATAGCGTCGCTCGCCGCGCATTTCGCGCGCAATTTCCGCCAACGCATCGCTGACATGATCGGTATCGGTTTCCGGCGGCACCGTCACCGACACAGGCACATTGCCAATGCCGCGATTGACGTTGGTAACGGTCGTCACGCTGCTGAATGGAATGATGTGCACCGACCCATCGCCGGCGCGCAGACGCATCGTGCGGATCGACAAATTCTCCACCGCGCCGGACAAGCCGGCCACCGTGACATTGTCACCCACCTGCATGGCATTTTCCAGCAGCAGGAAAATGCCGGTGATGAAATCCTGCACCAGCTTCTGGCTGCCGAAGCCGATCGCCACGCCCAGAATGCCGGCGCCCGCCAGCAGCGGCGCCACATCCACACCCACTTCCGACAGCGCGTTCAACCCGAACACGGCCAGCAGCACGGCCACCAGCACGGTGCGCAAAATCGGCATCAGCGTGCGCAGCCGCGCCGCCTGCACGGTCTGCGCATCCCGCGCAAGCCTGGCCAGCCGCCGCTCGAATTGCGCGTTGGCCGCCTCCCACACCACCAGCATCAGCAGCCCGACCAGCAAAATGGAGCCGCCCGCCCCGGCCAGCTTGCCACCCAGACCGCGGCCGCGGAACCATTCCAGGCTGTCGATGCCCCAGGCCTCGAACAGCGCCAGCACGGCCGCCAGCCAGAGCAAGGTCGACACCGTCCGCCGTAACAGCGGCAGGTATAAATGTGCCCGATGCTCCAGCCCTGGATACCGGCTGGC
>CAJCIS010000273.1 GCA_903970435.1 Acidobacteriota bacterium | reverse complement strand
TAGATATTGCGCTTGCGCTTGTTCGGAGGCCGCCAAAAGCAGCTGCACCGCCAGTATTGCGGTTTCGAACAGTGGCGTTATCGGCAAGGCGCGGCCAAATTCTTCAAATATTTGCAGGGCCTCGCCGGCGCACAGCGCAAGCCCTCCGTAATGTTCTGGTATTAATATGCCGGCCCACCCCATGTTCTGCATGGCCTGCCACGTTTCCTTATCCCACGCCGCGGGCTCAGCAATGAGTTGCAGGGCGCGTTGCGGGCCGGCATGCTTGCGCAGAAAGGCGGCGGCGCTAGACTGAATATCCGCCATATGATTCATGCGGGATTCAACCCGTGCCCCAGACCGGCTTGGCGGCAGCACGGCTGGACATAAGGCGCGCAATGGCCGGGCCCAGTTCGTCAGCTTTCCAGCGCCGGCCGATATCTTCCGCCGGACTGTCGGTCCAGCCTTGCGACAGGAAAAGCTTGCCACCGACGAGTTCGAACACCTGGCCGGTGACGTGTGACGAAAGCGAACTGCATAGATAGGCGACGAGCGGGGCGGTATTTTCAGGCGCGTAAATGTCGAATTCATTTGGTTTGGGCTGCATGCGGGCGCCAAAGGATGTTTCGGTCATGCGGGTGCGGGCATTGGGGGCCAGTGCATTGGCAGTAATGCCGTAGCGGGCGAGTTCGGCGGCCTGCACCAAGGTCAAAGTTGCGATGCCGGCTTTCGCGGCCGAATAGGCGCTTTGCCCGATGCTCCCCTGCAGACCGGCACCGGACGAGGTGTTGATGATGCGGGCGTCAACCACGTATCCGGATTTCTGGCGGGCGCGCCAATAATCGGTAGCATGGCGGGTGGTGCAGAAGTGGCCGCGCAGATGGACGCGAATAACCGCGTCCCATTCTTCCGGCGTGCAGGACACGAACATGCGGTCCCGCACAAAGCCGGCGTTGTTGACCACTGCGTGCAGGTCGCTGAAATGCTCAAGGGCGGTGCGAACGATGCGGGCACCCGCCTCCCAGTCGGCGACATCATCGGTATTGGCAACGGCTTGCCCGCCATCGGCCAGAATTTCAGCCACCACCTGTTGGGCGGCGCCCTGTGCGGCGCTCGCCTCGCCGTGCGTGCCAACGCCGAGGTCGTTGACAACGACGCGGGCACCTTCGCGCGCCAGGCCGAGCGCATAAGCACGGCCGAGGCCGTGACCCGCGCCGGTCACGATGACAACCCTGCCGTCACAAATGCCCATCGAGGTTCGTTCCTACAGGCGTTCGATTAGGGTGACGTTGGCCTGGCCTCCGCCTTCGCACATGGTTTGCAGACCGTAGCGAAGTTGGCGGCGTTCCAATTCGTGCAGCAATGTGGTCATGATGCGGGCGCCGGTGGCGCCAAGAGGATGACCGAGTGCAATGGCGCCGCCGTTTACATTGACCCGGTCACGATCGATGCCGAGATCCTTCATCCAGGCGAGCGTTACACTGGCGAAGGCTTCGTTGCATTCGAAGAGATCGATATCCTGAATGGTCAGGCCGGATTTTTGCAGGGCGCGACGGGTGGCTTCGATGGGCGCGGTGAGCATCCAGATGGGATCGTCGCCGCGGACGGAGATGTGATGAATGCGCGCGCGCGGGGTGAGATTGTGGGCACGGGTCGCGCGCTCGGAGGCGATGAGGAGGGCGGCGGCACCATCGGCGTTCTGACTGGAAACGCCGGCGGTGATGCGGCCGCCCTCGCGCAACGGTTTCAGGGCGGCCATTTTCTCCAGGCTGGTGTCGCGGCGCGGTGTTTCGTCGGTGGCAAGCCCGGCGATCGGTGCCATTTCGCGGGTGAATAAGCCTGCATCGGTGGCGGCAACGGCGCGATGGTGGCTCTCATAGGCGAATTGTTCCATGTCCTCGCGGGTGATTTGCCAGCGTTCGGCAATCATGTCGGCGGCGCGGAATTGGCCGACCTCTTGCGTGCCGAAGCGGGCGGTCCAGCCCGGCGATGTGGAGAATGGGTCGGGAACACCGTAGGTCTGGCCTGCCACCATGGCAGCGCTGATGGGGATTTGGTTCATGTGCTGGACACCGCCGGCGATGACGAAATCCTGGGTGCCACTCATGACGGCTTGCGCAGCGAAATGAACGGCCTGTTGGGCGGAGCCGCATTGACGGTCGATCGTGACGCCAGGTACATGGTCGGGCAGGCCCGCCACGAGGGCGCAGGTTCGTGCAATGTTTCCGGCCTGCGGGCCGATTGTATCGCAGCAGCCGTAGATGACGTCATCGATGGCGTCCGGATCGATTCGCGTTCGTTGCATGAGGGCGGAGATAACGTGGGCGCCGAGGTCGGCGGCGTGCATGGCGGCCAGTGCGCCCTTTTTGCGCCCAACCGGTGTGCGAACCGCGTCAATGATAAAAGCCTCTGGCATTGTTGACTCCTAGCGAATGGGGTCCAGGGGCGGGGTTTCCGGATTTCTTCTCTTGACGAAAGCGTCCCGCGCCTTCTGGCTATCCTCGTGCATATACATCTCAAGCGTAAGGCCCTGCTCAAAACGATATCCAAGCGCAGGATCACGAGATTCCAGTCCGTTCATGGCTTCCTTGGCCAGACGCAGCGCGGTGCGGCTTTTCGCGGCGATGATGCCGGCAAAGTCGCGCGCCGCGGCAAGTAGTTGAGCGGCAGGAACGAGTTCGTGGATGGCGCCGACGCGGTGGGCTTGGGCTGCGGTGACGCGGCCACCGGTGAGGAAGGCGGCGCGAACCATGTGGAGCGGCAACATGCGCAGCATGAAGGAGGCGCCGCCCATGGCGCCGCGATCAATTTCGGGCAGCGAGAAATAGGCGTCGTCCGCCGCAATCAGCGCGTCGGACGCGCCGGCGATGTTGACACCGCCGCCGATGACATAACCGTGCAAAGCGCTGACGACGGGGATCGGGCAGGCGCGGATGGATAAGGCCGTATCAAAATTGTAACGGTTCAGTTCGACGATACGTTCCGGGTTAGCTTGCATTTCCTTGATGTCGACGCCGCCGCAAAAGCCGCGACCTTCGGCGCGAATGAGGACGCAGCCAATGGCCTCGTCGCCACCCGCTTCCGCAATGAGGGGCGGGATTTGCGCCCAGAGTTTTGTATCGAAGGCGTTCACCGGAGGATGGGCGAAGACAATTTCGGCGATGGGTCCGTGGCGCTGGAGGGTGATGGGCATGGCGTGCGCGATCAGGCGGCGGATGCAACGGAGGCGCCGCCAGCCAATGCGGCAAGGCGGGTATTCGCATCTGCGATGATGCCATCAACAAGGTCTCGGCAGGTCGGCAGATCGGCAAGGCGGCCCGCCACGAGGCCGGTGGCCATGATACCGGTCTCCGCGTCACCGTCGATGACAGCGCGGCGGATGAGCATGGGCGCCGCGGCGGCGAGCAGAGCTTGCGGCAGCGTGGCCGCACCATGGGTCCGCATGGCGTTGGCGGAACGAATCAGCTCCGGCCACGAAGCGCCAGTTTGGTATTTCATATCGCGCGCGCACTCGAACGCCCGCATCCACATCGACAGCCTGCCGGATACCGCGAGCCGGTCGACAAACCTGGTACGCAGCATGCGGTGGGGCAAGCCGTCAAGTTTGGTTGTGAGCACGATATCGTCGGTGTCAGCCTTCAGGTAGCAGCGTTTTGCCGCCTCAGCGACCGGGCTTTCGCGGGTCATGAGAAAACGCGTGCCCATGGCAATCCCGACAGCGCCGTAGGCGAGGGCGGCGGCAAGCGCCCGTCCGTCTGCCATGCCGCCGGCGGCAATGACGGGAATGCGCACCGCGTCGAGCACTTGCGGAAGCAGAATGGTTGTCGGCACGCTGCCGGTGTGGCCACCGCCCTCGCCGCCTTGCACGGTAATCATGTCGACGCCGAGCGCCTGCATTTTCACCGCGTGCTTCAAGGCGCCCACGGTTGGAATACATAAAATGCCGGCGTTACGAAAGCGGGTGATCGCGGCGGCGTTGGGCCCGCGGCCGAAACTGACGGCACGTACCTGGTCACGGTTGGCGATGATGAGGTCGACGATTTCCGCGGCGCCTGGCTGGAACATGTGGAAATTCACGCCGAACGGGCGCGAGGTTGCAGCGCGCACGGCGGCGATTTTGCTGGCAATTTCGGCAGGCGTCATGACGGCGGCGGCAAGAAAACCGAAGGCGCCCGCTTCGCTGCTGGCCACCACAAGCGAGGGCTCCGATATCCACCCCATAGCCGTCTGAACGACAGGCGCGCGGCACCCCAGACGTTCCGTAAGAACAGTACGGAGGGAATCAGCAGCCATGAGCAAAAGTTCTTTGGTACTTTATTTCAAAACAGAACACTTCCTTCCTGCCGAAACTCATAGCTTATCCGCCTGGGCCTTATTGGCGGCCGCCATGGACTTGGCATCGAGCCCCCCCAGGGCATGCGACGATGTCAGATCGTTTTGCGCGTGGGCGAAATGGTGCATGTGGAAAACGGCGTCCATGGCGGTGCGCTTGCCGCGTAAATCCTCCACATGGTTGATGGCCTGCTTGATCAGCCAATTGCCGAGGCGCGGCCGCGCGGCCAATTCCAATGCGATCCTTCGGGTCTCCCCGATCAAGGCGGCGGCCGCCACGATGCGATTGACCATGCCGAAATCATAGGCCCGCGTCGCCGGCATGCGATCGCCGAGTAGCAGAAAGCCCTTGGCCACGCGGGGAGGAAGCTCGAACGCGTGGGCAAAATATTCCACGCCCGGTATTCCCATGCGTCCCACCGGATCCTGGAAAAATGCATCTTCCGCGGCCACGATCAGGTCGCACACCCAGGCCAGCATCAGGCCGCCGGCAATACATGCGCCCTGCACGGCGGCAATCGTCGGCTTGGGCACATCGCGCCAGCGCCGGCACATGCCGAGATAAACTTCCTGCTCGCGCGTGTAGAGCAATTCGGCGGCCGGTTTGTTCACGTGATCGGCTTGCAGCAAACGGCGATCGAACGATTTGTGCACGTCCCGCCCCGGCGTGCCGATATCATGGCCGGCGGAAAAATTCTTGCCCTCACCCCGCAGGATGATGACGCGCACGGTGTCGTCGTCGACGGCGCGGCGAAACGCGTCGTCCAGCGCGTAGGTCATCTGGCTGTTCTGCGCGTTGCCGTAGCGCGGGCGGTCCATGATGACCCAGGCGATCGGGCCCTCCTGCTCGTAGCGCACGGGCGTTTCGGTTTCATAGCTGATGGGTGCCGTGCGGGGTTCGACCAGGTCGGGGGCGGTTGACATCGGGTTTCCCTCAGGCGGACTTGATGATGGTATGCCGCACGCCGCCAGGATCAAGGGCCGCGATGATGGCGCGGTGCTGCCCCGACGGCGCCGGCGTCACCGGAATGTGCGCGGGGCGCGCCAGGGGAAAGCCGGTATTGTCGGCAACCTCCGCGAAACTGACGCCTTCATGCAACGACCGCACGCGGATGGCATGGGCGGGACCGGAAAAATCCAGCACGGCCAAATTCGTCACGATCAGCCGCAGGTCGACGAATGCCGGAATGCGGCCGTTCGGAAAACGTGCCGGATTATAGCCGGCGCCGCAGACGAAATCCACCTCGCCTGCCACGAAGGCGCGCTTGCTGTGCTGCGGAATGAAAAAACTGTTCGGGTGGCTGACGGAGTTGCCGGGCAGGCCGCGGGCGCCGAGCATCGCCGCGCGGGGTCTGGCGTGGTCGCCGATGACACTGATATTGCATTGACCAAAACGATCCAGCTGCACCGGGGCGACCATGGCATGACGACGGCCGGACCAGAGCATGTCGAATATGCGCGCGTAGGGCGCGTAGCCTTCGACACCGGAGGATGCGCCGTGCGCGCCGAGCGGCAGCGGTTCCGTACGGTAGTAGACTTCGCTGTCGGTGAGAAGAAGGTCGGGCGCGAAGGTGGATTTCGCGAAGCTGGCGGCCAGGCGGGGAATCGGTCCGATGCCGGTGGCGATCACCTCGCCTTCGTTGCGCCATGCTTCGGCTGCGGCGGCGATGACGGTATCGGCCAATGGTGTCATGAGGGTAAAAAGGAAGTATTTCTTCTTTGAAAGAAAGAAACAAGAAACTTTCGCCAATTGGCTAATCGAGCAAAAGTTTTTTGGTTCTTTTTTTCAAAAAAGAACTGCTTGCTTCCTTGCCTTAGAGTCATTTCAATAAGCCGGCACAGGCTGGGCATGCACCGATGACGCGCCGCCGACAGCGCAGAGATAATCCTCGCTGGAAACATCGATGAAGCGCGACCGGTAGGCGTGCCAGGAGGCAGGATCGGCGGCCGCGGCCGCGTAAGTTTTCAGATAGGGCAGGTCCAGTTGATAATCCGGTGCGGCGCTGGTGGGATGCGCGCCATACGGCGCCAACGCCACGCCGGTCACCAGCGCGCGTTCGAACAGATTGCACCGCGCGTTTGCCTGCATGTCCAGCGCCGCGGTGTCGACAAGTTGCTCTGTCGTTACGAAAACCTGGCGTGCCGCGCGGGCCATCAGCGCGTCGAAGAACGGATCCGGGCTGAGGGTCAGTGTGTTTCCGGCGCGGTCGGCGCGGTGGACATGCAGCAGGGCCGCGTCGAGATGAATTGCCGGCATGGCCAGCAATGCCTCGGCATCGTCGTAGGGGCTCGTTATGGTGCGGAACTCGGGCTGGCGGGCAATGTCGGTGCCGAGGCCGGCGCGGGTCGGCAGAAACGGTAGCCGCATGGCGGCGGCGCGCAGGCCCCAGTGCAGCATGCCCTCGTCGAGCTCCCACACCGGCAGGCCGGCCTGGCGGGCGGCGCGGAAATGCGGATCGAGGGGAATGTGGTCGAGCGACACGAAGCCGAAGACGAGGCGGCGAAGCTTTCCGGCCGCGGCAAGAATTCCCACGTCGGGGCCGCCATAGGACACCACGGTAAGATCGCGCAACGCGGACCGCGCAATGGCGCGCACCAGCGCCATGGGCTTGCGACGGGTTGCCCAGCCGCCGATGCCGATCGTCATGCCGTCGGCCAAGGCGCCGACAATCTGTTCGATGGAGGTGGTTTTATCCGACATGGATCAAGTGCAACGAATTATCAGCGACCGAGGCTGGAGGGGCGGTTTGCCCCCCCAGCCGTCTCCCAAGCCTCACGTCGCATTCCCCCTGCGTTGGCCGGAGGGTAGGCTACGCACCACGCCGGCGGCAATAGAGATTCGTGGCAAAACGGCGTGTTTGGCTACGCAAACCGGTGGTTCAGGCGCCGCGGAGCCATTTCCAGCCGCGCCGGAAGGGACGCAGGAGCAGGCGGATCGTGACATACAGGCCCTGGATGCGCAGGAGGCGCAGGGCCAATCGTTCGACTTTCAGTGCCAGGTGGCGGGCCGCAAGGGCGGCCTTGGTGTCGGACGGCGGCGGCAGGCTGTTCTGCTGCGCGAGGGAAGAGGCCAGTTGCACGGCACGGATGCGGCGGACGATCCGGTGATAGTCAACGCGCGCCAGGGCCTGCAACAAGGCATCGCGAATTTCGCGGCCGCTGCGCGCGGACCCGTTGCCGGGCGGCGGCGGGGCATGAGGCTGCCATGAAGGGATCGATTGCAGCTGCGCGACCAGGTCCGAGGTCGAATCGAAAAATCGCATGTTCGGGGTGCACCCCATGGCTTGCGAGAGTTCTTCGAACACCGGCAGGCGGCGAACGAAAATCGGCCGCTCGGCGGCCAGCGCATGGAGCACCGGAAAGCCGAAACCCTCGGCATGGCTCGGAAATACCACCGCGTCCGCGGCCTCGTATTCGGCGCCGATTTCGTGCTCGGACAACGCACCGACTTCGATGACCTCGAGATTTTGCGCAACGGTGAGCGGAGCCGGATCCGTCGGCGCGGCGACGCGGCGGGCGCCATGATGGTCGGGGCCCATTGCCACGATCGTCCGATCGGGGAACGCCGCGGCGAGCAGGTTGGCGGTGCGGTTCAAGTCCTTGTGATGGAAATGATTGCCCAGCACCAGAAGGCGGGTTCGGTGGGAGGCCTGGCTGCCGGGCGGCGGCCCGGCGCCGGCGGGTGCTGCCGGCAGCCGGTACTCGGCCAGGTCGAGCGCATGGTAGGATACCAGTTCGATGGCGTGCGGCGGGAGGGTGAAGCGGCGCCTGAACTGGTCACGCGTCTGGCGGCTTTGGGCGGCGAAAACATCGATGTGGTCGAGCGTCAACTGCCACATATGGTAGAGCAACGATGAGGCAAGTTGCGGGCAGTCCACCGAAATGGTGTCGAGCATATAGACGCCCAGCACGGCGGCGGACGGCGCCAGACGCTCCAGCACGTTCCAGTCATACGGCTGGCCGACGCGGAAGATGGCGGCAAATCTTCGCCCGCCATGCGGGTCGGCGCGCGGAATGGAAAGGGCGGCGTAGCCATGGAAGTCGTACACATCCTGGCCGCACAGAACGTGCAGGCGGAAGGCGCGGCCCCATACGCCAGCGGCCACCCGCAACAACTGCCGTCCGGCCTCGAATGTGCCATTATGGGCGGCGCGAAAACTGGAGAAATCAAATGCGATATCGCGCTGCCCGGCACTGTCGGGCAGGGTTGCGGCAAGCAAATGTTCGGCGATCGTTTCCGGCGCGTCGTAATGCGCTTGCGTGTGGCCGGCATATTCCGGATAACGCTGATCCAGGATGGCGCGGTTTTTTGCTTCCAGGGTGGAACGGTTTGTCCCGGCGGTTGAAAAACTCATTTCGCCATCATGCCAGACGAAGGCATGGTTGGCGAGTACCGCCCGATAGCCGCAGCGGCCCGCCCGCATGACCAGGTCGTTTTCTTCGTTGTAGCCGAAACCATAGATTTCGTCGAAGCCGCCGAACTCTGCAAGGATTGCGTGGCGGATCAGCAGACAAAAGCCGACAGAGGTCGGCGCGTAGCTGACGCGCGGCAGCAGATCGGCCAACGCACGGTACGCATCGCGGGCGCCGGGGGCATGCGGCACCGGTGGCGCACGCAACGGCAGGGTGGCGATCGTTGCATTGTTCGAGCGCGGATTGACGAACCCCGTCATGTGGTCCAGTGCGGCCACGGCAGCCATTTCGGCGAGCGCGCCGGGCTCGACGACGGTGTCGGAATTAAGCAGCAGCAGGTCGGCATGGCGCGCCACGGCTTCGGCCACCGCGCGGTTCATGGTGCGCACGAAGCCCAGATTCTCGGAATTGGATTCCAGCCGGCAAGGCGCACATCCGGCCAATCGTGGCAGTGCGCCGGCCAACGCGTCGGCCAATGGCGCGTAGCCGGGAGAATCGTTATAGCAAATTATTTCGGCGCCGACGGCGGCGATGTCCTCGGCGCAGGCGAACAGGGAATTCAGCACGGGGGCGACAAGGTGTTCGTTCTTGTAGAATGGCACGGCAATAAGCATGCGGCACTCCGGCCGTGCCCCACCTGGTGCCTTCGTGCTGGCCGCCGCTGGCTCCAGATGGTCCATCGAAACGCTTTCCCCCCGCCGCTCAGGTCCAGGCGCGCACGCTGGACCAGCTTCAGGCCCCGGATCGCTTCGCCGAGCGCCCAGCCGATAAACCATCCGAAGCGGGCCTGGCAAACACGCCGCGCCCGCCCCGGCAGGCTGTCAGCGCGCCGCGTGCCCCTCGCGGGGACGGCTGAAGGCGCCTGTTGCCCCTGAGCCGCTTTGCGTGATTTATGGGTGGCGCGATCACCACAGGTTTGGTGGATTGACCGCGTGGGCTGCGGCGGAGCCCAGAAGACATCATGGAGCCGATGGCCTACACACGCGGACGGTGCACCAATTTCGACTATTGCCTGCTCGCGGATTCACGCCGTGATGTGGAGGTGCTGGTCGGGCAGGAATTCGCTTGCCCGGAATGCGGCAAGCCATTGGCCGCGCCGCCCGTCAGCGGCGACGAACACCGGTGGGCGGTGATTGCCATGATCGGACTTGGCGCCGTAACGTTGCTGAGCGGCGCACTCTATCTTGGCATGCGGCTGGGCGAGTCGGCCTACCGCAGGGTGAATGTGACATTGCCGCAGGCGCCGCCGCCAACTGTCGCATCAATGCCACAGCTGGCCATTGCCACCACCGCACCCCCGCCGCTTGTGCCGCCTTCCGTTCTCATGCGCGTCGCGGGCTCTGCCGACATGGCGAGCCTGGTGAGCGCGCTGGCAGCCGCGTATCTTTCGCAGAGTGGCGACTC
Organism: Acidobacteriota bacterium; assembly: GCA_903970435.1. Taxonomy (GTDB): domain Bacteria; phylum Pseudomonadota; class Alphaproteobacteria; order Acetobacterales; family Acetobacteraceae; genus CAJCIS01. The sequence continues at coordinate 16,342 of CAJCIS010000273.1, read as the reverse complement.
GCATGTGCAGGCCGCCGAGGGTCCTCGGCCCGGTATGACAACAATATCCGGGCAGCGGGGCGATAATCGCGAAGAAATCCTGGTCACGCGCAGCAGTGCCACCGACGGGTTCCAGGTTTTGGCCGGTGGCGGCGCCGACATGGTGATGTCGGCCCGCCGGCTGCTGCCGGAGGAACAGGATGCGCTCCGGCCATCGCTGGGCGACATGGAGGCGCCGTCCGCCGAGCATGTCGTGGCCCTCGATGCGCTGGCCGTCGTGGTCAATCCGGCGAACATGCTTGGCGCGCTGCGCCTGGACCAGGTGCGCGCCGTGTTCGGCGGCGCGATCAGGGATTGGTCGGCCATTGGCGGCAGCGGCGGTTCGATCCATCCCTACGCGGTTCGCACAGTTTCCGAATTGCATGCGCGTTTTTCCGCCCTGGCGATGGCGGGCGGCGATTTCGGTGCCAACACGAACGGCGTCGCGGACGCGGCAAATGTTGCGGCCGCGGTCGCCGGCGATCCGCATGGCATTGGGGTGGTGGACCTGCCGCATATCGGGACGCTGCGTGCGCTGGCGATCGCGGCGCCGGGCTATGAAGCGGTTCCGCCGACCAACAAGCTGGCCGCGCAGATCGGCGATTATCCGATGACCTATCCGCTCTATCTGTATAATTCCGCGGCTCCGGATGCTATATCGCAACGTTTCCTGGCGTTCGCGATGTCGCCCGAAGGCCAGGGGATTGTCGCGCAGGCCGGGCTGGTGTCGCCCTCCATGCCACCCGACACTGTTGCGGTTTCGCCGGTGGCGTCCGAACGGTTGAAGCGTTTTATCGCGGGGGCGCGGCGGCTGCCGATCGCGTTCCATTTTCTGCCGAATTCGAATGATCTCGATCTCAACGGGCAACATGATCTGGACCACCTGGCCGACTTGCTGAAGGCAAACAATATCACCGGCGAAAGGCTGATCCTGGCCGGCTTCAGCGACAATCACCAGGGACCGAACGCAAGCCAGCTTCTTGCAAAACGCCGCGCGGACGCGGTGGCGGCGTTGTTTGCGCTGCACGGACTGACGCCGTTACGCGTGGCCGGTTTTGGCGCGGAGTTGCCGGTGGCGGATAATGGCAGCGAGGAGGGTCGCGCGCGCAATCGGCGGGTGGAGGTGTATTTGTTGCCGTAAGGAAGAAAAGGAAGTATTTCTTTTTTGAAAAAAAGAAACAAAAAACTTTGGCGCGTCGATTTTGCCTTTATCCTTCTTGAGCGCCGCTAGGCTCAACATACTACTGAAACTCCCATGTGAGAATGTCTCCCGCGTGGATGTGGCCAGCCATCCCGATTGGTGAGACGGAAAGATCCGTAAGTATATCAATGTGCTCCGGCGGAAGTCGCGCCAGCACGCGAAGGCCCGTATCGGTTCGCGCAATGACGACGCCGTGGCTGGGAGCGCCCTCCCGGTCGTAGATGACGGTGAAGCTTTCCACGCACCCTGGTCCTGTTTCGCTCGTGGAAAATAGCGGCACCGGACCGCGCGCGCTGTCGGCTGCATCCTGCACGGACGGATCGTCGAGTATGGCGGCGCGGGCGGGTGCTTCCGCGGACACGACGAGTGCGTGATGTTTGGTGACGAATTCACCCTGCCCGTACAACAGGCCGGTGCCGCCTGTTTGGCGGAGCCGTCGCACCATGGCGCAGGTTGCGTGCGTCATGTAATTGTTGAGCGGCGCGCCGAAGAACGTCAGGCCGCCGGTAACGGTGGGAACCATTTCGGGTGCCAGGCTCAGCGTGCGGCGCGCCATTTTCGGTACACAGGGAAAGCAGCTATAGAGTTCTACCGCGGCGAAACCGGCTTGGCCGGCGAGGCACATGGCAGCATGCAACACCGCGTCCTGCGCGGTGGAGGCGTCATAGGTGTCGCGCCGCAGGTAGTCGCGGGGCTCGCTGGCGGCGGCGCCGCCGTGCACGAAGATACATTTCGTGTCCGCTATTCCGGCCGCGCGCGCTGCGGCCAGGCTGGTGAGAATGACCGCTGCACCCTGGTTGACCGACGGATTGGCCACCATGAGCTTCGTGTACGGCCAGGCAATCAGGCGGTTCGCCGCCGACGGCGCAACGATGTCGGCCGGCGCGTAGGCGCGCGGCAACCATGCGTTCGGGTTTGCCGCCGCGACGCGCGATAACGCCGACCATAGTTTGCCGCTTTCCATTTGTGCCTGGGCCGGTGTCTGGCCCCAGCGCGCAAGCGTGGCATTCTCGTAAAACGGGTAGATCGTCACCGGCAGGAACACGCCCAGATTGAGCGCGGCGGCCGCAACGAAATCGGCGCCGCGCAACGGCGGCTCGTAGATTTCCGGCTTTGGCGTCCAGGGCAGACGGAGGGAAGCACGGCGGGCCTTGTCCAGCGTGTTCTGCGCCTCCGCGCCGCAAATCGCGGCGACCTGGCTTTCGCCGCGGGCGATGCGCGAGGCAGCTTCATGGACGAAACGAACCGGCGTTTCGCCACCCACCGGACCATACACGGCGTGCCGGGGCGTGGCGCCGATGCGGTCGGACAGCTGCGCCGGCATATCGACGTAGGGCCAGGTGATCTGATTAACCACACATAACGCGTCGATCTGCGCAAGCAGGTTCGCACCGGCATCCGCGCTGGCGCGGCGGAGCGCCTGTTCCGTGAGCGCAAGCGGTTCGAGTCCGTCGGCGGGATCGGCGGGACGGTCTATTATTTCGCCTACGCCGACTAGGACGGGTGTGGTGTCGGGAGACATTCTTGCTTGTTCCGTATGAAGTAATAAAAAAAGCAGTTCTTTTTTGAAAAAAGAACCAAAAACTTTTATCTGTCAGGGGCGAAAAGGAACGGCTTCCTTCCTATCTGCTGCTTCGGCCCGCTGCAGGGCGGGGCGTTGCCGCAGGCAGGCCCAGTAGGCCTGTGCCCGCTCAGGCACCGCATCTGCAATACCAATGAAATTTGCCAGCTTTATGGCGTATCCAAGGGATATGTCGGCCGCCGTAAATCTGCCGGCGCACGCGTAGTGCGGACCCATGAGCGTGACCGCCGCCTTGAAGCGCGCGGCGAACCACTGGGCATAGTCCGCCGCCGCTTGCGGCAATCTGCGCTCCTCCGGCTCGAAGCGCGTATAGCGAAGATAAATCGTTTGCGGAAACGTCAGGGTCGCCTCGCCCATTACCAAAAAATTGAGGTAGTCGGCATACGCCGGATCTTCGGGTGACACGGCCAGATCCGACGGGCCGTAGCGCGTCACGAGGTAATGGCAGATCGCCGCGGATTCCGTCATCGTATGGCCACCATCGATCAAGGTGGGAATCGTGCCAAGCGGGTTGATGTCGAGATACCCCTCGGCGCGGAAACGGGGTGGAAATTTCAGCACCTCGAGTTCGTAAGGCAATCCCAATTCCTCGAGCATCCACAGCACGCGAAAGGATCGGGCATTCTGGCAATGATAAAGCTTCAGGACCGGCATAGCCCGCAACAGATAAAAGTTTTTTGGTGCTTTGCTTCAAAAAAGAACTGCTTGCTGGCCAATCTTCGCAACATCCCCCCGGCGCCGGTCATAATGCCGACGCGTGCTGGTCAGGCGCCGGCCCCGCCGCCATTGCCACCGAACGCAAGGGCAGCTTGCGCATGCGCACGCCGCAGGCCGCATGAATGGCATTCGCAATCGCCGGCGCGATGCCGGGCACGCCCACCTCGCCAATGCCGCCGCGCGGTGCATGGGACGCAATGAAATACACCGCGATCGCAGGCGCATCCACCATCCTGGCGACCCGATACGTGTCGAAGTTACGTTGCGTCACAGCACCGTTCTCGATGGTGATCTCGCCATACAAGGCCGCGGCGAGGCCGAACATGATGCCGCCTTCGATTTGCGCCGTCGCCGCATCCGGGTGGACCAGGTCGCCGCAATCGACCACCGCGGTGACGCGCCGGACCTGCACCGCGCCGCTTGGCGCGACGGCAACCTCGGCGACCTCGGCCACGATCGAGCCGAATGATTCCGTAAGCGCAATGCCGCGGCCGCAGCCCGCTTGGAGAGAAGCGCCCCAGCCGGATTTTTCCGCCGCCATCTCCAGGACAGCGCGTTGGCGGGAGCCGGCTTGCAGCAGGTCGCGGCGGAACTGGAAGGCATCCTTGCCGGCGGCCGCGGCCAATTCGTCAACGAAACTTTCGCTGAAAAAGCCGTGCTGCGAATGATCCACGCTGCGCCAGGCGCCGGTGCGCACATGGTTGGCGTATTTCTGTCCGGTGATCAGTTGGTTGTCGATTTGATACGGCAGATGCGCCGCCTGCTCGCCGGCTTCGCCGGTGTAATCGGCCCGCCACACCACCGGCTGGCCATGCGCGTTCAATCCGCCTTGAAAACGGGCGCGGGCCGCGGTGCGGTAATAATCATGGGTAATATCCTCCTCGCGGCTCCAGATCAGCTTGACCGGACGTGGCGCTGCCGCACGGCCAAGCTTGGCCGCCTGTTCGATGAAGTCCATGACATCGGGTATCTTGCGGCCGAATCCGCCACCGACCATGCAATTATGCAGCGTAACGTTCTCGCGCGGCAGGCCGGCGGCACGGGCCGCGGTGGCGCGCGCATTGAGCGGGTCCTGCACCCCGGTCCAGATTTCACATTTATCGCCCACAATATGCACAACGGCGTTGGGCGGTTCGAGGGTGGCATGCGCGAGATAGGGTACCGCGTAATCCGCGGTCACGACATGCGCGGCGGCGGCAAGCGCCGCGGCCGCGTCGCCTCGTTTCACGTCGGTGCTGCCAGCACCTTTCGCCAGGAGCGCGGATTGCGCGGTGTCTATTTCGGTGGATGAGACATGGCCGTGGCCGCCGTCGTCGAATTTCGGCTCGAGCGCGCGGAGGGCGGTTTGCGCCTGCCAATAGCCGGCGGCCAGCACCGCGACGGCGTTATCCAGCCGGACAACGCTGTGCACGCCAGGCATCTTTTCCACCGCGGCGCTGTCGACCGACAGCAGCTTGCCGCCGAATACCGGCGCCGCGGCCACCGCCGCATACAGCATGCCCGGCAGAACCACATCGATCGCATAGCGCGCGCTGCCATCGACCTTGGCCGCTACGTCGAAGCGCGGTGGCGAGGTGCCGACGATACGCCACGCGGCGAAAGGTTTCAGGGCCGGCGCCGCGGGCGGCGGCAGCAAAGCGGCGTCTTCCGCCACCGCGCCGAAAGTCAGCATGCGACCGGACGGCGCGTGGCGCACCATCGATTGCGCGGCGCTGCAACTGCCGGCGCTGACACCCCATCGCGCGGCGGCCGCCTGGATCAGCATGGCGCGCGCCGCGGCGCCGGCGGTGCGCATGCCGAGTTCACCCGTGAAACGAATGCTGGCGCTGCCGCCGGTGATTTGCAGGCCCATCAATGCGGTGAGGCCGAGCACGGCGTCGTCCACCGCGCGGCCCAGAATGAGCGGCGGCGCCGCACCCAGCAACATGCCGCGCACGAGATATTCGTTGGCGTAGGCGGGCAGCGCCGGCGCCTCCTGCACACCCACCAGCGACCAGTCGGCGTCGAGTTCCTCCGCCAGCATCATCGCAAGGCCGGTCTGCGATCCCTGCCCCATGTCGCAGTGCGGCACCAGAACCGTTACGCGATTGTCGGGCGTAATCTTTACCCAGGTGTTGAGTGCCTTGTCGTCGCCCTTGATGCCAAGCCGGTTCGGTGCAAAGGCGATGCCGAGCGCCAGGCCGCCGCCGACCAGGCCGCCGGCGGCGATGAAGCCGCGGCGGGTCCATGTCGCGATCTTACCCATGGGAGGTCGCCTCCCCCGCTTGTGCGAGCGCGTGAATGGCGCGGCGGACACGCGGATAGGTACCACATCGGCAGATGTTGGTTATTTCGGTGTTGATCTGATCGTCCGTGGGCGCGGCTGTATGGGCCAGCAGCGCGGCCACGGCCATGATCATGCCGGATTGGCAATATCCGCATTGCGGAACCTGTATGTCGATCCAGGCCTTTTGCACCGGGTGGCGCGCGGCCGGGGTGCCGAGCCCCTCGATGGTGGTAATCTGCTGCGTGCCGACCGTGCCGAGCGGCACCTGGCACGACCGGGTGGCGACACCGTCCAGATGCACCGTGCAGGCGCCGCACAGACCTGCACCGCAGCCGAATTTTGTACCCGGGAGGCCCAACTGTTCGCGCAGAATCCACAGCAGCGGCGTGGCCGGATCCGCGTCGACGTGGTGGGTTTGGCCGTTCACCGCGAGGTCGTATGCCATGAGGCCTCCGATTTAATGGCTTAGGCGATGCAATCTCGGAACTAGCGGCTATGGCACGAACCTTCGTGCCAGCGCAAAGGCAAAAGTTTTTTGGTTCTTTTTTTCAAAAAAGAACTGCCTTCTTTCTGGCGGAGGCGGATGGGAATCGAACCCACCGCCCGCTATGAACGAGCCGCTGATTTTGAAGATCAGGAGGGCCACCAGACCCTGATCGCCTCCGGCGCCCATGCTTGCGGTTTCATTTGCGGATGGCAAGCATGCGCCGATCCGCGGTGCGGCGCGTGAAGCCGATCGTGTCGAGATATTCCAGCAGCGGCACGCAGTATTTGCGCGAAATGCCGAGCGCCGCGCCCGCCTCGCTGACGAGCAACCCCGGCGCCTGGGTCAGCAACGGCGCCAGCCGCCGCTTGGCCAGTTCCACCGCTTCGACATGGAACAGCAATTCGCGTTTCTGCACCTTGTCGGGCGCACGTATGGCCACGCCGTCCCGCACCAGGATGTTCGCCAGGCGGCGACCCTGCGGGCCCGGCGCCAGGGCTTCCGGGCTGGGCGGCGTCAAGCCGCCCTGGCGCAGCATTTCGGCCAAATGGCGGGCCTCGGCGGACTCCGTGGCCGCCCGGTCGTGCTCCCGCTCCGCGACATGGAGGCGCACCGCGCCGGCGGCGGACAGCAGCACGCCGGCGCGGATCAGTGCGGCAACGGCGTCCTCGATAATCGCTGGTCCGGCCCAGGGCAGGAGGGCGGCGAGGTGGTCGCGGGGCAGGCCCTGTGGGTGGGGCGCGAGAACGCGGGGGATGGCGGCGGCCACCGGGTCGAACGCGGTCCGCAGAACGGCCACATTGAACCGCCCGAGCATGACCGGCGTGGGATGCCACAGCGCCGCGGCGCGGGCCGGTGCGACGCCGCCGAGCTGGGCCAGCCGCGCGAGCGGAATGCCGCGGGCGCCGGCTTGCCTGAGCTCGGCCTGGATGATGTCGGCCGGCGCGGCGGCGGCGTGCGCCGCAAGCTGGGCCAGCGGGCCGGGGGCGCGGCGGCGCAAGCGGGCGGCGGCGGGGTCGATGACCCGGCCCCCGGCGATCGTGCGCGCAGGCGATGGCTGGCGCAGAATGAAACGTTCGCGCGCCGGTATGGCAACTGGCCTGGCGCATTTGAGCTGCGCGATGGCGTGTTCGCCGGGCGGTAGCACATCGCGGTCGAGCAGGCGCACGCGCGCTTCGACTTCGTCGGTGCCGGCCAGCAGCATGACGCGCGCGGAGGTGGGCAGCGGCGGCGCCGACGCGACGGCGTTCAGGCTCACACTCAGCCACAAACAGTCCGTGAGCAGGCTCCGGGCGCTGAGGGCGGCGCCGCGGTGCAATTCGCCGGGTTCGATGTCGCGCAGGTTGGCCGCGACCCGCTGGCCGGGCTGGACGGTGGACAGGCGCGCGCCATGCACTTGCAGGCCACGCAGGCGCACCGCGCGGTTGCCGGGGAACAGGGCGATTTCGTCGCTGACGCTGAGCGGTCCGCGCCGCAGCGTGCCGGTGACGACAGTGCCGTGCCCTTGCATGGAGAAGACGCGGTCGATCGGCAGATAGGGGAAGCCGTCGTCGCCGCCCGCCTCGGTCATGCCGGAAGCTGCCGCCAGTGCGCCGCGCAAGGCGGCAATCCCCTGCCCGCTCGTGGCCGACGTCGCCACGGACGCCGCGATCGTGAGGCCGCGTTCTTCGGCATGTTCGGCGGCCTGTGCCGCGATCGTTTCGGCCTGCGCTGCCGGCACCAGGTCCGCCTTGCTGATGGCAATGACCAGTTGCGCGACGCCAAGCAGCGCTGCGATGTCGAGATGCTCGAGCGTTTGCGGCTTGATGCCCTCGTTCGCGGCGACGACCAGCAGCGCGGCCGCCATGCCCGTGGCGCCGGACACCATGGTGCGGATGAAACGTTCGTGGCCCGGCATGTCCACGAGGTCGATGATTGTTTCGCCCGCGGCGGTCGCGGCCCTGAAATGGGCGAAGCCGAGTGCGATGGAAATGCCGCGGCGCTTTTCTTCTTCCAGCCGGTCGGTTTCCATGCCGGTGAGGGCGCGCACCAGGGCAGTCTTGCCGTGATCGACGTGGCCGATGATGCCGACGACACGCCTCATCGCGGCAGGCAAGCGCGCACCAAGGCTGCCAGGGTTTCGATATCGGAGTCGTCCACGGTCAGCATGTCCAGCAGCAGGAGACCGTCGGCAATGCGGCCGACGACGGGCGGATGGCCGGCGCGCAGGCGGGCGGCGAGCGTCTCCGCCGGCAGGTCCGGCGCGGTCACGGCGATGGCGACGCTCGGAATGGGGACGCCCGGCATGGTGCCGCCGCCGGCATGGCCGGTGGTGGGCTGGAGGCACGCATGGGGGCCAAGCAACACGGCCAGCCGTTCGGCCCGTTGTTGCAGGACGTCGCGTGTCTGGCCGAGCATGCGGGTGGCGGGAATTCGATGGCTTGCGCCGGTGCAGTGCAGGCGCAGGGTCGCTTCGAGCGCGGCGAGGGACAGCTTGTCGAGGCGAACGGCGCGAAGGAACGGATGGCGGCGGAGCGTGTCGACGGCCATGGCGCGGCCGGCGATCAAGCCGGCCTGGGGGCCGCCGAACAATTTGTCGCCGCTGAACGCGACCAAGTCGGCGCCGGCCGCGATCGATTGCTGCACGGTCGGTTCGGCGTCGTGGCCGGGCGCGGACAAATCCGTCACGGCGCCGCTGCCCAGATCGTGCACCAGCATCAGGCCTTTTTCGCGCGCCAGCTTTGCCAGATCGGGCAGTGCCACGATGGCGGTAAATCCGGTGATGCGGAAGTTGCTTTGGTGCACTTTCAAAAGCACGCGCGTGCGCGGGGTGATGGCGGCGGCGTAGTCGGCGAGGTGCGTCTTGTTGGTGGTGCCGACTTCGACCAGGCGGGCGCCGCCTTGCTGAATGATATCGGGAATGCGGAAGCCGCCGCCGATTTCCACCAGTTCGCCACGCGAGACGATAACGTCCCCTGGGGCTTCCCCTGGGGCTTCGCCCGGCTGGCCGTGAAGGCCGGGGCCGGCCAGGGCGCTGAGCGCCAGCAGAACGGCGGCGGCGTTGTTGTTGACGGCGAGCGCCGCCTCGGCGCCGGTGAGTTGCCGCAGCCACGGCTCGATATTGGCGGTGCGGCTGCCGCGGGCGCCGGTGGCGAGGTCGAATTCGAGGTTGCAGTAGCCGGCGGCGGCCGCGGCTGCGGCGGCGATGGCCTCGGCAGCCAGCGGGGCGCGGCCGAGGTTGGTGTGCAGAACGATGCCGGTGGCGTTGATGACCCGCACGAGGCGGGGCGCGCCGTCGGCTTGCAGCATGGCGGCGGCGCGGGCGATGAGTGAAGCGGGCGCGGGGACCTGGCCGGCGCCGTCGCGCAATTCGGCCCTGATGTCGCTGAGCACCTTGCGGAGCGCGCCGGCGAGCGCGGGCCGCGAGACCTGCGCGGCGAGGCTCAGGGCCTCCGGCAGTTCCAGCAGACCGGCCATTTGCGGCAAATGACGCAATGCGCTTGCCTGCAACTTTCGGCCCTCGGCGCCGTCCATCACACTCTCCCGATCGCAGAGGATAATCGTTTGGACCTCATGGAGACACGTCTGACATCGCTTGCCCATGGCGGCGGGTGCGGGTGCAAGCTTTCCCCGGCGGTGTTGCAGGACCTACTGGCGGGCGTGCCCCAGTTCCAGGTGTTTCCTGATTTGCTCGTGGGGTCGGACACCGCGGATGACGCGGCGGTATTCCGGTTGACCGACGATGTGGCGCTGGTGGCGACGACGGATTTCTTCATGCCGGTGGTGGATGATCCGTTCGAGTTCGGGCGGATTGCCGCAACCAACGCGCTGTCGGACGTGTATGCCATGGGCGGCACGCCGGTTCTGGCTCTGGCCATACTGGGCATGCCGGTGGGCAGGATCGCGGCGGCGGACGTGCAGCGCATCCTTGCCGGTGGCGCGACCGTGTGCAACGCGGCTGGACTTCCCGTCGCGGGCGGGCACTCGATCGACAGCCTGGAGCCGATCTATGGCCTGGTGGCACTGGGGACCGTGCATCCGGGCCGGATATTGCGCAATTCCGGAGCGCGCGACGGCGATGTTCTGGTGCTGGGCAAGGGTCTCGGCGTCGGCATATTCAGCGCCGCGCTGAAGCAGGGGCGGCTGAGCGCACGAAATTACGAAGTCATGATCGACAGCACGACGCGGCTCAATGCGGTGGGGCGCGCGCTGGCGGAAGTGGCGGGTGTGCATGCGGTGACGGATGTGACGGGATTTGGGCTGTTGGGGCATGCGCTGGAGATATGCCGCGCGTCGGCGATGCGCGCGCGCATTCGTAGCGCGGACGTTCCGGTGCTGGAGGGTGCGGCGGCGCTGGCCGAAGCGGGGATCGGCACGGGGGCAGCGGCGCGGAATTGGAGCAGTTACGGGCACGAGGTGGTGTTGCCGGCTGGACTGCCGGACTGGCGCCGCGGGCTGCTGTGCGACCCGCAGACGAGTGGCGGGTTGTTGATTTCGGTGGCGGCGGACACGGCGGAGGGGGTGCTTGGGATGCTGCGCGCGGCAGGGTTCGCGCAGGCGGGGGTTGTGGGGGAGTTACGGATGGGAATACCTGGTATTGAGGTCGTGTAGGAAGGAAGCAGTTCTTTTTTGAAAAAAAGAACCAAAAAACTTTTGCTCCTGCGGTGCGAACGTTCCGCACAGCAATAGAAAAAAGTTTTTTGTTTCTTTTTTTCAAAAAAGAAATACTTCTTCTTCTATCCTTTTATGGCGGACAATGTGAAAAACAGTCTCTATGTCGGCGGATGTCTCTGCGGCGCAGTGCGATATGAAGCCGAGGGCGCGCCCATCTACACGGGTCATTGCTATTGTGTGGATTGCCGCAAGGCCTCGGGCTCGGGGTTCATTCCGTTCATGGGATTTGCGAGCAGCGCGGTGCGCTTTAGCGGACAGACCCGGCAATTCAGATCAATAGCCGCGCGGGGCGGCGAGGCCGTGCGCAATTCCTGCCCGATTTGTGGCGGGCTGGTGTTCGGTGGCGAGGTTGGCACGCACGAATGGCATACGATATACGCGGGTTCTTTGGATGACCCGACATTGTTTCGGCCGCAAATGGCAATTTTTACGCGTGGCAGGCCGGAATGGGCGGTTATTCCGGATGGGCTTACGGTATTCGATGGCGCGCCGGGCGGATAGAGCCAAAAGGAAGCAGTTCTTTTTTGAAAAAAAGAACCAAAAAACTTTTATTTGTTTGCCTGCGACGGGTTAGTGTCGATGCCAGCTATCCCGGGGCACCGAGGGCATCGAATTGCCCATTGAATCGTCTGCCAAGGGCTCGGCCGTGATGGGCGCGTTGATGTTGACCTGCTCGTCAGGCTCGCCGATATCCCGGTTCCAATTCTCATCATTCTGAAGCGGTGCGCTGCTGAAGAGGGGTCCATTCACCAGGTCCGTAATGACGGCGATGGAAACATCGCGCGCAATTCCGGCCGCCTCGGCTTCGGCGATCAGGGCGGTGAGTTTCGGTTGAAACCACGCGTGGGGCGTTGTTGGGGGCATGCAGAATTCCAGTGCGGCGCGCGCCGCTCATCAGGCTCGTCGGGCGTATCGCGTTGCCGTCAGGCGTTCGGAGACGCCACATGATTTGGTATCGATATAGCCACGGGCTCGCAAATAGGTGCGGATGGCGGCGTCCCCCAAGCCGGCCTGCTTGCCTTTGCCGTAGACGCACCAGAGCGGAAGCGAAGGCGCGGCAAGCGCGACGGTGAGCGCCGACTCCAGGTCGGCGTGACGGCCGAGCACCGCCAACAGGACCGCCGCAGTGCCGGGCGATTCCGTGGTGGCGCCGGCGAGCGCCGCCACGAGGGCCTCATCATCCACATTTCCGAGAACGTAGGCCCGCGTCTCCGGGCCAATGTCGAGCTTGCTCCGCAGGCCGGGCGGTGCGGTCGTGAGCGCTTTCATCCACCGGTCTGCCTCCGTGCCAGCCATCGCGAGTGTCAAAGGCGCGCCGCCCACGCTCAGCGCGAGGCCTTCTTGCGTTCTCCCGATCGCGCCGATGTCCGACCTGGGAATCCGATCCCTGACCTCGCCGCGCAGGATCAGGTCGCTGGCCTCAAGCAGCACCTTTGTTTCGCCGGTTTTCCCGTGCCAATTTACGACCGCAACCGTCTCGCGTCCCATGAAGCTGGTTCCGAATAGCGTGGCAACCCACCTACCATGAAGCTGCGTGGCGGGCCATGGCTGTATCCAAAACGATCACCCGTGATACGCTTGTCATGCTCGGGGCGCCGGTACTACGCGGCGCGCGGCCTGATGTCGGCCACACACGCCGCCGCGCGCCTGGCTGCGGACGTTGCAATTGAAACCGATGCGACGTATCGCGCGCGGTTGCGTGCGCTGCACGGGCGGAAGTCCGGGTTTTGGGAAGCGGTTCATCAACCCGGCGTCGGGCATGACTGACGGCAAGGTATACAGCGAAGGAAGCCGTTCTTTTTTGAAAAAAAGGACCAAAGAACCTTTGCTGGTCCGCTTCCGCAAAAACAGCCCGGCATCGAATTGTCATGGTTTTGTGATTGATCGACAAAAGCTGCGGGCGCCCTGTGCCGCCGTCCCGTGGCTCAGAACGACCTGCGCGCTGTTGACCGGCGCCAGCATTGGGCGGGCGTAGGGCTGTCTCACCTCCAAAACTCGAGGAACTCGTCATCATGAAATTTTCCACACGGGCGTCCGCGCTCATCGGCGCGACGACATTCACGCTGGGAAGCCTCTCCCCTGCGTTCGCCGGCGAACTGCCGACAGCAACACCCATCAAGCATCTGGTTGTGATTTTTGGCGAAAACGTTTCTTTCGACCATTATTTCGCGACCTACCCCAATGCGACCAACCCCGAGGGCGAGCCGCCGTTTGTGGCCAAAAAGAAGACGCCCCTGGTCAATAATTTGGCGAACAATAATCTTCTGACGAACAACCCGAACCTCAATTCGGCGAACGGCGCGGGCGCGACCGATCCGTTCCGTCTCGACCGCACGCAGGCGGCGAGCGCCGACCAGAACCACGGCTATACGGCCGAACAGCAAGCCGAAGACAATGGCGCAGCCGACCTCTTCCCGCTCTATACAGGTCACGGCACGCAGGGCGGCGTCGGCGCGTTCGGCACGACCGGCCAGGTCATGGGCTATTATGACGGCAACACCGTCACCGCCATGTGGCACTACGCGCAGCGCTTCGCCATGGACGACAACGCGTTTACCGACACGTACGGTCCGTCGACGCCGGGTGCGATCGAAGTGGTTTCCGGCCAGACCAACGGCCTGGCGCTCGTGAAGTCGAACGCGTCAAGCTACTATGTGCCGGACGGACAGGGCGGCTACACGCTGATGGGCGATGTCGATCCGGGCAATGACGTGTGCGCCAGCGCCACGAACACCGGGGCCATGCAGGGCACCAACATCGGCGATCTCCTCAACGCGCAGGGGATTAGCTGGGGCGGTTTCATGGGCGGCTTCGATCTTTCGGTCCAGAATGCCAACGGTTCGACGGGCTGCACCCGCTCGACGACCTCGGCGGTGACGGGCGTTGACGAGAACGACTACATCCCGCACCATGCCTGGTTCCAATATTACCAATCGACTTCCAATCCGACACATGCGCGGCCCAATTCCGTCAAGTCGATCGGACACACGCTGATCCCCGGCACGAAAACGGTCGATCCCGCCAACCACGAGTACGACATCAACGACTTCTTCGCCGCTGTTTCGGCCGGCAATTATCCCGCCGTGTCCTACCTGAAGGCACCCGCCTTTCAGGATGCACATCCCGGCTACTCCGATCCGCTGGACGAGCAGGCCTTCGTCGCCAATGTCGTCAATTTCCTGCAGCAGAACAGCCAGTGGAAAGACACAGCCGTCATCGTCACCTATGACGATTCCGATGGCTGGTACGATCACCAGTACATCACGCCCACGAGCCCGTCATTCTCCGCGGCTGACGAACTCAACGGCACCGGCGTCTGCGGCAGCGGCACGCCCGGCAATGGCATCGGCGGCTTGCCGGTCCAGGGGCGCTGCGGCCCCGGCGTGCGCGTCCCGTTTTTTGTAATTTCGCCCTACGCGAACGTGAATTACGTCAGCCACACGCGGATCTCGCAAGCCTCCGTGGTGCGGTTCATCGAGGACAACTGGCTGGGCGGACAACGCATCGGCGGCGGTTCATTCGATGCGACGACCGGCAGCATCATGGACATGTTTGATTTCTCGCAGGCCCATATGTCGCGGCTCTACATCGATCCGCAGTCGGGCGAAGTGACAAACTAACGATTCGGCAGCTCGCGCCTTGAAGATACGCATGCTTCCGCAAGGGAGCATGCGTATCCGTTTTTTTGGGGCACCTGCCGGGAAGGCAGTCGTTGCTTTTTGCAAGAAGAACGGCTTACCCCGCTTCCCCAATACGCAACGTCAACGACAATTGGTATAAGGCCAACGACCCAGTGAGTCTTACTTGTCCTGCCGAGACCGCCCGGCGCCTTGTTTCGATTGCCGCCGCTGCCATCGCGATCCTTGGTGCGTGGGGGGACGCCATGGCGAGTCCGGCACCGTCCACAGATGCGGCGCTGCTGGCGCAGGGACTCAATCCGCACCCGGTTCATCTAACCTATCCCGCCATCGCGCCGCTGTCGGCCATGGCGCGTTTGGGCCGCAAACTTTTCAACGATCCTGAGCTGTCCGGCTCCAGGCGCGTTTCGTGCGCGACATGCCATGATCCTGCCTACGCCTATGGACCTTCGGGCGCCGAGTCGGTCGTGATGAGCGGCGGCGACATGCACACGCCGGGCGTTCGCGCCGTGCCATCGCTTGGCTATCTCTACCGGCAGCCGTCGTTCAGCATCGTTCCCGACCCCTCGGGCGACAATGACGCGAGAGCGACACTCGATCAGCAGGTGCAACAGGCGGCGGCGCACGCGCGCGTTCTCAAGATAGCGTCAGCGCCGCAGGCGGCATCCGCAAATCTCGTTCCGCAAGGCGGCCTGTTCTGGGACGGCCGCGCAAACACCCTACAGCAGCAAGCCAATGGGCCGTTGTACAATCCCGCCGAAATGGCCGCGCGGGGACCGGCCGAGGTCGCGACGCATCTCGGGCAAGCGGCCTATGCGCAGGCGTTTCGTGCGCTGTTCGGGCCGAGCATCTTCGTCAATCAGGTGCGGCTGATCGATGAAGCGATGTTTGCCATTGCCCGCTATCAGGTCGAGGATTCCGGCTTCCATCGCTTCACGAGCAAATTCGACGCCTGGCTCGCCGGGCGCGCGCGCCTCACGCCCGCGGAAGCGCGCGGCTATCTCGCCTTCAACGATACGAAGAAGGGTAATTGCGCGGCCTGCCACCTCGACAAGCCGACACGGGATGGCCTGCCGCCTTTGTTCACGGACTATCAATATGAAGCGCTGGGGGTGCCGCGCAATGTGGCCATTCCCGCTAATCGCGATGCCGCCTATTACGATCTCGGACTTTGCGGTCCGTACCGGGCGGACCTGCGTCACCAAACGCAATATTGCGGCATGTTCCTAACGCCGAGCCTGCGAAACACCGCGACGCGGAAAGTCTATTTTCATAATGGTCGGTTTCATTCGCTCGACGAGGTGCTCGACTGGTATGTCAACCGCGATCTCGTGCCGGAACGTTTTTATCCGCGCAACGCCGCAGGCGCGGTCGTCAAATATGACGACCTGCCGCCACAATACCGCGCCAATGTTGACACGACCGA
Source organism: Acidobacteriota bacterium (assembly GCA_903970435.1). Taxonomy (GTDB): domain Bacteria; phylum Pseudomonadota; class Alphaproteobacteria; order Acetobacterales; family Acetobacteraceae; genus CAJCIS01. The sequence continues at coordinate 357 of CAJCIS010000273.1, read as the reverse complement.
TGCGCCGTTCGACCGCAAGCCCGGTGATGCGCCCGCGCTGACCCGCGCAGACATACACGACGTTATCGCCTTTCTGGGCACACTTAATGACGGGTATGCGACCAAGGCCACGCTAGCCGCTGCACCAGATGCGCGGCCGTGATCTTGGCCATCATCTTATCTGGCGACCGGGACTGCTTGCGGCCGTCAAAGCGAAGCACGTGGGCGTGGGTTCGCTCAGGCTCGGCTCGCGGTTTGCCTTCGGCGACCGGGGGCGTCGTGCGCAGCCCGCATTCGCGCGACGGCGTGCCGCCGGCGTCGCAAGTTGGCATTCAGCCAAATTGCGACGCCGGCGGCACGCCGGTGGGGGGTGCAGGG
>CAJCIS010000272.1 GCA_903970435.1 Acidobacteriota bacterium | reverse complement strand
TACCCCCTCAATACACTTCGGATTCGTAATCAAAAGGCCGGCCCAGGTCTGCGCGACCTGGTAGGAGGTCTCGTACAGGGCTCCGGGCGATCTGTCTGTTGTTGTGTTGCAGCCGACAGAGAGAACCCCCATCTCGTCGGTGCCCGTGCGCACCATTGCGGCATCCTCTATGGCAAGCCGCCATCCTATTCCGGAACGCCGGCAAAACGCAATTCACGTTCCGGCCATATTGAACTTTTTTGTAAGTTCGCCCCGCTCGGCTGTCGGCTCAGGGCGGAAAGTTTCTTTTTTAGAGAAGACAGGAATTATTTTGAGCAGGACCCCAAGCGCGTGCGGGAGGTTTGCTAACGATATGTGCTGCGGACGGCGCGGCCGCCTGCGCGGCTTAGGCACGCCTCCCCTCTGGATCGCCACGGCGCAAGGGCGCCCCGCAATAATGTTATAGGAAGCGTTATGAATAGCAAAAGTTTTTTGGTTCTTTTTTTCAAAAAAGAACTGCTTCCTTCCTTACCTATGCTAACGGCAGCCGAACGACGAAGCGCGCGCCGACGATATTTCCCGCCTCGTCGCGGCGGTTTTCGGCGCCGATGCGGCCTTGGAGGGCTTCGATGATTTGGCGGCTGATGGAGAGGCCGAGGCCGCTGTGTTTGCCGAAGGATTCGCCGATGGGGCGTTCGGAGTAGAAACGGTCGAAGACGTGTTCGAGGTTGGCGTCGGGAATGCCGGGGCCGTCGTCGTCGATGCATATTTCGGCCATGGAACCGGTTTCGCGGGCGCGGAGGTGGATGGCGCCACCGGAAGGGGAGAAGCTTTCGGCGTTGCCGATGAGGTTGCGGAGGACTTGCACCAGGCGGCCTTCGACGGCTTGCACGAGGAGGGGGGTGGGGGGAACGTCCACGACGATGCGCGGGTCGTTGTCGGCGCGGGTGGCTTCGGCGATATCGGCCAGCGTGGTGAGGAGTTGGGCGACGTCGATCGGGTGGGTGGGGGTACGGGAGAGTTCGGCGTCGACGCGGCTGGCGTCGCTGATGTCGCTGATCAGGCGGTCGAGGCGGACGACGTCTTCCTGGATGATGGCGAGGAGTTTGTTCTGGTGGCGGGGTTCTTCGACGCGCTTGAGGGTGTCGATGGCGCTGCGGATCGAGCTCAGGGGGTTCTTGATTTCGTGGGCGACGTCGGCGGCGAAACGTTCGATCGCGTCCATGCGGGCCCAGAGCGCCTGGGCGGTGGCGGCGAGGGCCTGGCCTAGCTCGCCGATTTCGTCACGGCGGCGTAATACGTTGCGGGGAACGGCGCCGGTGCGGCTTTGGCCGCCGCGCATGGCGCGCGCCGCGTCGGCCAGATGGTGGATGGGGCCGGCGATGGTGAGGGAGAGATACCAGCTCAGCAGGATGGTCAGCAGGAGGGCCAGGGTGAAGAGGCCCAGGATGGAGGTGCGGATGGCCTGCAGGCTGGCGTCCACCTCGCGGGCGTCGCGGGTGAGGCGCAAGGTGCCGACATTGTGGCCGCCATGGACGACGGCCTGGACGACGGTGACGAGGAGGCGGCCGTCCTGCAGGCGGCGGATGATGGGGGGGAGTTCGTGGCTGGTGGCGTTGCTGGCAAGGCGGATTTCCTCGCGGACGGCGTCGGGTGATTCGGTGTCGGCGCCGCCGGGGCGGATTTCGACGGTGGCGTGTTTGGTGTGGGGCAGGACGGAGAGCACCCAGTCGGAGAGGCGGGCGACGATGTTTTGCACGGTGCCGGGGTCTTCCGCGGGCGGCAGGGGCTCGCTGAGGACGGGGCCGGTGTCGCCGGTGCCGGGGCGGACGCGGCTGTCGGCGATAGGGTTGTTGTCGACGCCGAAGAGTTGGGCGGCGGCGTTGGGGGCGGGGTCGGTGAGGCGGCGCAGCAGCCGGGCGGCCTGGTTGGGTTCCAGCACCGGGTCGTTGGGGTCGGACAGGGAGACGGCGGATTCGCCGAGGGCGCCGGCGTAGATGCTGGCCTGTTCGCGCAGGGCGGCGACCTCGGCTTCCAGCAGGCCGTCCTGGTATTGGTCGAGGTAGAGCAAGGTGGCCAGCAGGAGGGCCAGGGGGACGAAATTGACCAGCAGGACGCGGCGCAGCAGGGGGCTGACCCAGCGGCGGCGCGGGGGTGGGGGTAGGATCGCGTCCGGCATGGGGGGAGCATGCCTGGGTCGGATAGGGTTAGGAAGGAAGTAGTTCTTTTTTGAAAAAAAGAACTACTTGCTTCCTTTTGACCAGGGCGGCGCCGGCACCTATATGCGCAACAGAGGAGCCCTTACCCATGAATTACCGCCCCTATCAGCAAATCGTGCGGCGCAAGTCGCGTCAGATCATGGTGGGATCCGTGCCGGTGGGCGGGGATGCTCCGATCACGGTGCAGACCATGACGAACACGCTGACCAGCGACGCCGCGGCGACGATTGCGCAAATCCGCCGGGCGGAACTGGCGGGCGTCGATATCGTGCGCGTTAGCTGCCCGGATGAGGAAAGCACCGCGGCGCTGCCGGAAATCGTGCGCGAGGTGAACGTGCCGGTGGTGGCCGACATTCATTTTCATTACAAACGTGCGATCGAGGCGGCGCGCGGCGGCGCCGCGTGCCTGCGCATCAATCCGGGCAATATCGGCAATGCCACCCGCGTGAAGGACGTGATCAACGCGGCGCGCGACCACGGATGCTCGATGCGGATCGGCGTGAATGCCGGGTCGCTGGAGCGGCATTTGCTGGAGAAATACGGCGAGCCCAATCCGGACGCGCTGGTGGAGAGCGCGCTGGAACACGCGAAGATTCTGCAGGATCACGATTTCCACGAATTCAAGATCAGCGTGAAGGCGTCGGACGTGTTCCTGGCGGTGGCGGCCTATAATCAGCTGGCCGAGGTGTGCGACCATCCGTTGCATATCGGCATTACCGAGGCGGGCGGCAAACGAACCGGAACGGTAAAGAGCGCCATCGGGCTTGGCAGCCTGCTGTGGGCGGGGGTCGGCGACACGGTGCGGGTGTCGCTGTCGGCCGAGCCGGAGGAGGAAGTGCATGTCGGGTGGGAACTGCTGAAATCGCTGGGGATACGGCACCGCGGGGTGAAAATCATTTCTTGCCCGTCGTGCGCGCGGCAGGGTTTCAATGTGATCCAGACGGTGGCGACATTGGAGGAGCGGCTGGCGCATATCGAAACGCCGGTGACGCTGAGCATCATCGGGTGCGTGGTGAACGGGCCCGGCGAGGCGCTGATGACGGACCTGGGTATCACCGGCGGCGGCAATGCCCGGCACATGGTGTATGCCGCCGGCAAGACGGATCACACGATCGAGGGCGAGCGGATGATCGACCATATCGTGGAGCTGGTGGAGCGCAAAGTGGAGGCCATTCGGGCGGGCGAGGCGGCGGAGAAGCGGGCGGCTTGAGGGGCTCGAAAAGGGGTAGGAAGGAAGCAGTTCTTTTTTGAAAAAAAGAACCAAAAAACTTTTGATTTTGGGGTTGCCGTCGATCAGCGCGCCGGTCAATAGCGGCACCCTCATTATCGACCAAGGTTCCGCGCCCGGCCGACCCGAACAGTAAAAGGTTTTTTGTTTCTTTTTTCCAAAAAAGAAATACTTCGTTTCGTACTTGTGCAGTCACAGCCAGGGGCCTTTCAACCCCTGGCCGATGGTGTCGTCTAAGCCGCCGCCTTGCGGGACGGCGCGGCATCCCCGTCGCGCATGGCGCCGGTAGGTTCCTGGACGTGGGCTTCGAGGAACCAGAGTTGCTTGTCCACGCCACGGGATATTTCGGTGAACAGGTCGGAGGTGCCGGTGTCGCCGGCGTCGTCGGACTCATCGATGGCGGCGCGCACGGCGTCGGCGTAGATGGCGAAACGATCGATCAGGGCGGCCAGGTGGTCGGCGACGGCGTAGACGTCGGTGGGGTAAGGCGGAAGCTGGCTGGCCGCGGCGGTGGTTTGGGTGGTGCCGAAGGCGGTGCCGCCGAGTTGCGCGGCACGTTCGGCGGTCATGTCGTTCCACTCATCGAATTCATCGCGAAAACCGTCGAGCATTTCGTGAATGCCGATGAATTGCGGGCCCTTGAGGTTCCAATGGGCCTGCTTGATGGCGAGGGCCAGGTCGATACCGTCGGCCAGGCGGGCGTTGAGCAGGCCGAGGACCACGGTTTTCGCGTTGGACGGCACGCCGTTGCGGGTAGCATGCGTGCGCGTGTGGTCGGGATGATCTTTGGCGGTTTTGGCCATGGCGTGCTGGTCCTTTGTTGAAACGCTTTGGGGTGGGAGGCTTGGTGAAGGAATGATGATACTGGTGCCGTGTCTACGGCGGCAGATGGACGTTCAGCCGGATGCGGACGTCGCCGGCGACGACACCGCTCATGCCGAGGATGCCGTAGTCGCGCCGCCGTAACATGCCGGCACAATCCACTTGGGGTCCGTCACGTTGCATGACCAGGGTGAGCGGATGGGTGACGCCATGCAAGGTGAGGTTGCCGACGATGGATTTGGCGGCGCAGGCGCCGGTGTAGCGCATGGTGGGGAAGTGAGCGGCGTCCAGCATGTCGGGCGCGAGGGCGTGGCTGCGGCGGGCGGGGTCGTCCATGTGCAGGCTGGCGACATCGATGGTGACCTGAATGGCGCAGGCGCCGGGGTGGGCGGGGTCCTGCGTAATGGCGCCTTGGAACCGCTCGAAGGTGGCGGTGACGGGGACCAGGTCGAGCACGAAGACGGTATAGCTGATGCGGGTCATGCTGGGGTCGATGGGGATCTGGCGGACGCCGGCGTGGGCGGGGTCGAGCGCCAGGCAGCAGAACGCAGCGGCGGCGATGGCGCGGGTGGTGCGTGGGTGGGCAGCGCGGCCGGCAGGCTTTAGGGATCGGGCGGAACAGCCAGGGAGGGTGGGATGTCGCTGCGCGGCCGGGTGGCCATCGTTACAGGGTCGACCAGCGGCATCGGGCTCGGGATTGCCGAGGCCTTGGCGGCGGAGGGCGCCGCCGTCATGGTGAACGGGTTCGGCAACGCCGATGAAATCGAGGCGCTGCGCGCGGATCTGGCGGCGCGGCACGGGGTGGAGGTGCGCTACAGCGGCGCCGACATGTCGCGTCCGGCGGAGATCGCCGCGATGGTGGGGGCGGCGCATGATCAGTTGGGTGGGCTGCATGTGCTGGTGAATAACGCGGGCATTCAGTTCGTCGCTCCGATCGAAGAGTTCCCGGTGGAGAGGTGGGACGCGATCATCGCCATCAATCTGTCGGCGGCATTTCATGCCACGCGGGCGGCGATTCCGTACATGAAGAAAGCCGGATGGGGCCGGATCATTAACATCGCGTCGGCGCATGGGCTGGTGGGGAGTCCGTTCAAGGCGGCGTATGTGGCGGCCAAGCACGGGATACTGGGCCTGACGAAGGTGGCGGCGCTGGAACTGGCCAACGCGGGGATTACCGCTAACGCAGTGTGTCCGGGGTGGGTTGCGACACCTTTGGTGGAAAAGCAGATTGTTGCGCGGGCGCAGAAGGAGGCGCGCACGGAGACGGAGGTGCGGCATGATTTGCTGGCGGAGAAGCAGCCGATGCTGGCGTTTTCCACGCCGGCGCAGATTGGCGGGTTATGTGTGTTTTTGTGCTCGGAGGCCGCGTGCACGATAACGGGGGTGCCGTTGTCGATCGATGGGGGATGGACGGCGACATGAGGAAGTTGAGCCTAGCGGCGCTCAAGAAAAAAAGAGGGTGTATGCGGCGCCAGGCTCAGTAATCAAAAGTTTTTTGTTTCTTTTTTTCAAAAAAGAAATACTTTCCTTCTTGGTGCCTTGCAATGACAATTCTGCTCACCGGCGCTGCCGGTTTCATCGGATTTCACGTCGCGCGGGCATTGCGGGCGCGCGGCGTGCAGGTCGTCGGCGTCGATAATCTGAACGATTATTACGACACGGGTTTGAAGGAAGCGCGGCTGGCGCAGTTGGCGGGGCCGGGATTTTCCTTTGTGCGCGCCGATGTCGCAGACCGGGACGCGATGTTCGCGCTCGTTTCGGATGACGTGACGCATATCGTGCACCTGGCCGCGCAGGCCGGGGTGCGGTTTTCACTGATCGATCCGTATGCGTATGTGACGGCGAATGTAATGGGCCAGGTGGTCATGCTGGAAATGGCGCGGCAGTGCCGGCGGCTGGAGCATTTCGTCTATGCGTCATCCTCGTCGGTGTACGGGCTGAACCGTGAGCTGCCGTTTCGCGAAACGGACAGGGTGGACCAGCCTTCGTCGCTCTATGCCGCGACCAAGCGGGCGGGCGAGTTGATGAGCCACGCGTATGCGCATTTGTATCGGTTGCCCCAGACGGGATTGCGGTTCTTCACCGTGTATGGGCCGTGGGGCCGGCCGGACATGGCGTATTATGCGTTCGCGCGTGCGATCATGGCGGGCACGCCGATCCCGGTCTATGATGGCGGCCGTCCTAAGAGAGATTTTACCTATATCGACGATATTGTCGCGGGTGTGATCGGCGCCATGGATCGGCCGCCGGCGGCCGCGGAGGGGCCAAGGCTGCTGAATATCGGCAACCACAGGAGCGAGAGCGTCGGCCGGCTGGTCGGGTTGCTGGAGGCTGCCTTGGGGCGGAAGGCGATGATACGCGACGTGCCGCGCCCGGCTGCGGATGTGGCGGAGACCTGGGCGGATGTGAGCGCGATCGCGGCGCTGACGGGTTATGCGCCCGCGACGCCGCTGGAGGTGGGGATTCCGCGGTTTGCGGCGTGGTTTTTGGCGTATCACGGGGATGGTGGCGGACGGAAGGAGAGGGCGTGAAACAGGGGTTGACCCGCGGCGGTTGAGCGCCTAAATCGCGGCTCCACCGAGGCGGGGTGCAAGAAAGCCTCTTGCGAAGCGCGCGTCGGTGAATTAGCTTACTCGGCCTGGCTGAGAGGCGGGCTTGATTTGGCGGGCTGCACCTTCTGTA
>CAJCIS010000271.1 GCA_903970435.1 Acidobacteriota bacterium | reverse complement strand
GTTCGGAAACGCGTAACACCCCCCGCGGCTGAAGCGGCCCGCCGATGCGACCCCGCCGCCGGAGGGCGTTATTCTCAAGCGCACGCGTGAACTTCACACCTATCACGTCAGCGAGGGACTGAGGGGCGACGAACTCGACACAGCGGTGACGATCGATGTGCGCGCGCAATTGCTCGACACATTATCCGAGGTTGTCCCGGTCAACCGCGACGTGACCTTGCAACGATACCACTATCGCGCACGGGCTGTGTTGTGCCTTCTATGGAGCTTGCTCTTTGCCTTGCTTGCCACCACATTGATTATAGCCACCGCAAAGTTTGGCATTATCGAGGCTTCGCCATGACAACGAACACGTCGCCGCAACAGAATGCGCCTTGCCCGGCACCGCAAACCGCACCCGCACCCGCACCCGTTGTGAAGCCGAGTGGGAACATGATTTTCACCATCCAGAAGGGCGCTGATCCGTTCCCTTCCCTAAGGAAGTAGCGGCCGCCACAATCAAAAGTTTTTTGTTTCTTTTTTTCAAAAAAGAAATACTTCTTCCTGTCCTATCCCAACAAGTACCATAACCGAAACAACTGTGTTTCGGCAAAATTCTGCCGTCGCAGGCCGGTGTGGCGCAGGGCGCGGACGCGCAGGGCGGCGCCGTCGGACAGGCCGGCGGAGATCATTTTGAGGGCGTCGCGCGCTTCGGGGGAGAGCAGTTCGGGCTGGGCGCTCAGGGCGGCGGCGTGCTGGCGGAAGGTGCGCATGAACACGCCGGGGCCGCGGCGGACGGCGGCGAGCGCGCGTTTGCCGGGGGACAGCGGCACGCCGACGGCGTTCTGCCGGTGCTGGCGGTAGAGCACCGTGGGTTTTTCATCGATCAGCACGCGGCCGCCGGCGGCGGTGACCACCAGGTAGGCCCACCAATCATGCAGGGTCGCGTCCGGCTCGCGGCTGGCGGCGATCAGGCGCACCGCTTCGGTGTTCAGCATGACGGTGCAGCCGGTGGCGATATTCTGGGTCAGGGCCTGGGGAAAGCCGGGGGGTTCGACCAGCCTCGCACTGAGGCCGATCGGGTGCAGGGCCTCATTGACCAGCGATTGGCGGGCGCAATAAAGCGCCGGCTTTTGGGGGTCGACGCGGCCGAGGGCGGCGACGCCGCGGGAGAGCTTGTCGGGGAGCCAGACATCGTCCTGATCGGCGAAGGCGACGACGCAGTCGTCCGGGGCGTGGCGCAACAGGGTGAGAAAGCTGGCGGTGATGCCGATACGGCCGCGATTGTCGCCGCATTCCACGATGCGGCCTTCGGGCTGTCCGGCGGCGAAGGCGCGCACGATGTCGGCCGAGCGGTCGTCCGAGCCGTCGTCGCGCCAGTAGAGCCGCCAGGACGGGCCGGTCAGGCGGAGGAAGCTGGCCAGCTGCTCGGGGAGGTAGCCGGCGCCATTCCAGGTGGAGAGCAGGATGGCGACGCGGACCGGCTTCATGCGTGGCGCCTAGTTCGCCATGGCCGGCGCACCGCAGATGGCGGCGACGGCGCGGCGCAGGCTGGGCTGCCAGGGCGGCAGGCGCACGCCGAACGTGTCGGCCAGCCTGGTGCAATCGAGCCGGCTGTCGGCCGGGCGGCGCGCCGGGGTTGGCCAGTCGGCGGTGGCGATGGCCTCGACGGCAGGGATTTTCCAGCCGTGGCGGGCGGCTTCCTCGAAGATGGCGGTGGCCAAGCCGTGCCAGGTGGTCTCGCCCGCGCCGGCGGCGTGGTAGATGCCGCCGGCGGGCGCCCCGCCCAGCATGACATCCGCGACCGTCAGCACGGTCTGGGCGAGATCGTCGGCGTTGGTGGGACAGCCGCGCTGGTCGGCCACGACGCGCAGCCGGTCCATGCGGGTGGCGGCGTTGAGCATGGTGCGGACGAAGTTGCGGCCGCCTTCGGCATAAACCCACGCGGTGCGCAGGATGACGGCGCCCGGGAGTGCCGCGCGGACGGCCCGCTCGCCGGCCAGCTTGGTCGCGCCGTATACGCCGGTGGGGTTTACCGGGTCGGTTTCGACGTAGGGCGCGCCTTTTTCACCGTCGAACACATAGTCGGTGGAGATGTGGATCAGGCGGGTTCCATGCCGGGCGCAGAGCGACGCGAGGTGCGCGGGGCCGGTTTCGTTTGCCCGGCGTGCCGCGTCGGGCTGGGATTCGGCGAGATCCACGGCGGTCCACGCGGCGGCGTTCACCACCAGGGTGGGGGGTGCGTCGCGAAACAGTGTGGCCAAGGTGCCGGGGCGGTCGAAATCGAAGGCGGGGCGGCCGACGATGCGGACGCGGGCCGGTGCGGCCTTTGCCAGGGCGGTGGCGAGCTGGCCGCTGCCGCCGGTGACCAGGAAGGTGGTCATGCGGCGAACCAGTCGGACGCGGCGTGCCAGCCCGGCAGGGTCTGGTCCTTCTCCGACAGGATGGCCTGTCCGCCCGGCAGCTTCCAGGGCAGTTCCAGGGTGGCGTCGTTCCAGATGACGCCGCGTTCCGCGGCACGGTCGTACGGGCTGGTCACCTTGTAGAACACCTCGGTATCCGTTTCGAGGGTGCAAAAACCGTGCAGGAATCCGGGGGGAACCCAAAGCTGGGCGAAGTTTTCTGCCGAGAGCGTGGCGGCCGCCCATTGCCCGAAGGTGGGACTGCCGGCGCGGGCGTCGACGGCGACGTCCCAGATGGCGCCGCGCAGCACGCGGACGAGCTTGCCTTGCACGAACGGCGCGACCTGGCAGTGCAGGCCGCGGATGGTGCCGGCGGCGGCGGAAAAGCTTTGGTTGTCCTGCACGAAGGGCAGGACAATGCCGGCCTGCTCGGCGAGGCGGGATGCGACGAAGGTTTCGGCGAAGTAGCCGCGCGGGTCGCCGAACCGCCGTGGCGTGATCAGTTTCACGTCAGGAATGTTCAGGTTTTGAACTTGCACCCATTTCTCCGATTAGCAGAGAAAGGAAGCCGTTCTTTTTTTCAAAAAAGAACGGCTTCCTTTCTTCCTTCCTTCTACGCGTGCACCCCATCCGCAAGATCATGCAACAATCGCCCAAGTTCGGTCTTGCCCAGGCGCTTGGCGTGCGCGCGCAAGGTGGCGCAATCGATGAAGCCCATGCGGAAGGCCACTTCCTCGGGGCAGCCGACCAGCAGGCCCTGGCGGCTCTGGATGGTTTGCACGAAGGCGCCGGCCTGCAGCAGGCTGTCGGGGGTGCCGGCGTCGAGCCAGGCGCAGCCGCGGCCGAGGCGCTCCACCTGGAGCGATCCGTCTTCCATATAGAGGCGGTTCAGGTCGGTGATTTCGAGCTCGCCGCGGAGGCTGGGTTTGACGCTGCGGGCGAATTCGGTGACCCGGGCGTCGTAGAAATAGAGTCCGATGACGGCCCAGGGGCTGGGCGGGTCCTGCGGCTTTTCGATGATGTCGGTGACGCGGCCGGATTTGTCGAACACGGCGACGCCGTATCGTTCGGGATCGCGCACCTGGTAGGCGAACACGGTGGCGCCGTCCGGCCGGGTCGCCGCGGCGCGAAACGACGTGGAGAGATGCTCGCCGAAAATCAGGTTATCGCCGAGGACCAGGGCGCAGGGCGCGCCGGCGAGCCAGGCGTCGGCGATGAGGAAAGCTTGGGCGATGCCCTCCGGCCGGGGCTGCTCGGCGTACGAGAAGCGCATGCCGAGCGCGGCGCCGTCGCCCAGCAGGCGGCGGAATTGCGGCAGATCCTCCGGCGTGGAGATGATCAGGATGTCCTGTATGCCGGCCAGCATCAGGACGGTGAGCGGGTAGTAGATCATCGGCTTGTCGTACACCGGCAGCAATTGCTTGGACGCCGCCAATGTCATCGGATGCAGCCTGGTGCCTGAGCCGCCGGCGAGCACGATGCCCTTCATGTCCATGTTCCGAGAACCCTTGCGTGACGGGACAATGCGAATACCGAAGTTGAATGAAGCCGCGGTTGATCAGGCTGCCGTGCCAAGCCGTTGCCCCGCATACGTGCCGGCGCGGATCGATTCCCACCACGGCCGGTGCTCGAGATACCATTGCACGGTTTGCCGCAGGCCGCTCTCGAAATCGTGTGCGGCGCGCCAGCCGAGCCCGCTCTCGGCGTGCGCGGGCTCGATTTCATAGCGGAAATCGTGGCCCGGGCGATCGGTGACGAAGCGGATCAGACGTTCGCGCGGGCCGGCGGGGTCGGGCAGCAGTCCGTCCAGCACGCCGCAGATGGCGCGCACGACGTCGATGTTGCGGCGGGGCTGGCGGGCGCCGATGCAGTAGGTTTCGCCGATACGGCCGCGTTCGACGACGGCGACCAGGGCCGCGGCATGGTCATCGACGAACAGCCAGTCGCGCTGGTTGGTGCCGTCGCCATAGACCGGCAGAGGGCGGCCCTCGAGCGCATTCAGCATGACCAGGGGGATGAGTTTTTCGGGGAATTGCCAAGGGCCGTAATTGTTGCAGGTGTTGCTGACGAGGGTGGGCAGGCCATAGGTGTGCTGCCACGCGCGGGCGAGATGGTCGGAGGCGGCCTTGCTGGCCGAATAGGGGCTGCGCGGGTCGTATTGGGTTGCCTCGTTGAACGGCGGGTCGTCGGCGCCGAGGGCGCCGAATACCTCGTCGGTGGAAATATGGTGGAAGCGGAACGCATCGCGCGCGGCACCCTCGAGGGTGGCGAAGTAGGCGCGCGCGGCTTCGAGCAGGCAGAACGTGCCGACGACGTTGGTGCGGATGAAGTCGCCCGGGCCGTCGATGGAGCGGTCGACGTGGCTTTCGGCGGCCAGGTGCATCACCGCGCCGGGGCGGGTTTCGGTGAAGACGCGGCGCATGGCGTCGGCGTCCGCGATGTCGGCGCGGACGAGGCGGTGCCTGGGGTGGTCGCGGGCTTCCTCCAGCGCATCGAGGGATGCGGCGTAGGTCATCTTGTCGATGTTCACGATTTCGTGATCGGTGTGGCGGAGCACGTGGCGGATGACGGCGGAGCCGATGAAGCCGCAGCCGCCGGTAATCAGGAGGCGCATATGATGAAAAGGTGCATGGTGAAAAGTTTTTCGCGTCCAGGTTGCATATCGTAGGTTCATCCGGCCACGTTGTTGGCAGAAAGGCAACCAAAAGCTGGCACAAGGGGTGATGTTCCGCGAAGTCACCGAGCAAGGTGGGTATCAATACGGGTGCGGGCGCTCATGGGCCGGGAAGGGTACGAATCGGATATGAGGTCGGTCGACGTGATGTGGCGCGCATGAAACAGCTGTCGCCGGTGCGGGTGGATTGCCGGGTGACGCCGGACGGGGGGGTGCATGCGGTGCTGCGCGGGCCCGGCGCCGCGTCGCGCGAGCATGTGGCGGTGGCGCTGGATGGCGTGGTGTGCGCGGTGGTGAAGTTGACCGCGGCGGGGCGCGCGGCGCGGCATCTGAACTGGGAATTGCCGCGGCAGACGATTGCCGCCGAGCTCGACCTGCTGGGGGTGGAGGACGGCGAGACGCTGCTGGGTGCCGCGATTGCGTTGCAGACCGTGCATGCGCTGCGGGCCGCGCCGCCGAAGCTGCAGGGGCTGGTGCTGCAGGGCAGTTTCTCGGGCGCCGCTTTTCTGGCCGATCGTCTCGGCGTGGAACTGGTGGACGAGGCGGGGCCGGTTGGGCAGACGATCGTGGGCCAGACCTTGGCGCACCGGGTGCCGGGCAGCGACACCTGGCAGTACAGCCTGCCGGCCGGGGTGCTGCTGGTGCCGGGGCGCAGCGTGAAACATAAATTGAGGATCGGCGGATTGGTTCTGCGGTCGCCGGTGGTGGCGCTGTCGGCGGCCGATCTCGGCTATGTCGGCTGCATGGATGTGGCCACGCCCCGCCGGGTGGAAGGGTGGGCGATCAATTTGCGCGCGCCGGACCGCCCGGTGATGCTGGAAGTGGTGGTCGATACGGCGGTGGTGGTGACGGTTGCCGCCGACAAGCCGCGGCACGATTTGCGCGGCGCGGCGCGGCCGGACGGGCGGTGCGGCTTCGCGGTGGACTTGCCGGAGGCGGAAGATCCGCATGCCCGCAAGCGCATCGTCGTGCGCATTGCCGGTGAGCGCACCGCACTTTCGGGCAGTCCGGTCATTCTGGAGCCGATGCCCGATCTGCTGGGGCGGTTCGATACGCTGCACGGCATGTCGGCGCATGGCTGGGCGATGGACCGGGCGCAACCCGGGCGCAAGCTGATGGTGGAGGCGATCGGGCCCGGCGGCGAAGTTCTGGGTAGCGCGCCGGCCAACAATTTCCGCGGCGATCTGCTGGGCGCGGGGCTGGCGGATGGGCTGTGCGCGTTCAAGATCGACCTGTCGGCGCATTTCGACCGGCTGGTGGGGCGCGATATCGCGGTGCGGATTGCCGGCACGGATGTGCGGCTGGCGGGGTCGCCGATCCGCATCATGCCGAACGGCAATATGCAACGTTTTCTCCGGCGGCGCGATGTGTTCGCGAGCCGGCCGGGGGTGCTGCCGCGGCTGAAACGGGCGCTGACGCATCGGGCCGGGACGCGGGGCATTTCCATTATCATGCCGGTATACAATACGCCGCGGGCCTGGCTGTCGGAGGCGCTGGAGAGCGTGCGGCACCAATTCTGCGACAATTGGGAGCTCATCTGTATCGATGACGGGTCCACGGCGCCGCATGTCAGCGAATTGCTGGCCAGTTACGCGCGCAACGATGCCAGGGTGCGGGTGCTGCGGTCGCCGCAGAATGTGGGGGTGACGCGGGCGACGAATTTCGGGCTGCGGGCGGCACGCCACGACTACGTGACGTTCCTTGACCATGACGATTATCTGGAGCCGGATGCGGTGTGGCAACTGATCCGCGCGGCGCAGCTGAGCGATGCCGATCTGTTATATGGCGACGAGGTGCTGACCGACGAGAATTTGCGCGGGGTGCTGGAATTTCGCCTGCGCCCGGCGTTCAGCCATGATTTTTACCTCAGCCATCCGTATTTCGTGCATCCGATCTGTGTGCGGACCGAGATCGCTCGGGCGATCGGCGGGTGGGATGAGAGCCTGCCGATTTCGGCGGATGTCGATTTCGTGCTGCGGGTGATCGAGGCGGCGCGGCGGGTGGCGCATGTGCCTGCCGTGCTGTATCGGTGGCGCACGCATCCGGCGAGCACGGGGCATGCCAGGCAGGACCAGGTGATGGCGGCGACGACCGGGGCGCTGCGGCGGCATGTGGACCGGCTGGGGCTGGGCGCACGGGTGAGCGAAGGGCCCTGGTTCAATCAGTTCCGCGTCGACTGGCCGGCGAGCGCGGGAAAAATCCTGATCGTGGTGCCGACCAAGAATGGCCGGGCCTTGCTGCAAACGGCGGTGGACAGCATCGAGCGCACGGCGGCGGGCGCGGATTACCGGCTGGTTGTGATCGACCACGAGTCGGACGATCCGGATACGAAAGCGTATTTGCGGCAGATCGGCGCGCGGCACACGATCATGCCCTATGCGGGGGCGTTCAATTTCTCGCGAATGAACAACCAGGCGGTGAGCCGATACGGCGGCGATTGCGAATTCGTTTTGTTCCTCAATAACGACATCGAGGCGACGCAGGATGGCTGGCTCGACCGGTTGCGCAGCCTGGCGGCGCGGCCGGAGGTGGGCGCGGTGGGGGCGCTGCTGATGTATGTCGACAAACGGGTGCAACATGCCGGCGTGGTGCTGGGTTTCAACAATTCGGCCGATCACGCGCTGCGCCTGCAGGAAGTGTTTCTCGACGATGAAGGACGGCGCAACCTGGGCTATAATTGCGGGCTGACCAGCGTGCGGGATTATTCCGCGGTGACGGCGGCGTGCATGATGATGCGGCGGGCGGTGTTCGAGCAGGTGCGCGGCTTCGACGAGAAGTTCGGCATCGGCTTCAACGATACGGATCTGTGCCTGCGCGTGGGGCAAGCGGGATACCGGATTCTGTATGATGGTTACACCTTGCTGTTTCATTATGAGTCGGCGACGCGCAGCCAGACCAAGCAGGTGTTTCATCCGGCCGATACCAAGCGCATGGTGAAACGGTGGGGCAAGATGCTGGCGGCGGGCGATCCGTTCTATAATCCGAATCTTTCGTTGCGGACACAGGATCATGTGCCGCGGGAAGATGCGGGGTGCCGGATTACGCATCGGCCGCGGGTGACGCAGATCAGGTAGCAGAACGGGAGAGGGCGTCCTGGTTGGCGGGGAACTGCCGCATTCCGCTTCGCTGCATGACGGGCTACGGGCTTTTCATGGCGGGGGCGGCGTGGCATCTCAGTGGCATCATCGATGTCAAGAGGGGCGCATAACATGTTCAAGATCGTCGTGGTGGCCGTGGGGCTGCTTGCCGTGCCGGTGGCGGGCTTCGCCCAGGGCGAGACGTTTTCACCGACCGCTTACTGCGTGAAGAAGGGCGGGATCGTGCAGACCCGCATTCCGGAGTACGGCACGAACGGCGGCACGCCGCTGGTGCTCGCCGGGCCGCAACAATTCTGCCAGTTCCTGTCCAAGGACGGCACCACGCAGATCGACGTGCTGCTGACCACGCTGGTGGCCAAGCTGCCTTCGCTGGCCGCCCTCGCCTACTATGCGGAGGTGCCCTACAATGACCCGAGCTGCCAGGGCAGCCCGGGCTCCTGCTACTGCTCGCAGATCGGCGGCACCGACCTGTTCGGCGGTATCAACGCGGCCGGCGGCGGCTGGGTGCTGAATACGAATCCCGACGATGTGCTGGATGCGTGCATTTTTCCCGATCTCTCCAGCATCGATACGTATGGGCTGTTCTATCATTCCGCGGGCATTATCAGGGGCCGCAACCTGGACGGCAAGTTGCGGTATAAGAATCCGTGACGCGTGACGGGCGAAGGAAGCCGTTCTTTTTTGAAAAAAAGAACCAAAAAACTTTGGCGTCTATATACGTGAGTGACCCGCGGGCGTTCCAGATTTGTTCTTGCTTTCACAAAGCCATAAAGTCTATAATTAGATGTGGATAACTATACAAGTGTTTTCAATGAGATGAGTGGTTTTGTTCACAGGTGTGTTCAACTTACCAATTGACGCACACGACTCGCATTCTGGAAAGTGAATCCCAGAAGTGATCATAAGGGAGAAAGGCTCGCCATGCCGAAGTTTTTGCCAGGGGATACCGTAGCGGTGCCTGTGTCCGTTCAGCCGGGGGCCTTTGCAGACGAATTCCTGGTGACGGTCGGCACTCTTTCCGGCAACGTTTCCGGCTTTGTCCGGGCGCAAGATATCGTAGAACCCGGCGTGAGTATCCAAGCTAAGGTACGCGAGTCCACGGACTCAGTCCTGTCTGTGGTGCTTTCCGGTTCTTATTTTACCACTAACGGCCTTGCGCGCCTGTCGGCAGAATGGGCTCGAAATAATGTCAGGGCGATCGCTTAGTTAGAGGCAGCGATGATCCTATCTCACGCAGACCTAAAAAGGGCGGTGGATGCTAAGGAGATAGGATTCTCACCCACTTTAGAAGATGATCAGTGGGGCGAGGCGTCTATAAACCTACGGCTAAACTTTCAATTCACAAAACTAAGAGACGTGCAGGGACTTACAATCTCGCTTGCTGCGGGCCTTGGTGTATTGGGTTCAACCAAAATATGGGATTCAATTGTTCTACCAGAGAAAGATGAGCACGGAAACCAACCGCGCTACATTCTCGGACCTGGAAAATTTATTTTGGCGCAGACCTACGAAACTGTGACAATACCCAATAACCTTATAGCGCGAGTTGAGGGTAGAAGCACGTATGCTCGACTAGGTTTAAGTATGCACCAGACCGCTCCGTGGCTCCAGCCTGGATGGAGCGGACAAATTATATTAGAAATAATGAATAATGGGCCGCTTGAAATATCCCTCACGCCGATCAAGGACCGCCCCTGTCAAGTCACCTTTTTTCAGTTGTCTAGTGTTGTTCCGCCCGACGCGCTTTATGGGTCTAGGCCGACGGACGTATATCAAAATCAAGAACACCCACTTGGCAAACGACCGCGATCTTGACAGTGCTCGTTAAACTTTTGGCCCCTCAATTGCGCGGCGTTCTTTGTATTTTTTCAGTTCACGTTCCGCCTTTTGAAATGCGCGATTTGGCAAGAACTCACCTTCATACATGCCGCGTGGTTCAAATCCGTTGGCTATAAGAAGCTTTTGAAGCTGGTCCTCCCATTTGGCCAAAGTCATAGTTTCTCCGCCTATGATCTTGTTTTCTGCAAATAAAAAAAGCTGTTCATATAAAATCTCCAACTGCCTGAACGCGATTTTGGTTAGGTAATTCTTGCCGGTTCTCACGTCTTGTGTGGTGATCTTGTATTCCGGCCCGTCATAAGCGGTCATCCCCACCAACGGCTTCTCGCCGTCTGCGTGATCAAGCACAAGCTTTGCGGCGGTTTTTCCAGACACCGCAACGTGAAATGTATCTTGAATTCTAGCGAACAGAGCGTTTACCCGCTTTGGCATAGTTTGCCGGGTAGATTCGTAGTCTGCGCTGGTATAAGCAATAGCATCTGTTACTTTTTTGTAGAGCGTTTTGTCTGAAGTCCTCAATTTCCGAAGTTCTTGAATCGCGGCTTCACGAGCGCTATTGTCTTGTTCTAACTTTTCGCGGTTAACCGCAAAGCCTTTGACGAAATAGTTATAGAGAGCGCCATAAGCCTCGCGCTTATAGGTTATCAGTGCGTCGCGAATAGCCGGCACTACGCGGTTCTCATCAATACCGAACAGCCAACCGTTTAGATATTCAAGTGGTAGGCAAGCCGTTTGCTGAGTGCCGCCCTGCGTAGGTATGGCCATCATGACCAACCCTTCGCTAAGAACTTGATCTCGTTGTATCCTTTTAAGCTGAGCGCTCCAATCAAGACCAAGGTTAACGCAAATCCGGTTCAACGGGACGAACGGACGGCCATCGGCCGCTATGACCTGAAGAACGTGGCCGTGAAAATCCACGGTGTTTAGCTGTGCTTTAAAATCTGTTTGAACAGGTTTCGACATCGCCGTTTGCACCTCTTTCGGTTCAGTTTTCGCAAAACGTCGAAGTGCCTCATCAAATGGCATATCCAGGCCGAATGGAGGCTCGCGCTTCTCAACCATGACCGATGAGCACCTTGTAGGTCAGGTGGCCGGTGGCATCGGCCAAAAGCATGTTTACTCGGGCGCCTTCGCCGCTTGAGCGACGATTATAGCGCCATGACGACTCGGCCACGTAGCGGTTTAGATGCTTGACGCTGACCCAATGTTAAATGCCGATGATCTGGCGCTTTAGCTGCGACCAATGGCCATCAATGGTCTGCGTGTGTGTGTTGCCATCGACGAAAACCTTGTTCGTGTCGTGCACGACGCCATGGGCATACTTCATGCTAAGGCGGCGATAGGCGCTGTGCTCGTCAGTGGAGATCGACGCAACCGTTGCGGACACGGTGTTGTCCACGAATTCTTCCAGCGTCTCCGTGTTCACGTGCTCAACAACCTTGGCCACGACCGAGCCGCCGCGCTCTACCGCGCCGACAACGGCCGCCTTGCCGGCTACGCCGCTCCCCTTGCCACTCTTGCCGCCGTGCTTGTTCTTGGCCTTGCCGCCCACATAGGTCTCGTCAACCTCCACGTCACCTTCCAGGGGCGCCTGGAAGGATTGGGTGCGGGAAGCGTAACGCAGGCGATGCAGGACGAACCACGCGGATTTCTGAGTGATTTTCAGGTCTTTGGCGAGTTGAGTGGAGGCGATGCCTTTCTTGTGGCTGGCGATCAGCCAAATGGCGATGAACCACTTGCGCAGCGGCAGCTTCGTGTCTTCAAAAATGGTGCCGACTTTGATCGAAAACCGTTGGCGGCAGTCGCCGCACTTGTGGGTGCGCTTGTCGGAAAAGTGGTAAACCGTGGTGCCGCCGCAGTGGGAGCAATAGGCGCCGTTTTTCCAACGGATGGCGGTAAGGTGGTCAATGCAAGTCTGCTCGTCCGGGAACGCTTCCATCATCTGCAAGAGGCTGTCGAATGACTGGATCATGGCCGCACCTTTCCGATGCAGCCGTTCTACCCAATCCGGCGAGTTGGGTCAAGCAGGTATATAAGTGCCAAAACTTTTATCTGTTTTGGGCGATTCAACTCGGGCCAGCTACTGCCACTTGGCGCTTAGGTAGGCGATGTCGGTGGCCAGGTCGGTCGGGTTCAGGGCGCGCGAATAGACCAGCACCTCGGCGATGTCGCCGGACCAGTATTCGCCGCCGTCCCCGGCCTCGTTGAGGCCCTGGCGGCCGAGCACCCACGGCTCGGTCAGCGCGCGCGGGGGCAGCGCGCCGGCCAGCTTGTATTGCCGCTTGGTGTTGACATCGACGAAGGCTTTGCCGCGGGCGGCGACCCCGGTCAGGATGAAGGCCTTCGTCGGGGTGTTGATGTGCCCCTGTCCGGTCTGGCCCTGATTGGCACCGCCGATCGCGTCGGTGAAGCGGAAGCGGTCGGTTGGCTTGCCGTTGACGGTGCCCCAGACGGTGCCGAGAAAGATCGAACTGGTTTCGGTGCTTGGATCCCAGTTCGACAGAATTTCGCGGTACGATCCGGCGCCCGGCGTGCTGGTGTCGGAGACGACCGCAATGATCGTGAAGATTTGTTTGGGCACAATTTCGCCGGCGATGGACATGACCTGGTTGCCGGAAAACACCGCGACGGGGAGACCGTTGAGGCCGCCGGCCTGCACCGCCGGCGCCTGGCCGGTGAGCGCCGTTGCGTCGTGGTGATGGCCGGACTGGTCGGCCCAACTGGAGCCGTCGGGGGCGAGCCCCGAATCGGCTTTCAACCACATCTGGAGACCGGTCGTGACCGGCCCGGTTTGCGCGTATGCCACGTGGCAGCCAAGGCTGAGCGATGCGCACAGCAAAGCTATCCGGTTCAGCAACATGGCGGTCTCCCCCTGTTATTCATTGGTGGAAACGCAACATAACCCCGAAGAGCGGGCGGCGCCACAAGCAAAATGAAGCCCGCCGCACAAACCAAATAATAAAAGTTTTTTGGTTCTTTTTTTCAAAAAAGAACTGCTTCTTCTGTGGTCCTTGCACCGCGGGGCTTGACTTGGGCTGACCTATTATATAAATAGTCTGTTATATAACATACGAGTTAACATGACCAACCTCGACGCGGCCTTCTCGGCCATGGCTGACCCGACCCGGCGGGCGATTCTGGCGCGCCTTGCCCTGGGGGAGGCAACGGTGATGGAGATTGCGAAGCCGTTCGAAATGACCCAGCCCGCGATCTCACGGCATCTCAAGGTGCTGGAGGGTGCGGGGCTGATTGTGCGCCGCGCCGAAGGCACCCGGCGGCCATGCCGGCTGGCACCGGAGGCCATTTCGGAGATCGACCGATGGCTCGACATGCTGCGCCGGGCCCTGAGCCGGAATTACGACCGGCTGGATGATGTGCTGGCCGGAATGGAAGCCAAAAAGTGAAAGGGAAAACGATGAGCAAGCTGACGTTGAAGACAGAAGGCGGCACGCATGTTGTCATTACACGGCACTTCGCGGCGTCGCCCGAGGCGGTGTATCGCGCCCATGTGGAGCCGGCGCTGATCCAGAAATGGCTGCTCGGGCCGGATGGCTGGACGATGCCGGTTTGCCGCCTCGATGCGCGGCCGGGCGGCGCATTCCGTTACGAATGGACGAACGGCAAGGGCCACGGCTTTTACGTCACCGGCACGTTCGTGGCGCTGGACCCGTTCAGCCGCATAGAACATGTCGAGCGGATGCACCTGCCCGATCCGACACCGGACAATCACATCGTGACGCGTTTTGCCAAGGATGGCTCAGGCACGTTGATGACCATGCGGATGACGTTGCCGGATGAAACGACGCGCACGCAGATGCTCTCGACCGGGATGGAACATGGCATGGAGGCCAGTTTCGCGCGGCTGGAGACGATGCTTTGACGGGCGCCAACGTGCCGTTGCCGCAACAGATAAAAGTTTTTTGGTTCTTTTTTTCAAAAAAGAACTGCTTCCTTCCTTTCTACCGCCCCGACAGAATGAAAGTATTCCCGTCCGGATCGCGAAACCGCGAAAAGGTGCCCCATGGCTGCTTCTCCGGCGGCGTGATGTCCACGCCACGGTCGGTGAGTTGGCGGTAGGTGTAATCGATGTCGTCGCAATGGAACGAGCCATTGAAGAAGGTGCCGATGCGGTCCTCGTGACCCTCGGGCGTAAATAGCACGATGCCGGTTTGCGCGCCGGGCAGGCCGAGTTCTATCCAGCGCTGTTTGCCCATCGGCTGATCCGTCATGACCTTGAAACCCATCTTTTCCGTCCAGAACGCGAGGGCGCGTGGCTGGTCCGAGGTGGGGATGCTGGCGAATTTCAGATGTTTGATCATGCTGGGGCTCTCCTTCTGGGGCTCTCCTTGCGGTGGAGGATATGTTTGGCGCTTGACGGGTTGAAGTATGGCAGCCATTGCTATGGTAATGGTTGCCGCCCTGACGATCGATCCTTACGTGCTCGACACGCTGATGCGCGATCTGGTTGGCCATGACAGGCGGCCGGCATCTTATTTGGTATATCTGGCGATCTGGCTCGCCGCTTGTGACAGGGTTGCCTGCCTGAGCCACCAGGAGCTGGCGGACCGGACCGGGCTCTCCAAGCGCAGTGTGCAGCAAGCCATTGCGCACCTGTCGGGCCGTCGGCTGCTCGCGGTAGAGCGGCGCGGCCGGACGGAAGCCGCGCTTCTCACGCCTCTGGCGCCATGGCGCACATAGCCCGACGGGGCTATTTCCACTAAGCGGCGCCGTGTTGACTAAAATTACCACTGTGAATAATCTGCATCCGCGAATTCAACGTATATTGCGCGTGAAATTTGGCGGGGGCAGACATGGCATTGCGCGATTGGATCCGGCTTGGCTTGCGTGTTTCCGGCCCTGGCATGCGGTGCGCGCTGCTGGCGGGCGCCGCGCTGGTGCCTGTGGGGGCACCCGGGACCGCGATGGCGCAGGTCAGCCTGCCGCAGCAGGCGCCGGTCAGCCTGCCGCAGCAGGCGCCCCCGTTCGCCGGCGTCGTCGACGCCGATCGCGCGAAGAGCAAACCGGACTGGCCCCCGCGCATTATCGCGCCGAAGGGCGCGCCCAATGTGCTGCTGGTGCTGATTGACGATGTGGGCTTCGGCGCCACCAGCATTACCGGCGGCCCGATTGCCGCGCCGGCGCTGGACCGGCTGGCGCATGAAGGGCTGCGCTACAACAATTTCCACGTCAATGCGCTGTGTTCGCCGACGCGCGGCGCGTTGCTATCCGGACGGAACGATCATCAGATCGGATTCGGCACGGTTACCGAAGGCGCCAGCGGTTATCCCGGCTACGACTCGGTCTGGCCGAAAAATGCGGCGTCGATTGCCGAGGTGCTGCGCGACAATGGCTATAACACCGCGGCTTTCGGCAAGTGGCATAATACGCCGACCTGGGAGGTGGGCCCCGCGGGGCCGTTCAATCATTGGCCGAACGCGCTGGGGTTCGATTATTTCTACGGCTTCATGGCTGCCGACGACAGCCAATGGGAGCCGCGCCTCTATCGCAACAACGTGCCGGCGGAGCCGTGGGGCAAGCCGGCCGACGGCTACCATCTGACGATCGACCTCGCCGACGACGCCATCCACTGGCTGCACCAGCATGACGCGGTGGCGCCGCAAAAGCCGTTCTTCATCTATTTCGCCACCGGCGCCACGCACGAGCCGCACCATGTGCCGCAGGCATGGATCGACAAATACAAGGGCAAATTCGACCAGGGCTGGGACAGGCTGCGCGAGGAGACGTTCGCGCGCCAGAAGGCGCAGGGCATTATTCCCGCCAATGCCGAACTGACGCCGCGGCCGGCCGAATTGCCGGCGTGGGAGTCGCTCACGCCGGCGCAGAAAAAATTGTTGGCGCATCAGGCGGAAGTCTATGCCGGCTTCCTCGAGCAGACCGATCATGAAGTGGGCCGGCTGGTAGATGCGATCCGTCAGGCGGGGCAGGCCGACAATACGCTGGTGCTGTATATCGTCGGCGATAATGGCGCGAGCGGCGAAGGCGGACTGGAGGGTCATGACCTGCTGGACGTCAACGGCAAGCCCGCACCGCTGGACCAGCGCGCCAAGATTTCGCACGAGCTCGGCAGCGACCTGCAGTTCAATCATTACGCTGCCGGCTGGGCCTGGGGGCTGGACGCGCCGTTTCAGTGGACCAAGCAGGTCGCCTCGCATCTCGGCGGCACCACCGATCCGCTGGTTGCCGTCTGGCCGGCGAAAATCACCGATCGTGGTGCCGTGCGCGGCCAGTTCCAGCATGTGACGGATATTGCGCCGACGATTTACGAGGCCGCCGGCATTACGCCGCCCGACACGGTGGATGGGGTCAAGCAATGGAAGCTGGAGGGCCATAGCCTGGTGGCAAGCTTTACCGACGCGCGCGCCCCGTCCACGCATCCGTTGCAGTATTTCGAAATGGTCGGCAACCGCGGCATCTACCAGGATGGCTGGTGGGCCGGTTCGCGCCACGTGCTGCCGTGGGAGATTTTCGGCCCGAAATATCTTACCACGCCGATCGGCAATCATCCCTGGGAGCTCTATCATCTCGCCGAGGATTACAGCCAGGCGCACGATCTGGCGGCGCAAAATCCGGACAAGTTGAAGGAAATGGTGGCGCTGTTCGACAGTGAGGCGAAGCGCAACAACGTGTACCCGCTGGTGCCGAATTTCAGCCCGCCGCCCTATGTCTCGCAGGGGCAGACGCATTTTGTCTTCGCGGCCGACGTGGCGCGCCTGACGCAGCAGCAATTGCCCATTCTGCGCGGCCGCAACTATACGCTGACGGCCGACATCACGGTGCCCGATGCGGGGGCGGACGGGGTGATCGTGGCCGACGGCGGACTGGCCGGCGGTGTGGTGCTCTATGTGAAGGACGGCAAGCCGGTGTTCGAAGCGACCGCCAACGGCCACGTCTCCGCGCTGGTGGCCGGCGGCGACAGGCTGCTTCCGGGTCATAACACGATCGAAGCGGATATCACGGCCAAAGCTTCCGACCGCGGGCCGGACGCCGCGCTGCGCTCGCTGTTTGCGCGCCTGCCGATGCCGGAGGCGGTGACGTTGAAGGTGAACGGCAATGTTGTCGGTTCCGGCAAGATTGCCAATTACGTCGGCATTTACGACGAAACGCTCGACGTTGGGCGTGACCTGGGCTCGCATGTGAGCCGCGCGCAGAGCGCGCCGTTTCGCGGGAAGATTGGTTCGGTGACGCTTGATTTGAAGTGAGGAAGGAAGGAAGTATTTCTTTTTTGAAAAAAAGAAACAAAAAACTTTTGTCCTGGGCTAAGGTCATATTCCGAAAATTGGGGTTGCGCTAAGAATAAAAGTCTTTTGGTTCTTTTCTTCAGAAAAGAACTGCTTTTTTAACCGCACCGGCAGGGTGGGATCGAATTATCCCGCCCTGCCGGGCCGGTTTCTTACTTACTTCAAGACGATCTCCACGCGGCGGTTCTGCGGCTCGCGGACGCCGGGGGCGGTGGGCACCAGGGGATTGCTTTGGCCGTAGCCGTGGATGGCGATTTCGGCTGCCGGCACACCGTCGTGGACGAGTTCGTTCTGCACCGTTTCGGCACGGCGGACAGACAGTTTCTGGTTGTAGGCGGCGGTGCCGGAAAGATCGGTGTAGCCGTCGACCTCGATGCGCGTGGTTTGGACGTGGGTGGAGGCCTCCGCGGCGGAGTCGACGATCTGCCTGGCGCGGGCTGTCAGGTCGGCGCGATCCCAGTCGAAGAAGACGAGATAGGTGCGAACGGGGATCGTGGCCGCAGGCGGGGGTGCCACGGCTTCGGGCGGCGACGGCGGCGGGGGTGGCGGGGCGGCGCCGAAATTATAGGCGAGTCGTCCATAGTAGAAGCCGCCGTCGATGCCGTAGGGCGAGGATGGGATGTATTCGATGGCGTTGTGATAGCGCGAAAGAAACGTCGAGTGGCTGGCATATTTGTCGGTGAAGTTGTCGGCACCGAGCGTGAACGTGACCTCGGGCGTGATCTTGTAGCCGATCTCGAGATCGCCGATCCATGCAGGCGCGTTGCGGTTCGCGGTATAGGGCGCGCCGCCATTGGGGCCGTCGGGCAACACTTCCACCGACTGGCCGAAGCGGGTGACGCGCGCCATCAGGCTCCATTGATCGTACGTGTAGGTGCCCTGAAGAATGACCTTGCTCTTGGGCGTGTCCTCGGCGATTTCCGAGAGCACGTCAGGCGTGAGCGCGGCCGAGGCTTCCTGGTGCGTGATCGTGATGCTGCTGAGATTGGCGGCCACAAGCCAGGCGACCTTGCCGTAATCGCCGAAGAACGAGGTGTAATCGACCGTGATATCGGCGCCATAATTCTTCGTGCTGACGCCGTTGGTGTAGTACTGCGCATAGACGTTACAGCCGGTGGCCGCCGAGCAGGTTGGCGGCAGCAGGCCGCTCAATTCGAGCGCCGCGAGCGCCGCCGGGCCGCTGAACGTGCCGGAATCGACAATCTGGTCGCGGATATCGATCCTGTAGGCATCGACTGCGACATGCAGGCGATCGATCGGCTCGGCGACAATGCCCACTTCGTAGTTCTGCGACCGCTCAGGCTTCAGCGGCACGGCGCCGAGCGCCTGGGCGGCGGCGGAGTTGACCGGGAACTGGCCGATGGCCGTGGTGGGGCCCACGTTCACGGCCGCAAAACCTTCCTGCGCCAGCGAGGGGGCACGGAAACCGTTGCTGATGGTGCCCCGAACGGCGAACCGCGGTGTGATGTCGTAGCGGGTCGTGAGCTTGCCGGTTTCGGTATCCTTCACGTCGCTGTAATGCTCGAAGCGGCCGGCAACATCGACCTGCCAGTGCTCGAGCGGGTTTGTGTTGAGATCGATATACACCGCCTCGTTGGTGCGGTGGTATTGACCGGCGCTCGCCGCAGTGAAGCCCGGATAGGCTTGCGAACCACCGCCGTAGGTCGATGGAAAGTCGCCAGGCTCAAGCTGATAGGTATTGCGCCGGAATTCGCCACCGAACGCGATGCTCAGCGGCTTGGCGAAACCGATTTCGACCGGCTTGTTGAAATCGAGGTTGGTGGTCCATTCCGTATCGTTGAATTCGCCGGCGTGGAACGACGTGGGCGAGGTACCGAAGGCCGCGAGATAATCCGTGTTGATCGAGGCGATCGTGGACAGGTTTATGATGTCGCCGCCATAGGTCGAGCTGAGGTCGTAGTGCCAATCATCCACCAAGTCGCCCCTGACGCCGAAGGTGGCGGCGTAGTCGTCTTCATTGGTGGCCTCGACCGGCTCGAAGCCGTTCGGATAGAGGCCGAATGCCAGCGGGTAGGCGCCACTGGTGTTCGGGTCGCGATAGTTTTCGAACGACTCGGAATGGCGATAGGCATAGGTGGCGAAGGAGTAGAGCTCGACCTCCGGGCTGATCGTGTAAGCTGTGTTGTAGCCGACATTCGCCAGATTTTTGCGCGGATCACCTTCGATCTGGCTGATCGTCTTGGGGTTCGGAACCGTGAACGGTACGGCGAGCTGCGAGCCGGTGCCGTTGGGGCCGGTTACGCCAGGAAACGTGCCGTCGCGGTTGGTGTGATCGTGATACGTGTAATCAACGCCGAGGTCGAAATAGCCGTTGCCCCCAAGCGACGTCGCCATGCTGGCGCCGAGGTTGTTGGTGAAGCCATCCTGAACGTAGGTTGCACCTTCCTGCGCGAAGGCGCTGCCGCCGTGGTCGGCGTGCTTGAGGATGATGTTGATGACGCCGGCGATCGCGTCGGACCCGTACTGGGCGGCCGCGCCGTCACGCAGCACCTCGATGTGGTCGATCAGGCTGATCGGGATCATGTCGAGATCGACAGGGTCCGAGCCGCCGGCCGGGCCGATATCGGCGTTGATGTTCGCCGAGACGTGGCGGCGCTTGCCGTCGATCAGCACGAGCACGTCGTCCGGCGAAAGGCCGCGCAGGCGGATCGACCTTACGTTGCCGGCGGTGTCGAAGCCGACCGGCGGCAGATCGAGCGACGGCAGAACCTTGTTGAGCGCGTCGAACACGTTCTGTTCGCCGGTGGCCTGCAATTCCTTGGCGCTGATGACGTCCACCGGCGCTGGACTTTCCTGCCTGGTGCGGCCGGCCTGCCGTGTGCCGGTAACGATCACTTCCTCGGGGGCCGCACTCGGCGCCGCGTCCGCGGGGGGGGCGGCGGCAGGGGCGGTGGCGGTGGCCTGCGCGACCAGGGTGGGATCGGCCGGCGCCGCCGCCGGCCCGCTTTGCGGCGCGTTCTGCGCCAACAGCGGCGACGGCAGCATCAGTGCCAGCGCGGCACTGGCAAGCAGCCGGCCCTTGGTGGATCGATGCGTTACCGCTCCGTGGTTCTGTTGCGGGACCGGGAGGAGATCATGTGGCATCTGGACAACCTGTGCTCTGGAAGATCGCTGTGTGGTCGCGTGGCGCCGCCCCTGATCGTATTGTTTCTTGTTTTTATCGCGGCTTGATGGCGATCGCTGCCCAATCAGACCGGAAGATGTTCATTGCAATAACGCCGGCCATCCCGATGCGGATGGACGTCCATTCGATGGTCGCAAGCGCGCTCCGTCTGAAGTGCCGAACTACCGCCAATGCCCCCGCGCAGCCTTGTCGGCGCAGCGCGAGGCCCACGAATACCAGATCGGTGTCGCGACGCACCATTGCCGCAGCGGAAATCGGAATATTGATCGTTTAGAGAGGCAAACGTACAACAGTCGGGTGCCGGTTGGCCGCATCGCGTGCCCGGGCGCTAGAGCGGCTTCAGTCTGACTGGAAAATCGGCACCCTCCGTCAGGCCGCTCTAGCTCTTTGTTTGAGCGAGCATTTTCATCAGCCCTCAGGCCGCCGGCTCGATAGGCACGATTCCAGCCAGGCTGATAATGCTCTAGCCAGGTCCGAACGAAATCCGATACGCTTACCCGCGGCTGCAGGCTTTCGGCCCCGGGCTTC
>CAJCIS010000270.1 GCA_903970435.1 Acidobacteriota bacterium | reverse complement strand
GGCCGGCCCCGATGATGTGCTGCAGCGCTGCCTCGCCCGGCAGGCGGCCGGCGCCGAGGGCTACACCGATGCCAAGATACGCAGCGCGCTTGTCGGCTTTCTGGTCGGCGGCCCGCCGCAGCCGCCGATGGTGCTGCCGTTCGCGCTGGAACAGCTTCTGCGGCGCCCGCCGCAGCTCAACGAGGCGACCGCGGCGGCGCGGGCGGGGGACACGCCGACGGTCGCCAACTACCTGTTCGAGGCGCTGCGGTTCGACCCGCTGGCGCCCGGATTGCAGCGCAAGGCGGTGGCCAAAACATTGGTGGCGCCCGGCATGTGGTATGAGACGATCATTCCGGCTGGCGCATCGGTGGTGGTGGCGTTTGCTTCCGCGATGCGAGATCCGCGCCGTGTGGCCGATCCGGAGGTTTTCAACCCGAAGCGGCCGGCCACCGACTACCTGCATTTCGGCTACGGGCTGCATCGCTGCTTTGGCGAGCACATCAACCGCGCCGTGCTGCCGGCGACGCTCCAGCGCCTGTTGCGTCGAGATGTGCGGCGTGCGCGCGGCGCCGCGGGCAACCTGAAGAAGCGCGGCATTTTCGCCGACACGCTGTGGGTGGAATTCTGAAAAAGAGCAACCTGCGCGTTTTACACGCGCAGGTTGTATAGACTTGCTGTATCATCTCCAATGCCCGAGGCACGGGTGCCCAGGGCATCCTGGAAGGAGAGACCGATGCGTTTTTGCATCGCGATCAAATTCCGGATTTGGAGGTGGCGGCTAAGTATACAGCTTAGCCGCCGGTAACCTTCAGGCCGGGGGGCGGGCCGCGCGAGCGGCCCGCTTCCCAGCAATTTATCTCCAGGGGTGGTTAATTTCAAGTTTTTCGCGCGCCGACAACCCTGCCGAGCGAGGTGCGCACCTGTTTGACACCTTGCGACCCCCCACCGTATCTGTCCGCCGCACGCGCGATCATGCTGGCCCGTTCAGCAGAGCAAGCCTTTCAGCAGAGACCGTAAACCCATGAAAATCCTCGTGCCCGTCAAGCGGGTCGTTGACTACAACGTGAAGGTCCGGGTGAAGTCGGACCAGACCGGCGTCGAACTTTCGGGCGTCAAGATGGCGATGAACCCGTTCGACGAAATCGCTGTCGAGGAAGCCGTCCGCCTGAAGGAAAAAGGGGTGGTGACCGAAATCATTGCCGTCTCGGTCGGCATCACCGCGTCGCAGGAAACCATCCGCACGGCGCTCGCCATGGGCGCGGACCGGGGCATTCTGGTGGAAACGGAGGCGAGCCCGGAGCCGCTGGCGGTGGCGAAAATCCTCAAGGCGCTGGCCGATCGCGAGCAGCCCGGCCTGATCATTCTGGGCAAGCAGGCAATCGATGACGACATGAACGCCACCGGGCAGATGCTGGCCGCGCTGCTCGGCTGGCCGCAGGGCACCTTCGCCAGCAAGGTGGACATTGAAGATGGCACCGCGACCGTCAAACGCGAGGTGGATGGCGGACTGGAGACGGTGGCGCTGACCATGCCCGCAATCATCACCGCCGATCTGCGCCTCAACGAGCCGCGTTACGCGTCGCTGCCCAACATCATGAAAGCGCGCAAAAAGCCGATCGATGTCGTCAAACCCGCCGACCTGGGCGTGGACCCGGCGCCGCGCCTGAGCACGCTCAAGGTGGTGGAGCCGCCCAAGCGGCAGGCCGGCAAGAAGGTGAAATCGGTGGCCGAACTGGTGGATAAATTGCGCAACGAAGCGAAGGTGATCTGACCATGGTGTCCCTGGTTCTGCTCGACCATGAGGGCGGCAAGCTCAAGCAGCCTGCCCGCAGCGCGGTGGCGGCCGCCGAAAAGATCGGCGGCGACGTGCATGTTCTGGTTGCCGGCGAGAATGTGGCCGAGGCGGCCGCCGCGGCGGCCAAGCTGCCGGGCATTGCCAAGGTTCTGACCGCGGACAACGCGGCGTACGCCCACGCGCTGGCCGAGCCGCTGGCGGCTTTGCTGGTCGCCCTCGCGCCGGGCTATTCGCACCTGATCAGCGCCTCCACGGCGATCGGCAAGAACGTCATGCCGCGGGTGGCCGCCCTGCTGGATGTGCAGCAGATATCCGACGTTGCCGAAGTGATCGATGCCGATACGTTCGTGCGGCCGATCTATGCCGGCAACGCACTGGCGACGGTGAAGAGCGCGGACGCCAAGAAAGTGTTGACCGTGCGCGCGGCCAGTTTCGATCCGATTGCGTCCGACGGGGGCGCCGCACCCATCGAGGCGGCGGCTGCGGCCGACATCCCGGCCATATCGCGCTTCCTGGGCGCCGAGTTGTCCAAGAGCGAGCGGCCGGAGCTGACCGCGGCGCGCGTGGTGATTTCCGGCGGGCGCGGCATGCAGAACGGCGAGAATTTTCACCTGCTCGATCCGATTGCCGACAAGCTGGGCGCGGCAGTGGGCGCCAGCCGTGCCGCGGTGGATGCGGGGTTCGTTCCCAACGATTATCAGGTTGGCCAGACCGGCAAGATCGTTGCGCCGGATCTTTATGTGGCGATCGGCATCTCGGGCGCCATTCAGCACCTGGCCGGCATGAAGGACAGCAAGGTTATCGTCGCCATCAACAAGGATGAGGAGGCGCCGATTTTCCAGGTGGCCGACTATGGCCTGGTGGCGGATTTGTTTCAGGCGTTGCCGGAATTGAAGGCGGAGCTGGAAAAAACATAGAAGCAGTTCTTTTTTGAAAAAAAGAACCAAAAAACTTTTACTCTCTTTGGTGGCGTGAGCCATAGATAAGAGTTTTCAAAAGAGAAATACTTCCTTCCAGGAAGGCGCGCGCACCATGATTAACTCCATCGGCATTATCGGCGCCGGGCAGATGGGCAACGGCATTGCCCACGTGACGGCGCTGGCCGGGATTGACGTTCTGCTGCTCGATGCAAAGCCGGAGGCGGTCGAGAAAGCCATTGTCACCATCGGCAAGAATATCGACCGGCAAGTTGCCAAAGGCGCCGTGACGGCGCAGGCCAAGGTCGACGCACTCGCCCGCATCCGGGTCGCCGCCGACTATACGGCGCTGGCGCATGCCGACCTGATCATTGAGGCGGCGACGGAAAAAGAGGATGTCAAACGCGCCATCTTCAAGGCCGTGCAGCCGCATTTGCGTGACGATACGATTCTGGCCACGAACACATCGTCGCTCTCCGTCACCCGGCTCGGCGCCGCTACCGGCCGTGCCGACAGATTCATCGGCATGCACTTCTTCAACCCGGTGCCGGTGATGAAGCTGGTGGAAATCATCCGCGGCATTGCGACAAGTGAAGCCACCTACGAAACGATTGCCGAACTGTCGCGCCGCCTGGGCAAGACCACGGCCATGTCGGAGGATTATCCGGGCTTCATGGCCAACCGCATTTTGATGCCGATGATTAACGAGGCCGTCTACGCGCTGTACGAGGGCGTCGGCACGATCACCGCAATCGATACGACCATGAAGCTCGGCTGCAACCACCCGATGGGGCCGCTGGAATTGGCCGACTTCATTGGCCTGGACACGTGTTTGTCCATCATGCAGGTGCTGCTGGACGGGCTGTCGGACACCAAGTACCGCCCATGCCCCCTGCTGGTGAAATATGTCGAGGCCGGCTGGCTAGGCCGCAAGACCGGCCGCGGATTTTATGACTACAGCGTCACGCCCGCCAAACCAACGCGGTAATGTGGCAAAAGTTTTTTGGTTCTTTTTTTCAAAAGAGAACGGCTTCTTGCCTTACTTGTTCGCCAGCCCAAAAATCGCCAGTTCCTTGTAGCTCCCGACATACACATAGCCGTTTGCAACAACCGGGACGATGTTGGCGTTTGCGTACGTCGACGACCAGGGGCCGGCCACCGCGCTGAACAGGGTGGCACTGTTGGCGGCGTTATAGGCAACGAGCGTTAGCTGCGGCGCGCCGGTTTTGTTCGCCCGTGCCACTGCCCAGATGACCGCCGAGCCGGGCTGGGTGCCGTTCGAGGAGACGGTGGTGAAAAAGCCTTGGTTCTCTCCGCTCGGCAAGGTGGCGGATGCGCTTTCCTCGATGAGGGAGGTCTTGGGCGAGGTCCGTAGCCGCCAGACCATCATGTTCATGCCGCCGCTGCTGACCACGCGGGCGGCCCCGTCGGCGCCGACGAAATAGGATTCGCCGCACCAGCATCGGCCGATCTTGTTGGAACCGACGACATTGTCCGGACCGTTCGGCACGTAGCCGCCGAGCTGGTTCTGGTTCAGCAGATACATGAGCCCAACCTTGCCGGCCGCCACGGCAAGGTTGGGAATGGAGCCGTTTTGTGCCGGCAGCAGCATGACGCCGCCGGCGCCGAAATCGCGGTCGCGTATGTCGAGCTCGGGCGCGCCGTTCTTGGCGCCGCCGGGCGTGAAGTAATCGAGGATCGATGTCAGATCGGCGGAGAGCTTCAGTACGCTCTCCGCCGGGTTGGTTACCGAGTTGTAGGTGTTGCCGCTGGCGTCGGAGTTCGCTGTCACGGCATAGATATTGCCGGCCGGATCGGCGGCGAGGCCGGCGCCGGACATCCACACCGATGTGAGGAAGAAATTCTTCGGCGCGCTGGCCAGGCGGTTGATGAGCGTGTTGCCGGCAAGCGGCGTGAGCGTGCCGGCCTGCCAGCCCAGGACCCAGCCTCGGCTCGTGGTCCGGTTGTGGTCGCAGAAGCTGCCGAAACCGGCATAGAGGGTGCTGTTGGCCAGCAGCAGCGCGGGGCGCTGGCGGGTCGTGGCGGGGTCGAAGGCATACGCGCTGCCATTGGTCAGAATGCCGGTGGCGCTCACGATTTGCGAGGCGACGGTATCGGCCAGCGTGGCCAGGGCGAGGGCGTGGAGGCGATAGACGGGTTGGCCGCTCTCCTCGGTATAGGTGATGACGTAGAGCAGGGCGGCCTGCGGGTCGATCACCGGGGTGGAATCGATACCGACGACCCCGCTGTTCTTGTTGCAGACGCCGCCTGGAATGGCGCTGGCCGGGACCGGCGTGCCGAGGTTGCGGCTGAGCAGAACGGCGCCGCTGGCGGCATCGAGCGCATAGACCGTGTTGTTTTCGGTTGCGACATAAGCAACGGTGTGGGTGCCGTGGCCCTGTACGGCCACATTCGGCACGATGAGCGGCTGTGCATTGACCTGTTCGTCCACGGTGACGGTTTGCAGCAGGCTGAATGCGCTGCTGCCGACGGTCTGGGCGGTCAACGCGGTTTCCTGATTATTCAGGCCGGTGCGCAGGTTGTCGCTTTTGTACGTGAGGACGCTGACCTGGGCGGTAGCGGGTTGCGGATGACCCATGATGAGGGCCGCACCCAGCATGATGGCCGCCGCAAGGCGGCGTTCGATGCCAAGCAAAAAAGCTGCGGGGCGCATGGGCAGGGCTTTCCGTCGGTGGCCTTCCCCATATAGGCGCCGCCACCGATGAAGCCACCCGCGCCCGACACGGATCTAGAGCGGCCTCAGCCACGTTGCGGGTCTCCCTCGGGCGATTCCCGTCAGGCTGAAAGTGCCCTAAACAGACAAAAGTTTTTTGGTTCTTTTTTTCAAAAAAGAACGACCTCTTTTTTTTTGCGCAGTCACGCAGCCACAAGCTGCCGCGTCTGAGCCACAGCGGCGACAACGTGGTTCACGGAGATTTGCCACGGGGTGCGGTGGAAGCTGACGTCCAGATCGGGCCAGGGTTTGCGTGAGCGGCCCAGGATGCAGTCGTAATTCAGCTGCATGAGGCCTGCGAGGTGACGAAAGCACCAGTTGCAGTAGGCGTCCGACAGGAGTTCGATCACCCGCGTGCCGGGGCGGCAGAAGCCGAGATTGGTCAGGCCGGCGCCGTGCGGCGCGACGATTGTTTCGGCGCCGCGGAACAGCCGCACCTGGTCGGCGACGCTCATTGTTTCGGGGCGCACGGAGGTGAAGCCGATGGCCGCCAGGGAGGCTGCGAGTTCGCGCTCGTTCACCAGCGGCCGCAGCGATGTGGGCGACCGTTCGATATAGAGGCGGGTGGGGGTCGGGCGGCTTTGCTTCGCCACGTTGGTCGAAATGGCGTTGAAGAAATCGGCGACGCAGGGGTGGAAGGCGCTTTCCATGCATACGCCGAGGGGCAGGATGAGCGTTTCGACGAGCAGCGTCTCGTCCCGCTCCACCTCCTGCACGGCCAGGCTTGGCATCAGGTCGAGCAGTGCCAGCACTTCCGTCTGCCGGATCGCGCTGCGCGGCACCAGCAGGCTGGCCGACGCGGCCTGGTAATTCTCCGGCACCGCGCCGAGCCGGGCCAGGCTCAGCAGCAGGCTGTGGTAGTAATTGCCCTCGCCGCCGGCCAGCAGGCTGACATGGGCGCCGGCCAGGCGGCGCACCGCTTTCGGGTGGATGGCCAGGCCGCGCATCAGGCTGCGGAAGCCGTGCGTTTCGGGCAATGTATGCCCCATGGTTTCGAGGATGACCTGGTCGCCGACCGCGATGATGCCGGCCGAGGAGTGCACGAGGGCATCGTGCACGACGAAGACCGGCGGCGCGTAGCTGTTATAGGCGTCGTTGCGCCAGACGCCTTGCGCGGGCAGTTCGCGCACCGGCCATTGTTCGAGAAAGTGACGCCCGATTTTCAGCGGTGACAGGTCGACGCGGGCCGCGCCGAGGGAGTGGATATGTTCGATCCGGCGGCCGGGGCCGAGCAGGCCGGCCGGGGCGAACGCCTCGATGGCCCGGTGATGCAGGACGATTTCGGCGTATCCGTTCATGGGTCACGCTCGCCAAACGAGTATTTGTGCCGCCCCATGCACGCGTTGCGCGAGTAATACCGCGCCTTGCTCAACCGAATCAAGGACGGAAACTTCCGCAACGACGAGGCAATCAGGCAGCAGCCACCCTTCTGCGCGCAAAATGTTAAGGGAGTGTGAAACGAGCCCTGCGCCGTAGGGCGGATCGAGAAAGATCAACGTTCGGCCAAATCCTTTTCCGGGACGCAGCACGTCGCGCGCCAGCACCCGGGCGCGCGCGCCGGCGCCGCAGGCGGCCACGTTGGCTTTGAGGCAGGCCAGGGCGGCCGGGTGGTTTTCGATGAAGGTTGCGTCGGCGGCGCCGCGGGACAGCGCCTCGAGCCCGAGGGCGCCGGTGCCGGCGAAGGCGTCCAGCACGTGAGCGCCCTCCATGACAGCGCGGCCGGCCCAGGGGGCGTGCAGCAGCATGTCGAAGATGGACTGGCGGACGCGGTCGGCGGTGGGGCGGGTGGCGTCGCCTGGGGGGGCGCGGAGGGGGCGGCCTTTCCAGGCGCCGGCGATTATGCGCATGGCAAGAAGAAGACGTAGTTCTTTTTTTCAAAAAAGAACTCTTCCTTGTCACTTCGGCATCTGATCGCGTAATACTCTTGCCTGCACCTCGGCGACTTCGCCACGCTCCAGATTACCTAACTGAAACGGACCGTAGGCGACACGGATGAGCCGCGTCACGGCCAGGCCGAGATGCGCCACGACACGCCTTATTTCGCGGTTCTTGCCTTCGTGGATGGACATCGTCAGCCACGCGTTCGAGCCCTTGCGGCTGTCCAGGCCGGCCTCGATGGGGCCGAACCTGGTGCCGTCGATGATCAGGCCGCGGGCGAGGTCGCGCAGCGCGGGCTCGCTCACCTCGCCGTGCACGCGGACCCGGTAGCGGCGCAGCCAGCCGGTGGCGGGCAGTTCCAACTGGCGGGCGAGCGCGCCGTCGTTGGTCAGGAGCAACAGGCCCTCGCTGTTGAGGTCGAGGCGGCCGACGCTGATCACCCGCGGCAAGGTCGGCGGCAGGCGTTCGAAAACGGTGGGTCGGCCCTGCGGGTCGCGGTGGGTGGTCATCAGGCCGTCCGGCTTGTGGTAGCGCCAGAGGCGGGTGCGGTCGGGATTTTCGACGACGCGGCCGTTCACCTGGACGATGTCGCCGGGGGACACGAAGGTGGCGGGGTGCGCGACCGGGGCGTTGTTCAGCTTGATGCGGCCTTCGGCGACCAGCTTTTCGGCGTCGCGGCGGCTGGCGATGCCGGCGCGGGCCAGCCATTTGGCGATGCGCTCGCCGGTGCGGGCTTGCGTGGGTTGGTCGGGGGCCGGGGCGTCGGGCTGCGTGGTCACGCGGCGGCGGCGATCAGGGCGGCGAACAGGCGGGCGTCGCCGGGGTCGATAAGGAATTCCGGGTGCCACTGGACGCCGATGCAGAAGCCGGCGGCGCGGTCCTCGATGCCTTCGATGATTCCGTCGGGTGCGACGGCGCTCACGGCGGCGCGGCCGGGGTCGCGTACGGCCTGATGGTGGGAGGAGTTTACCGCCATGGTGTCGGCGCCCACCACCTGGTGGAGGTGCGTGCCAGGCGCGATGCGGATAGTGTGGCCGGGCTCGTCGCGGGGGTTGGGCTGCTCGTGCGGCAAGGCGTCCGGGAGGGCGTCGGGGATGTGCTGAATGAGCGTGCCGCCCAGGGCGACGGCCAGCAATTGCATGCCGCCGCAAATGCCCAGCACGGGCAGGCGGCGCGCCATGGCGCCTTGCAGGAGCAAAATTTCGGCTTCGGTGCGGCCCGCTTTCAGGGTGACGCTGGCATGCGTGTCGGCGACGCCGTAGAGCGCGGGGGAGACATCGAAAGCGCCGCCCGTGACGATGAGGGCGTCGATCGCGTCGAGCATGGCGGCGGCTTCGGACGGTAGATGCGGCAGGCAAAGGGGCAGGCCGCCGGCCTGGGCGACGGCGTCGGCATAGTTGGCGCGCAGCGCATACCAGGGGTAGGCGGAGTAGCCGCCGGGCTTTTCCGCATCCAGCGTGAGGCCGACGCGCGGCCGGGATTTTGTCAGCATGGCTGAACTGGTACCGAACGGCGGTGCTTCTGCCCAGGGGGAGGCGAAGGGGGAGGCCCAAGGGGAGGCGAAGGGGGAGACGCAGGGGGACGCAAACGGGGAAGCGGCGCATGGCGTTTCGCCGATGGAGATCGCGCTGCGCGCCGCGGCGGCGGCGGCGCGGAGGGGCGAGGTTCCGGTCGGCGCGGTGGTCACCGATGCGGCGGGGCACGTTCTGGCGGTGGCGGCCAATCGCACCGAGGCGGATTGCGATGCCGCGGCGCATGCCGAGCTTCTGGCGTTGCGCGCCGCGGCGGCGCATCGCGGCAGCCCCCGGCTGGAAAATTGCGACCTGTGGGTGACGCTCGAACCCTGCCCGATGTGCGCCACGGCGGCTGCCTTGTTCCGCGTGCGGCGGGTGCTGTTCGGGGCCTATGATCCGAAAGGCGGCGGTATCGAGCACGGTCCGCGGGTGTTCGACACGGCGCCACATTTGCACCGGCCGGAGGTCGTGGGCGGACTCCGGGAGCGGGAGGCAGCCGGCCTGTTACGGGCGTTTTTTGCCGCGCGCCGATAGGGCGTACCGTTCATTTCACGCTTAGTGTACTTTTCGGCAGATTATTCCACCTTTTTGTGTGTTTTCGCAGGAGTATTTCCACGCTGGCTCTTGCGCAAAGCTCACGACCTTGTGAACAGTTGTGGGTCCGAGGCGCGGGGCAGGCAACGCAAAAAAGGAGTCTTGCCGTGGGAGCTGAGTACTACCCGGGAGCGGATCGAGGCACGCTGGCACCCCTGCTCGTGGGGGGTTGCGCCGTGTTTCTTGGCATTCTGCGCGAGACGACAGCGATCCGGCCGGCCCGGTTCCTGTCCGACCTTGCGGCCGCCCATCCGTCGGTGCATCCCGGCGTGCTGCTGTTCTGCTGCGGCGTTGCGATAATCGCCTGGAGCCTGGCCGCGTCGCGGCGCTTGGCCCGGTTGCGGGTTCTGCCGCGCGCCAAGCCGCTGCAATTGACGTCCTCGACGCACGAGCGCGGACTGGAACAGGCCGCCTTGTTCAGCCCGGCCGCCGCCGAGCGCTTTGCCAGGACCCTGGCGGCCGCGCTGGCGCCGCCGGCGCCGGCCGCGGTGCTGGTGGTGGATATCGAGGGGTTCAGCACCTTGCGTTGGACCTGCGGCGGGGACGAGGCGAACGGACTGGCCGGCAAGGTGGGACAGCTTCTGATCGGCCTGACGCCGCCCGGTGCGTCGGTGGCGTGGCTCGCGGCGGACGAGTTTGCCATGCTGCTGCCGAATTGCGGGGACGCGGCCGCCCGGGCGGCGGCGGCGCACATGCTGACAAGCCTGTGCCGCCCCGTATCGCTCGACGGGCGGGATGTCGATGTGGCAGCGAGCATCGGCGTTGCCATGGCGCCGGCCCATGGCGCCACCGCCGAGAGCCTGTTGTCGGCGGCCCGGCTGGCGGTGGCGCTGGCGAAGGCGGATGGCGGGCGGGACTGGCGCATGTTCGATTCCGCGCAATGCCAGGCCGCGCAGGATCGCACGACGTTGCGGGCCGAGCTGCGGCCGGCGCTCGAGGCGGGCCAGTTCGTGCCGTACTATCAGCCGATTGTTTCGCTGCTGACGGGAGAGATCGTCGGCATGGAGGTGCTGGCGCGCTGGCACCATCCGCAACGCGGCCTGCTGGCGCCGGACATGTTCATTCACATGATGGAGGAGCACCGTCTGTGTGCCGCGCTGAGCCTCTGCCTGCTGCGGCAGGTCGTTGCCGACGCCGCGAGTTGGCCGCAGGCCTGGACGTTCGCGTTCAACGCGTCGGCATGCCAGTTGCGCGAATTGCAGGCGTTCATCACCGATGCGCTTTTGCGTTCCGACGGCGCGATGGCGCCGCATCGTATCGAGCTCGAGGTGACGGAAACCGCGTTGATCGAGGACATGGGACTGGCGCGCATGGCGGTGCAATCCATGCACCGGTCCGGCGTCAAGGTTGTGCTGGACGATTTCGGCACCGGCTACGCCAATTTCCTGCACCTGCGCGAATTGCCGTTCGATCGCATCAAGATCGACCGGAGCTTTGTCGCGGACATGCAGCTGAGCGCGCGCACCGACGCGTGCCTCAAGGCCATGCTGAGCCTGGCCCGCAGCCTCGGCGCCAGCGTCATTGCCGAAGGCGTGGAGAACGAGGCGGCGGAAAGCAAGCTGCGCAGCATGGGCTGCGACTTTGGCCAGGGGTTCTATTACGCGCCGCCGGTGCCGGCCGAGGGCGTGCCGCTGCTGATCCGCCGCGCCGAGAGCCGGGCCACGAGCCGGCTGGCGGCGGCGTGACAGTCATCAGGACTCAGTCGTCAGTCGTCAGTCGTCAGTCGTCAGTCGTCAGTCGTCAGTCGTCAGTCGTCAGTCGTCAGTCGTCAGAAAGCGATTGTCTGACGACTGACGACTGACCCCTGACGACTGAAAGCTTGTTCCGCCGCGCCGAGGTACTATTTACGCGGGCCATGCACATAGAACCCTCCGCCGGCCACGATCCCGTGGGCTGGCATGGCACAACCATCCTTTGCGTTCGGCACGGCGGCCAGGTCGCCATGGCGGGCGACGGC
The DNA here is from genome assembly GCA_903970435.1 of Acidobacteriota bacterium. Lineage (GTDB taxonomy): Bacteria > Pseudomonadota > Alphaproteobacteria > Acetobacterales > Acetobacteraceae > CAJCIS01. The sequence goes on along the minus strand of CAJCIS010000270.1, from coordinate 24,483 downwards.
CAGGTGACGCTTGGTCAAACCGTCATCAAGGGCAATGCCCGCAAGGTGCGCCGCATCGGCGGCGGCGGCGTGGTGGCCGGCTTTGCGGGCGCCACCGCGGACGCCTTCACCTTGCTGGAACGGCTGGAGGCGAAACTCGAACGCTTTCCCAACCAGCTCGAGCGCGCCTGCGTGGAACTGGCCAAGGATTGGCGCATGGATCGCTATCTGCGCCGGCTGGAGGCGATGATGGCGGTGGCGGACCGTGACCGCAGTTTTACCCTCACCGGAAATGGCGATGTGCTGGAACCGGAGGATGGCGTGATCGCCATCGGGTCGGGCGGCAATTATGCGCTCGCGGCGGCGCGGGCGCTGATTTCGGTGGAAGGTTTGACGGCCGAGGCGGTGGCGCGGCGCGCCATGGGCATTGCCGCGGACATCTGCGTCTATACCAATCATTCCATTATTGTGGAGGTGCTGTAAGTGGACGCGCCGACCCTCAATCCGCGCGAAATCGTGGCGGAACTGGACCGCTTCATTGTCGGCCAGAACGATGCCAAACGCGCAGTGGCGATCGCCTTGCGCAACCGCTGGCGCCGCGCGCAGCTGCCCGAAGGGCTGCGCGAGGAAGTGGTGCCGAAGAATATTTTGATGATCGGGCCGACCGGCTGCGGCAAGACGGAAATCGCGCGCCGCCTCGCGCGGCTGGCGCAGGCGCCGTTCCTGAAGGTGGAAGCGACGAAGTTTACCGAAGTGGGCTATGTCGGCCGCGATGTCGATTCGATCGTGCGCGACCTGGTGGAGGTTTCCATCAACATGCTGCGCGACGCGGGGCGTCGCGACGTGCAGCAGAAGGCCGAGCAGGCCGCGGAAGACCGCCTGGTGGATGCACTCGTGGGCGCGACAGCGAGTGCGGATACCAAGGGAAAATTCCGCATCATGCTGCGCAACGGCGACATGGAGGACAAGGACGTCGAGGTGTCGCTCACCGAGGCGCCCAGCAACGTGGTGGGGCAGATCGACCTGCCGGGCGTGCCGCCGGGGCAGATGATCAACATCGGCGAAATGATGCGCAACATGATGGGCAACCGGCAGCAGGCGCGCCGGCTGAAGGTGGAGGCCGCCCGTCCGTTGCTGGAACGCGAGGAGGCGGACCGGCTGGTGGATCATGAGCGCCTGACCAAGGATGCGGTGGCGCACGCGGAAAATAGCGGCATCGTTTTTCTCGATGAAATCGACAAGGTGTGCGCGCGCACCAGCGAAGGCGGCTTCCGCGGTGGCGATGTGAGCCGCGAGGGCGTGCAGCGCGATTTGCTGCCGCTGATCGAGGGCACCACGGTGTCGACCAAATACGGGCCGGTGAAGACCGACCATATCCTGTTCATTGCGTCCGGCGCGTTCCACCTGGCCAAGCCGTCCGATCTGCTGCCGGAATTGCAGGGGCGGCTGCCGATCCGGGTCGAACTGGCGCCGCTGTCGCGTGACGATCTGCGGCGGATATTGACCGAGCCGGAACACTCGTTGCTGAAGCAGTACGAGGCCCTGCTGGGCACCGAGGGGGTGACGCTGTCGTTCGCGGCGGACGCGGTGGATGCGCTGGCGGAACTGGCGGCCGATATCAACGACCGGGTGGAGAATATCGGCGCGCGGCGGCTGGCGACTGTGCTGGAAAAGCTGCTGGAGGAGGTGAGTTTCTCGGCGAGCGACCGGCCTGGGGAGACGATTATTGTGGATGCCGCCTATGTGCAGGAGCGCGTCGCGCCGCTGGCGAAAAGTGGAGATTTGAGTCGATTTATTTTGTAAGGAAAGAAAGACAAGGAAGCAGTTCTTTTTTGAAAAAAAGAACCAAAAAACTTTTGCTCTTGCGCCTGCACAACGGTTCGAGCTACGGCCGGGGAGGGGCCGCAAAGCCCACCACATTGCCAGCCGGATCGCGCACCCACACCTCGTCGGCGCCATAAAACGTGGTGCGGCGCGGCACCGCGATATTGGTGTCGCCCAGGGCCGCCAGGACGTCGTCGATCGAGCCGACGCTGAAATAAAGTACGCTGGCATGCACGTGGGCGGTGATGTCGCCGGTGTCCTGGGCGGACGAGGACTTTGTTTGCAGCATGAGCTCGATGCCGTCGCGCACGAGGATGACGAAATTGTAGGGCGCGGCGTCGGGCACCGTGGTGGCCAGGGAGAAACCCAGCTTTGCGTTCCAGAACGGCAAGACTTGCTCGATCGCATCGACGACGAGAATGGGGGCGAGGCTTTTGAAATGGAGGCTGGTGGACATGGCGGGCGCTCCTTGCCTGCGGGCAGGGTTGCGCGGCCGGGAGGGTGTGTCAAGAACAAATTAAGAACGCGGACGCTGTCCGCGGGGTCAAAGCGCGGTGGGGCGCAAGGATTGCCATGCCGGCGCGGGTTTGCGAGCAAGACTGATGACGCGCGACAGCAATGCTGTTCCCTTTTGCTTCGGACACCTTAAAACGGGGCCATGTTCGATCACGCCGCGTATGACCGCCTGAAGGCCCGCTTTGCCCGCATCGCCACACTCTCGGAGGCGGGCGCCATGCTGGGGTGGGATGCGGCCGCGCTGATGCCGCCGGGCGGCGCCGTGGCGCGGGGCGATCAGTTGGCGGTGCTGGCCGGCGTGGCGCACGCGCTGGTGACGGCGCCCGAAGTGGCCGAGGATTTGGATGCCGCGGAAGTGGCGGCCGAAGGGGCCGGTACGGCGGGGGACCCGTGGGAAGCCGCCAATCTGCGCCTGATGCGGCGGGAGCATGCGCGGGCCACCGCGCTGCCGGCGGACCTGGTGGAAGCCGAGGCGCGGGCCAATTCGGCGTGCGAGAAAATCTGGCGCGAGGCGCGGGCGGCCGCCGATTTCTCGATGGTGGCGCCCAGCCTGAAGATCGTGCTGGGCCTGGTGCGGGAACGGGCGGCGGCGCTGTCGGAGCGTCTCGGGCTGTCGCCGTACGATGCGCTGATGGACCTGTATCAGCCGGGCATGCTGACCGCGGACGTACAGGGGCTGTTCGACCGCTACGAGACGTTTCTGGCGACGGCGTTGCCGCGTGTTGAGGAGCGGCAGCGGAAGAGCCCGCCGCCGATCCGCCTTTCGGGCAATTTTCCGGCGGATACGCAGGAGACATTGTGCCGCCGCCTGGCGGAACGTGCCGGGCTGGATTTCAATCATGCGCGGCTGGATCGGTCGCTGCACCCGTTCTGCAGCGGCACGCCGAGCGATGTGCGCATTACCATGCGCTACGACGAAAGCGATCCGGTGCAGGCCATGATGGCGGTGCTGCACGAAACCGGCCACGCCTTGTATGAGCGCGGGCTGCCGGACGCGTGGGCGCGCCAGCCGGTGGGCGCGGCTTCGGGCATGGCGGCGCATGAGAGCCAGTCTCTGATATTGGAAATGCAGGCGTGCCGGTCGGACCCGTTTTTGGGGTGGCTGTCGACCGAGCTGGTGTCGGTGTTCAACGGCGCGGGGCCGGCGTGGGCGCCTTCCAACCTGGCGCGGCTGTGGCGCCGGGTGGAGCGCGGCTTCATTCGCGTCGATGCCGACGAAATGACCTACCCGGCGCACGTGATCATGCGGTTCCGACTGGAACAGGCGATGGTGCGCGGCGCGCTTTCTGTGGACGATCTGCCCGGCGCATGGGCGGAGGAATTGAATCGTCTGCTGGGGATTGTGCCGCCCGATGATTCGCGCGGGTGTTTGCAGGATATTCATTGGTATGAGGGCATGTTCGGCTATTTCCCGGCCTATACGCTGGGGGCGATGGCAGCGGCGCAACTGATGGCGGCGGCCCGCGCGGCGGTGCCGGAGCTGGACCGGGCCCTGGCGAAGGGCGATTTGGCGCCGCTGACGCATTGGCTGCATGCGCATGTGCATGCGCATGGCAGCCGGCTGGATTTCAACGAATTACTGACGGAGGCGACCGGACGGAAGCTCGACCCGGCGGCTTTTGAGGCGCATTTGACGTCGCGGTATTTGAGTTAGGCGACGGGGAAGAAGTCGTTTCTTTTTTGACAAAAAGAACCGAAAAACTTTTGCTTGTTTTACGAAACGCTTTTGACGCGGGGGGTGTTTGGCCGGCGGCGGTTAAGGTTTGTGAAACCAGTTGACGCTAATTTGGCTCCGTCACGTTCGGGAGCCAGTCATGGAAGTTCTCTGCATTATCGGCGCCACGCCGGGTCCGGTCACGGCTACGGTCTCGCACGAGGGGGCGGTGCGGCAACTGGCCATGGATGTGGCGCGGCATCCGGCGGGCGGCTGGCAGGCGCGGCTGCGGGGTGGCGCCTGGGGCCCAAGGTGCCATGCCGTTACGACATCCGTTTTGATGGAAGCGAGCGAGGCTTTTGCGGACGCGCCGATGGCGTTGGCGGCGGAGTAATCGTTGCCGAATGATTTTGGGGATCGCGTCGCGTTTGGCTGGGAAACCCGCTACGGGTGGCGGCTTCCGGCCGGTTGAAGTTCAGAACGTAGCTTCCGCCCAAGAACAAAAGTTTTTTGGTTCTTTTTTTCAAAAAAGAACGACTTCTTTTCCTTCATGCCGCATTTGACGCGGAGCGGGTATGTGGAGGGGCCGGAATCAGGCGTGACGGAGTTGCTTGGGCGAAGTTTAGGGAAGGAAGCCGTTCTTTTTTGAAAAAAAGAACCCAAAAAACTTTTGCTCGGCAGGCCGTTCCGCTTCACATTTGCGTAATCGAGCCGTCAAACCAGACGATTCTTATTTTGTTGCCGCAGGCCCCGTTGTAGGGGTCGGCGTCGCCCGATTTCGGATCGGGGTGGCGAAACGGGGCTGCCCTGACATGAACGTAGCCGAATACTATGCGGCGGTGATCGCCGCCGCGCTGTTGCCGATTGGGGCGGCGCAAGGGGCGAGCCTGACGAATTTGTATACGTTTGCCGGGAACGGATCGCAGGGTGCGTACCCCACGGGGGCGGTGATATTCGATGCGGATACATTGTGGGGAACGACGTCGGAAGGCGGCGTCGCCGGGCAGGGGGTGGTGTTCAAGCTCGATCCGGCGACCGGCACGTTTACGGTTGTGCACAGCTTTTCCGCCGGCGGCGACGGGGCATGGCCGATGGCGGGGCTGACGCAGGGCGCGCCGGATGTATCGCGCTTGGGTTCACGCGCGCGGTCGCGCGTGCTGTACGGCACGACCTCGGGCGGGGGCGCCGGCAAAGGCACCGTCTTCAAGATCGATACGCACACTGGCATTGAAACGATCCTGCATTCGTTCGGCGGCCCGGACGGAGCGGAGCCGCAGGGGGCGCTACTGTATGACGGCGGGTCGGGCCAGGATGGCGGCGCGGTTGCGCCGGCGCTGTATGGAACGACGTTGACGGGGGGTGCGGCCGGTTACGGCACGGTGTTCAGCATCGATCCCGTCACGGGGGCGGAGACGTTGCTGTATAGTTTCAAAGGCGGTTCGGACGGCGCATATCCCGCGGGCGGCGTGGTGCAGCATGGCGACGTTTTGTACGGTGCGACGACTTTGGGCGGAACCGCGCAGGGCGGCACTCTGTTCCGGATAAATATTGATAGCGGCCGCGAGAAGACGCTTTACGGCTTTGTGGGAAACGAAAATGGGGGAAGCGGCCCGATGGCGCCGCCGATGTATCGCGACGGCAAGCTGTATGGCACGATTTTCGGTTCCGGGCCGCCTGCGATGGGGTCGATGTGCTCCGGCCAGGCATGCGGCAGCGTGTTTGCGGTGGATGCAGATGGCGGGTCGGCGAGCACGCTATATAGTTTCGTAGGCGCTACGGATGGCGCCTATCCGGCCGCTTCCGTGACAATTTGGCGCGGCGTGCTGTATGGCACCACATTCTATGGCGGCGGGAACTGGTGTTACGAGCAATGGGGCGGCTGTGGGACCATATTCACGCTCGATCCCGTGAGCGGGGTGGAATCGCCGGTCTACACCTTCACGGGTGCCGCGGATGGCGAAAACCCCGCCGCCGGACTGACGCTGCGCCATGGAATATTCTACGGCACGACCAGCGGCGAAGACAACATCTTCGGCTGCAGCACCGGCTGCGGCACGATATTCGCGTTAAAGCCATAAGAAAAGTTTTTTGGTTCTTTTTTCAAAAAAGAACTACTTCCTTCCTGTTTTGTCCTACAATTGAAACCGGGCTCGCAACAAAATCTGATTGCGGGTAAAGCCCTGCGATGCAATGAAACTATCATCGCCCCGGGTATAATCGTAACGCAACGACAGACTAAGGTTCCGGGTAAGGCTCCAGCGTGCTTCGGCGCTGGCGGAAATGGTGGACTGCACGCCCCCGCCGTCGGGAAAGCTTGCCCGGTCGTATTCCGCGCTCGCTTCCAGCATGACGTTGCGGCGGAACGAATAATCGAGGGTCAGTTGCGCGCTGGTTTGGGTGACGCCCTGGCCGAGGACTGTTGGTTCGTCCTGAAGACCTTCCGCGAGGCGGCCGGTGAGTGATGTGAGCACGGTGGGCGTCCAGATCAGATCGAGCTCGGCCGCGGGGGCCGAGATGGTGCCGCCGCCGAATTTGCCGATGCCCTGGGAAAACCGTTCCTCGTACCCAATCAATGCGCGGTAGACAAAGAGCGCGGACTGGTGATATTCGATGCCGACAAGGATTGATACGTCATTGTAATTCGGCGGCCTGTCGAGCGAACCGCCAGCGCCGGCCGAGCTGCCATAGGTCACATAGTTGTCGCTGAGGATCGCGAGGATATTGTGACCGCCGGCGAACTGATAGCCTGCGGTGACGGAGGGGGTGACCACATCGCGGTCGAACGCACCGAGCTCGGACAGCAATTCGGGGCCGGACGGGCTGCTGAACCGATAGAGTTGGCCCGTCAGGGCGGGCACCAGGGTGAGCGGCCCCGGGCCGATCGTATCGCTGACCCGCAGGTCGTCGACCTGGTCGGTGATCGGTGCGGTGAGGCCGAACGTTCCGGCATCGGTCGGAAGGCTCACGCCGTTGACGTGCGCGTAGCCGAGGCGAATTTGGTCGTCGCCGTAATCGACGGTGCCTCCGGCGGATGCGGTCCAGGTGGTGAAAGAGCGGCTCGGTTGTTCGAGATATCGGGTGTCGTCGACCGAAAGGTCGATGTCGAAGGCGTTTCGGGACCAATCCGAGTTCACAGTGACCGCGGCGCTGCTTCGAATGTCCGCGCTGCCGGCGCCCCCGGCGATTCCCGCGGGATCGCTGTCGTAGCCTATGCCTTCTGACATGCTTGGATTGATGATGAAACTGCCGGCGCGGATGCCCAAGGGCTGATAGGACGTGCCAGCGCCGGTTGTGTCCAGGCCGGCGAACCAATCCTGATAGGCCGGAATATTGGCCGGGTAATACCGGTCGAGCACCTGGGCGCTGGCATTGCCGTGCGGCAGGGCGGCGAGCAGGAGGCCGGCGCCAAAGAATGCGTGTGCCGGGCGGCCGCCGGCACGCGCAAGGCATGGTCCGTATCGTAATGAGAGCATTACAGGAAGCTGCGGCCGGGGGCGGGTCGACCGGGAGCGAATTGGGGCATGGTACAAACCGGCACTGATTCAAAGGCGTGTTATTGATGACAGCGGCGGCCCGCAAAGTCCAGTTCTTCGGGATGTTTCGCGCCGGGTGATCCGGCGGCCGGCGTTTCGCGGCGTGATCCATGTTGCACAAGCATGTTGCATATGAGTGGGCGGCGTGATTTTCTACATGCCGCGCGGCCTCCTGCCGCGCGGGAGATACGTTACGTGCGCATGTCACGCGGTTCGCTTCGGCACGGTTTTGCTGCCCTGCTGCTTCTGCTTTCGGCCTGCGAGCCGGGCGCCAACCTGCCGCTTTTGGACTCGTCGGCGGTGAATGCGGCGGGCTACAAGCTCAGCACCGGCGACGAAATCCGCCTGACGACGTTTGGCGAGCAGACCTTGTCGGGCCAATTTGGCATCGACGATAGCGGAAACGTGGCCCTGCCGCTGCTGGGACCCATGCCGGCGGATGGCCTGACGACGCGCGCGCTGGCCGAGGAGATCAGTGACGCGTTGCGCACCCGAAAACTGTTGAACGAGCCGAGCGTGGTGGTGGAGGTGGTGAAATACCGTCCCGTGTTCGTGCTTGGCGAGGTGCAACGCCCCGGTCCGTTTCCGTATCAGCCGCACATGACGATGCTGAGCGCGGTGGCGCTGGCGGGCGGTTTCACGCCGCGCGCAGTGCGTAGCCGTGCGGCAGTGGTTCGGTCCGGCCAAGGCGGCACCATTGAAGGACGCGTGGAGCGGCAGAGCCTGATACAGCCGGGCGATGTCATGACGGTGCTGGAGCGGAATTTCTGAAGTTTCGATACGAGACGTTGAAACGGAATAATCTTCGTATCGCCTGCGTAAGACAAACGCGCGCGACTCCGCACAAAGCACTATTGTGTCTGGTGCTTTGTGGGGAGTGCGGTGCCGGCGGAAAAGGCGCACGGAGCCCGGACATCATCCAGCCCAGCGTAGATTTCACGTTCGTGCTGCAGCGCCTGGCGCGCGCGAGCGGCGTTCGCGAACGCACACACAGACTGATTTTCACAATTGTTGTCGTGGCTGTTGGTATTCTTTCCACCGTCGGCGCGTGGGCGTTTTACGGCCCCATGATCAACAATGGCGATTTTCTGCGCGTCAGCACCGACCATCTACCCTTCATGCAACCGTGGAAGCCGCTGGCCGCCTGTGAGCCGATGGTCGGCGGCAACGCGCTGCGGTCGGCACTTCCGGAATCCACGATGTCGCTGTTCTTTGACATCCTGGTCTTCGCCTATCGGCTGGGCGGCCAAAGCTGCATGTCGCAGTCGACGATTTTCCTGTTTCTCAGCGCCATCTATTGGTCGGGCGTCGTTGCGTTGATTGTCGCTGCACACGTCGCATTCAACAGCCGCGTTCGCGGCGTGGTTTGCTGCGTTGTGGCATACGCAACTCTCGCTTATTATTTCAAATCCCTCTACGAGGAGGCTGCCGTATTGGCGCTGATGCCCTGGCTTGTCACGGGCGTCGCCCTGCGTGCGACGCTGCCGGGCGCAATGCTGCTCGCGAGCGCGTCCGCCCTCGTTCTCTATGCAAAATCGGAACTAATTCTCGTTCTGCCCGTGCTGGTGGCGGCATTTGCCGGATCGTGCGTCGTGCAACGCCAGAGCCGTTTTCGCTTCGCCATGCTGCTGGTGGCATTTTTCGTTGTGCCGCCGGCCTTTCAGGCCGGCAAAGCCACGTTCACCCATCTGTCCCAGCAAAACGCGTATAACCGTGTTTTCAACGGCCTCGGCTGGGCCGGTGAGGGGGTCGCGTTCTGGCCGGCCGGAAACTACAGCGAACGCGCCCATTACTTCGTCCACAACAAGGCGTCGCTGCAAGCCGGCGATCCGGCGGCCTCCGATATTCAAGGCGCGGACCTGGCCGGGACATCGTTCTGGCCTACCGGGAACGATATCCTGACCAACGGCAATGCCGCGCAAATTGCGGCCGTGTATGCCGCTACCTCCGCGGGCAGTTACCTTCGCCTTGTCGCGCACCCCGCGACTCTGGGCCGCCTGATCGATGCCACCTACGTGGTGGCTGAAACTTCGGATTATTCGCTTGCCTACATCAGACCGGATGCAGGTTCGCTGGACGGGCCCTTGGCGCCGATGCTGGGCATTCAGCGGCATTTGTGGCTCATTTTTTCGTTGATCTGTATTGCTTCGGCCGCACTCAACCGAGATGCCGCCTCGACGCTTTGCGCGGTCTATTTCGTGGTGGGCTGTCCGCTGTTCGTTGTCCTGAGCGATGGCTTTTATGAGTTTGAGAAACACATGTTGCCGTTTGTGATGTTTTTTCCGTTTATTCTTTGCGTTCGGGGCGAGGGCGCCATCGACTGAGCGCTGAGAAGCAAGGATGTTCTTTTCTGAAGAACAGAACCAAAAGACTTTTGCTGGTGATGCGATCCCCGACTTGCGCGAAACCTTTCCGCAGTCGCACAGACAAAATGTTTTGGCTCGTATCTTCAGAAAGAACATCCGCCCTTCTCAAATCATTGATTTCTGTTGTTTTTCTTGCAGGCACGACCACCTTCCGCCGGGGTCACGACTTCCTCGCCGCCGCCGCCCAGTCATAAACAGCTTTGCCAATCCGGCGCTTTGTGCCACTGACGGCTGTACGAGCAAGAAGTTCGCAACTTTCCAAGGCGCCATTCCGGCGCCGCCGTCACCTGGCCAATCTACTTGGCGCCAACGCACGCCGAGCCAAAGGATCAAGCTGCGGCAGGTGGCGCAACCTCCGCGCCGAGACAATCCGCAAAAACCGACGCTTTGGACCAAGGCCCGGGCGCGCCGCCCCGCGTGTGCAGATCAGGCATTGCTCAACCCCAACGTGTGAACGTTTCGGCTATCTACTCAATTTTGAAGCGAAAAGACGAAAAAAACATTTGCTCGCGCAAACGTGAGCGGTTAAAGAGGACGGACACGTCCTGTTTCACCACGAGGTAGCTATGAATCCGGAACGATACAATCGCAAGTTGTTGAGCGTTCGGCGCCACAGCTGTCTCGTCGTGACTAAAAATGTGGATGCGATTTCAAGGGGGCGGCTGCGAGCGGTCCGCGCATCGGTGCTGACGGCCGGGTTGATCAGCCCCGGTATGGCGTCCGCCAGCAGCCTGTATGCGCCGTGGCAAAACGGGCCGCCGCAGACTCCGACATTTTTTCCGCTGTCCGTGTGGTATCAGAGCCCGACGGAAACCGGACATAGCGGCCCCTATCCCACAATTGCCGCCGCCGCCGCCGCAACGAAAATGAATATTTTCCTGGGCTTGGGGCCTACCTGGCCAGAGAGTTTTGGTGCCGACGCGGGCGAACTGGAGGCGATCAAGGCGAACAACCTTTACGTTGTCGGTGGTATCAACACGCCGTGGAACGAGAAGACATCACCCCAATCGGTTGCGTCCGTGCTGGCGCTGGCTGGCGCCATCGGTGCCAATGCCAACGTCATCGGGTATAATGCGGGCGATGAGGCGAATTGTGGCAACGGCTCGATCGCCGAAGTGCCGGAGATCATCAACGGCATAAACGGTTATGACCCGACGCGCATTGTTACGTATAACAACACCGCGTGGATGTCCGCCCCGCCGAATTGGTATGGCCAGACCTGTGAGCAGCAAATGGTTGCGGCGCTGCAAGCGACGAGTATCGGATCGTTCGACCTTTATCCGCTTACCAGTCCGTGGATGCCCCAGTCGGGATATATTCCGCAAAGCGAAGCCAAATCGAATTTTCTGACGGTTGCCAACGACACGTTGTGGTTCCAAGGGGTTACGACCCAGGCGATGATCCATGACGGCCTCTCGACGCAGCCCGCATGGGTGTTCGTAGAGGCCGGCGGTGACAATTTCGGCTTCTCGAGCGCCAACAACGTGTTTGCCGGTGGCGTGACGGACGGTTCGGCGACGCTGACCAACGCGAGCGGATGGTCGAGTTTCACCTCGACGTGGGTCGGCCTGACCGTGTCCGGCGCCGGCATTCCGGCGAACACCAAGATCACCAGCATTATTGATGCAACACACGCGGTGATGAGCGCGGCGGCGGGCACAACCAGCGCGAATGAACCGATTACCGTCACCGGCGGGGCCGGCGGCGCCGGTGCGCAGACCGACTGCGTCGCGAGCGCGAATATATGCGTCGTAAATGGCAATGAATACCGGCCGACACCGGCACAGGTGGCAGCCGAGGTGTGGATGAGCATTATCAGCGGCGCCAATGGAATAGAGTATTTTTGCCACGATTCGCTTTCTTATTCGTTCTGCCTGGGAGACACCAACGCCGGCCCCGGCGCGACGGTGGCACAGCAGAACCTGACCTATATAAATTCGGTGGTAGATCGCTTTGCCGAGCGGCTGAACGCGACGACCGCGGGGATTTGTTCGATGCAGCAGATCGACTACGCGAATGGAGCGCTGTCGACTACCACGTCCTGTTCAAACGGGATTCTGACGATGGCAACAGGCGACGCGTCGGTGCCCGGCCTGGCGCTAGTGAAACAATATAATGGCCACACATTCCTGTTCGCCCAATCGGACCGCAGCAGCCCGGCCGGCGCCACGTTTACCTATACGCTGACCGGTTTGGCAGGCCATACGGTGGAAGTGATCTACGACTCCGATAGCCGGTACGACCCAGCGCATACATCGAAAAAGACGTTGTTTACATTGAACGATCAGGCGCAGTTCGCCGATTTGCTGGGCGCCAACGGGGACAACTACCAGGTGAAAATCTATAAGATCCAGTAGCTGGTTCAAAGGCAGTCCACGCTAGGCCAGTCTAGACAGCAACCGGATAGGCATGTTATTGCAGGTACGAAAATACTAATTGATGATGCCGACCGGTCATCTGCCGCCGGCGGATCCCGGCGAGGCGCCCGCCGGTATTGGTTCAGCGCCGCGTGCGCGCGCGGTTTCGTCACCAAGTAGCGGCGATCTGGCCTCGAGCACGATGCTTGCCGCATAGGCGGCAAAAACGGCGCCGCCGAGCAGGTATCGGCGCCACAAACGGCGCGGCTCATTTATCAGGCGGAAAAGCCATTCGAGCCGCAGATATCTCCAAATTCGTGGCGATCTCGGAAACCGGCCCGCCATGAAGTCGAGAATTGCGCCGCCGGTGAGGATAAGCGGATGTGTTTCCAAACGCTCGGCCAGGAAGATCGCGATTTTTTCCTGCTTCGGCACACCCATCGCCAAAATGACAATGTCAGCGTTGGTCTCGGCGAGTTTATCGGCGTAGGCGGAATTTTCCTGAAACCCATCGAGCCGCAAAACCACCTTTCCACCCAATTGTTCGATCGCTTCGGCGGCAGCGGAGAGGAATGGCTCCGTGGTGCCGAGTAGTGCGACGGACTTGCCGGGGTTGATACGAATGATTTCGGGTATGAGATCTGTTCCGTTCATGTTCTCGCCGGCATTCACACCCATCAGCCGGAGCAAGATGGAAATGCCGATACCGTCACGAAGCACGATCGAAGCCTGCAGAAGGCTCGCCCTCAACGCGGGATCGGTCATCGCCTGCGTCAACGTATGCGCATTCAGCCAGGAGACGATACGAACTCTGTCCTGGTTACTGCCGAGCCAAAGCATCAAGTTCGCGCGGTGATCCTCACATTGAACAAGGCTCATGCGGCGCAGAAGACCGATCGACTGCACGACGGCGTGGCGGCTTGGAAATATGGTCACCTGCATTGCCCCGGAAAACACGCGGCGCCTGGGCCGCACTTTGGACGCCTAAGCGAACAGCATCCGCATCATGAAGCCTGTGCGCCAAAGTCGATGGCCTATCAGAACGGCCGCCGCGGCCGCCTTGGATTGTCGCTTCGGCAGGCGATCGGATCTGACCAGGCGCACAAGATGGGGGCCGATGGAGAGCGGCATTCCAAATGTCCAGGCGAGCCAACGCAATACCCAGAACGGCTTCTCCCGCGTGAGGGCATAATGTTCGGCAATGACCCTGCGCCACCGGCCCAGCAAGTCGGACCAATGCGCCCGCGCCAGATGTGTAACGGCGGCACTCGGCTCGTAGCCAAGCCGGAAACCGGCTGCCCTGGCGCGGAGCGACCAGTCAATATCCTCCGACACACCCGTTCGGAAGCCGCCGACCGTTTCGAATACCGAGCGCCACACCCACATGTTGCCGCTGCCGGTGTAACCTTCGACCAGGATGTAGCGCTCGAAATCGAAGCCGAACACCATTTCCCAGGCTTCGACTGCCGTGGGGCGGTCAGGATCGCGTGGCGCTGTTTCGACGTGCCCGCCGGCAAAGTCGTAGGTTCTCAGGCTGCGGACGCCGTTTTCAATCCATCCGGCGAGCGGCTCGCAGTCGCTGTCGATAAAGGCGAGGATGTCGCCGCGCGATGCCGATACGCCAGCGTTTCGGGCAGGCCCGGCGCCCTGGATTGGCGCATGCACCACGCGGCAATCGGCGGCCGCCGCGGCTACGGCATCCAGCCCGCAGGCCGAGTTGTTGTCGGCGACAATAATTTCCAGCCGATCGGCGGGCCAGGATTGCCGGCGCAGCCCAGCGACACAGACGCGCAGCGCCGCCAGATCATTATAGTGCGGAATGATAACCGAAACGAACGGACAGCGGCTGACCTGAGGATTCGACCGATAAGAGGGTGCAGCATTGCCATCGCGAGTAACACGCTCAGCCAACATACTATCGTCAGACATACCACTTGCCTTCGCTTCCGATAACGATCCGCCCAGCAACCTGGAAGCGGTCGTGCCGCCGGTCGAGTACACGGCGGTTTCGCCGCGGCTTCACGCCCCGCTATGGCTCGTTGGTATGCCGCGCCAAGGCGGCGCGAATGATGCAAAACCACTAGCCAGACTGATGCAGCAAGTTGAAGAAGGTATCGTGGGGCAACCCCAACGAAGTGCGCCGATCGGCGCGCAACTATGGCGGGATTCTTAGGTAGGGTGGTCCCGTCTCGGTTGTAGTTGCCTGCGTATCAATTAATATGTGGCGTGAACCGGCGGCACGCTGCTATTCAAGGCAAGCGCTCTACGACAGGATTTTATCACCGGCGCCTGACGCGGTTGCTTTTCGCGAAGTTGTAATTGCTTGCCCGCACGCAATCATAGTAACAGGCCCGCCTACTGGGAAATTCAAGCACGCCATGCCTTGTTCGAACCGGCCCAATTATCGACTTGCCGACAATTTGCCCGATGGCTCGGTTTACACCACCGTGCACATCGCCGGATGTCGTTGCGCGTATTCGTACCAGAATGACTCCGCAATGGCCGTGCGCGCTCTGCCGTGCTCGCGCGGCACGGGGACAGGTGATTGCGCATGACAGCGGCTGTGCCCTCATCTAGCTCATTGATGGAGCCGGGCAGGGTTGGCGAGGCGACGCATGGCGGGTCTGTGCGCAGAGGTGGCGGGCGCTATTTCGTTGCGTCGCTGACGTCTCAGGCTTCTGCGCTGCTGCGATATGTTGTTCTGGCGCGCCTGCTTGGCCCCGAACAGCTTGGGCTCGCCGCTGCGCTGACCGTTACGGCGGGGTTCTTTGATCTGGTCAGCGATACGGGCAGTGACCGCTTCCTCATTCAGGATCGTGAGGGGGGGAGCCCGCAGGTTCAAAAGCTTGTCCAGCTGGTCTATGTTGTTCGCGGCGCCGCCGTTGCGGGCACCCTGGTGATTTGCGCAATCCCAATTGCATACCTTTATAATACACCGCAATTGGCATCGGGGCTTGCGCTTCTCGCACTCTCGCCGCTAATATCGGGATTCCTCCACCTCGATATAAGACGGCTGCAGCGCGGACATGATTTCAGGTCCGAGGCAGGCTGCATGATTGCGGCCGACATGGCGGGCTTGGTAGCTGCCATAGTTGGGGCATGGCTGACGCGCAATTTCATGGCGGTTGTTTGCGGCATGGTGACACGGGCGATCGTTTTGGTGGCAGGCTCGCACATGCAGGCAATTCGCACATATCGCCTGGGGTGGGATTGCGAGCATGCACCGAGGCTGGCGCGGTTCGCGGCGCCACTAATGCTGAATGGCCTGATGTTGTTCATTGTGCTTCAGGGCGATCGTGTCATCGTCGGCAATCAGCTCGGTGTAACGGCACTGGGTTACTATTCGGCCGTCGTGTTGCTGATCTATTATCCGTCCTATATCGTGGCAAACTACATGCACGCCATCTTTATTCCGGTCATCGCCGCGCGGCGCGACTCTGCCAGAGATCGGAACGACGTGAGCGATGATCTGGGCGCGCAAACCATGATGCTTGCCGTCGCAATGGCAGTGGGATTCGCCATTGTTGCACCTCCCATGATACCGGTGTTGTTCGGTGTACGGTTTGCGCAGCCTGCCTTATTGGTAGGAATGATAGGTGTTTTGCAGGTAGCGCGCTTTCTGCTTGGTTGGCCGACAACTATGGCGCTTGCCATGGGGCGCAGCACAACCGTTTTGATGAGCAACTTGGCTCATTTCTTGATTTTTCCGGGCGCGTTGATCGGCTTGCGGCTGATCGGCGGATTGACCGGCGTTGTGGCCGGATTTACCGGAGCGGAGTTGATAGCCGTCGCAGTCGCGTTGTCGTTGCTGAATCATGCGACGCACCGGAACCCCTGGCACGGGTTCGATCGGCTCGGCGTGCTTATGTTGACGGGCGTCGCTATCGGGGTCTGGAATTTCGCGTTGGGCGCTCGATCATTGCCAGGTTGCGGCGCCATGCTCGTGGTGTCGGTTGTGCTCATCGTGTGGCTGTGCCGCCGCGAGCGGGTGGTTGTCGCCGAGGCTGTTGCTGGATCGATTCGATTTGTTTCGGCGGCGTTCGAGAAGATTGTCCGTAAAAGCGAGGGGAGAAGAAAGCATGTTCTTTTCTGAAGAAAAGAACCAAAAGACTTTTGCCTTTGATGCTGGACCTACCTATTTCGATAAAGTTCCAATATTTGCGCAGGCGCAGGGGGAAAAGTCTTTTGGTTCTTTTCTTCAGAAAAGAACATGCTTTCTTCTGTGCTTATTGCCTCTGAGACGTTGAACCGTGCCCCGGATCCGTGAACGCGTAAAGCGCGCGATGCCCGGCTTTGTCCGTGACGCACTGGTGAGTGCGCGAACGAAATTGTCGGCCCCGCCGCTCGAAGACATCGTGTTGCACGATTACGCGTTTGCGCCGGATCAGCAGACGCGGCCGCGTTTATCGTTAGTTATTCCAAGCATTTCACCGAGGACCGCGTTTGGCGGTGTCGTCACGGGCATCGACATCTTTCTTGAAATCGGCAAGCGAACGGGCGCAGATTTACGCATATTGCTGGATGATTTCGATCGGGCCGACGACACCAGCGTTCTGCAAAAGTGCGCGCGGGATGCCGGGGTTGACGCCGCCTCCATCGAGATTGTTCCCAGGTCCCGCTGGGTTCCGGAGATTGGCGTACGCGCCAGCGACGTGTTTTACAGCTTCAATTGGTGGACAACACTCAATATTCGTTCGCTTCTACGTGAGCAGACCCGAACCTTCGGCGGCACGCGAAAGCCCTTGCTTTACATCATACAGGAATACGAGCCGCTGTTCTATCCCATGTCGTCCACGCACATGATGGCGCGGGCGGCGTTTGAACCGCGGTGGCCGTGCTGGGGTGTGTTCAATAGCGGCGAGCTTTATGAATTCTTCAAGGCTCAACAGCATGATGTAGAGCGCGCCTTCGTGTTTGAACCGAAATTGTCCAGCCGCCTTCGACCGTACCTGGATGGCGAAACTCCTGTCAAGCAGAAACGAATATTGGTGTATGGACGACCCTTTGTCGATCGGAACTGCTATCCGGCGGTGGAGAAGGGGCTGCGGCAATGGGCGCGAAATTACCCGCAATTTTCTGACTGGGAGGTGGTATCCGCCGGACTTCCGCACAAGCCAATGCCGCTCGCACGCGGCCGCGCCATGCGATCCTTGGGTAAATTGTCGCTGGAGGCGTACGGTGAATTATTGCGTACCACGGCTGCTGGTCTTTCTCTCATGGCATCGCCGCACCCGAGTTATCCTCCGCTGGAGATGGCGCATTTCGGCCTGAGAACCGTTACAAACACATATGCCAATAAGAATTTGTCTAGAAGCCATACAAACATAGTGTCTATTGATGACGTGCTGTGCGATACCGTGGCCGACGCATTGGCGCAGGTTTGCGGAGACTTCGAAGCCGAGCCGGAAGCCGGCTGGCTTGCATGTAGCTGCCGCGCAACATTCATTGAACCCGGTCCGTTCAAATTCCTCGACGAACTGGCCGGCGCCTTGTTGCGCGAGGTTTGGATGCGCGACTGATATCGTTCGAAATTCCAGCATGGCGCTGGGCGCTTCAAAATGTCAGGGTTGTGTGATAGATAGGTAAAATGTATCATGGCGAGAACAGAGCGAAAATGGCAGTTGAGGCTCGCACGAGGATTACCATGGACGCGCCAGATGAATACTACGGTCAGTCTCGCCCGGAAATTTTGCCATTCATTCCTTTATCGACGCAATCTCTCATCGACATTGGATGCGGCGAGGGGCGCTTCGGAGAGGCGGTGAAGCGCCGCTTGCCAGGTTGTGAGGTGTGGGGCGTTGAGCCCGTTGCTAGCGCGGCTGCCGTCGCGGCCCAACGCAACGACAAGATTTTGGCAAGGCCAATTGAAGACATTGCTGATCTTCCGACACACTATTTTGATGTCGTTACCATGAACGATGTCCTGGAACACCTGCCTTGCAGCGAACCCGTCCTGAAGACAATCATCAGAATCGTCAAGCCAAATGGAAGGCTGGTCCTTTCATTGCCGAACGTGAGGTTCTATCTGAATGTGCGCGACCTGCTGTTTCGCGGAGACTGGCACTACCAGGATTTTGGCGTACTGGACCGCACCCACTTGCGTTTCTTTACGCAGAAGAGTGCGGCCCGACTTCTTGCCGAGAACGGATTTGCGGTAACCGAAATGGTGGGCATAAACGCGCCACCCTTGAAGCTTCACTATCGAATGCTTTTTACACTGGCGCCGCGCGCCTTTTCGGATATGGTCTACCCGCAATTTGTAGTTGTGAGTAGCCCGGGGCATTGAGATCTCGGGTTCGGAGCGCCGGCGGCGTGCAGTCGGCCGCGATTGTAGCCTTCCTGGATGTCGATCGCATCTCGCCTGTTTATTTCAACGAGCAAATTTAGAGGCGTGCCGCCGCAGAGTCGTTGCGTGGGACAGATCCCCGGACACAACCTCACGATCGGCGGACATTTCGCCAAGGTGCACGCGCATGGCCGCGAATACACCCATCAGCATCCAGGCCGTTCCCCAGAAATGCACGGTGGCCCCGATAAAGAAGTAAAGAAATATAATGATACCGAGCGCCCGCCCAAGCTGAACGTCCTCGTCAGTCATGGCGCCCTGCCGCTTTACGGGTCGTTCGCATGCGCCGATCAGCATTAGAGCAAACAAGGCGGAGCCGACGATGCCAAACTGCACAGCCGAACAGAGCCAAAAGCAATCGATTGTATTGCCGACATGAAATCGCGCGGCGAAGTCGCTTTCTAACCCAATTCCAAAAATGGGGCTTGCCAGCACGAGCGGGCCGACGATGGACCAGATCATTAAACGATAGTAGCCATCTTGCGGCACCGCCGCAGTATGCTGAATCAAAGACCCAAAGGGGTTGGGATGGATCAAGATAAACAGCGTTATCAGCGTTCCGCTCGACAACATCAACAACTGCCACCGACGGGCAATGCGCGCCGTGAGATGATGGTAAGCGAGCAATCCACACCCCAATGCAAACCCCGTGATTGGCGCGGAGGAGTTTGAAGTTATCACACCGATCAGGCAACCGGCGAAAACGAGGGCCCGCTTCGCACCCTTCATTATCAGCAGGGAGAGAAGCGCGCCGAAGGTGCAAACGCATCCGAGCAGGATCGGATGCTCCTGCATTCCGAGCGCTCGCATGCGTCCGTTTCGATAGTCTAATTGCCAATCTTGCACATAGCCCGTCAGTGAATCCGCGAGGTCGATCAAGAAGGCGTGCCGGGTTACCACATCCAGAATGGAGACAACGCCGTCCGCTGCCATAACGTACGCCAGAAAGCGGGCAACCGCGACCGCCTCGCCCGGTCGGCGTAAGCTGGTGCGGATGAGGCAATAGCCACCGCAAAGCTCAAGTATCATCGTGGAGGATCCGACCGCGGCCCGCGCGATGCCCTGCGTCATCGAAACCGCCAAGAACATCCAGAAGGCGGCAAGAATAACAATTATGTCCGTCATGCCGAGCCGGAAACCGGACCTCGAAATGCCGCGTAACAATCGTGTGATGATTATCGGCATCGATAAAATGATTACGATCCGCGGTGTCGTGAACAGCAATCCCCCTGGCCTTATGTTGAGGCCTTGGGGAAGCATCGCCGTCAAGACGAACAGACAGGGCAAGAGTGGTGCCGACGCGCGACGAACCAGCGTGGTTCCGCGCGGCGGATTAGTAGCGAGCGGGGTGTAGAGATGAGCCGACATGATTGCAGGCGCTATGTTGTGTGACGCGCCGAGGAATGCCGGGTTCCCGGGTTGTCGTTTGACGGCCCACGCCGCAAAGTTTCCTTTCGCAAGGAAAGTGTGAAATTGGGTGCAACGAACAGCATGATCAAACGTTCAAATTGGTAGCGTCCACTATAAAGACATTAAGTCGGCCGTGCCAGACCTCGTTTATCCAGCCGCCCTGGTTCTCCCTCACGCGCAAGCATATAGGCGTTGCGGCGCCGGCTATTTTCTGCACCCGATGCCGGGCGAAAATGGACGCGTGATATGCCGGTCGGAAAACCTCGGCAAGCCGCGCGTCGTCGGCCCGCAAAAGAGAGCGCGGTTTGTGAGGCCAGGCGTAAGGTCAGCGAAGAGGAATGCGGGCGGCACGCGCAGGTGGGAGACACCAGCGCTTGACGTGGGGTATCCTGACCGAGTATTGTTACCGGATTGTGGGTGTGCAGCGACCTACATCCCAAAATTGTGCATTGACAGTTCGTGAAACGGCAGCGAATCGTGTCGATACGACGTTTTCGCCGGCTCTGTTTCGCGCGTGGACGACATTTGCTTACATGATCGCAGGCATCATGACCGACTTAGCTGGAACGATTGCCGTCGTTAATGAGGGTTTCCGCAGTGGCGAGGGGGCCTGGTGCGGCGCCTCGCCCACGCCGGAGGCACCGGCGGCGCTTCTCCGTGTGGGTGGCGCCGCACCGATAATTAGGCGCGGTCAATCTGCGCCGCAGGTGGGCGATGGGACTGTGCGCCAATGGTCGCGCGGCCGCCATGCCCCGATGATCGTAGTGTATCACGATCTTTCCACTGCGCGGAGCCCCCTTACAGATCAAATCAACGTCACTACCGATCCTGACATATTTCGGCGGCACGTGCAGTATTTCGCAAGGAATTTTGATCTGATCGGACCGGATGACCTTACGAGCGACCCGTTACCCAAGCGACCCCTTCTGATCACGTTTGATGACGTGTACAAATCGGTCTTGGAGGTGGGTGGTCCCATTCTGCGGGAGTTCAATGCTCAGTCGATTTGGTTCATCAATCCCGAGAGTGTGGCGGCTGAGACGCTGCCGCTGGATAACTTGTTGTCTTTGGCAGTGGTTCAGCTCGGCGGCGTGGCCGTAGCGGGGCTGCTCGGCGTGCCGCGTTGGACAGGTGCTTCGGCGGCGGATTTGATATCGGCTCACCTTCCGACCCTGTCCTATGCACATATCCAAGAGTTGAAGACGCAGGTTTGCAAGCGACTGGGGCAAACGGAGAGCGATCTGCGGCGCCAGTCGAACATGTTCATCGAAACTGCGGATCTTCAGCGGCTGCGCCATTACCGCATAGGTGCGGGAAACCACTCACTGACGCATACTTTCTTTCGCGCATTGTCGCCGGCGGAGCTTGATACCGAAATCCGCGTCAGCCGGGAGATGCTGGAGCATTTGACCGGGCAGTCCGTGACTTACCTTGCAATACCCTATGGCCATGAGGCGGATGCGACAGCGGCGGCCCTTGATACGGCCCGTTCGAGTGGTCATACTGCAATATTCTTGGTGCATGGCCGTAGCAATTATTCGATGCCGGCAAACGACGTTTATTATCGCGTGGCCCCCGGCAACGTAAGGCCTGAGCTGCTGCCTGTCTCTATCCACATCCTGCCACGTTTGCGTACTCTTCGGGACCGATTTCATTGAGCAAATTCTCGCTTGCGGATTTGTATATGACCAGGTGGCGCCCGCAAACGCCGAGGGCGGCGGTCCCTTGCCGCTTGACAAATGACTGACATCTTTGGCGACGAGCGTGACACGCTTTCGTTTGACGTGGTTGAACCGGAGGCCATTTTGCCAGGGCCTGCGAATCAGCACGTTTCTGCCGGGTCGGTCGAGACGGGATTGAAGAGCGTCGCTGTTATCGTTGTTGGATTTCATAACGCAGACGATATTGTGGGGTGTTTGCGCGCGCTGGCCAGGCTACGCACCTCGCCCTCGTTTGACGTGTTCATTGCGGAGAACGGCGGTAATGGCGGTGTCGCTGCGTTGAACGCGGCATTGATGGCACCAGGCAGCCCATGCCAGGTACTTTCCGATGCGCGCCTGCTTACGCAATTGTTTCCTGATTTAGAGGGACAGACATTCAACCTGTCTCGGGAAGATGCGGGAACCCAAACGCATGTGCACGTGGTGCGTATGCGGGAGAACCTTGGCTACGCCGGCGCGATCAATGCCTGCTTGCGTCCATTGCTAATGATGCCTGGCTGGGATGCGGCTTGGATTCTAAATCCTGACACCGAGCCGACACCGTCGGCGCTTTGCGAACTCGCCGACTATGCAGCTAAGCGGCGTAAAGGCATGGTTGGCAGCCGTATAACGGCGCCGGCTGAGGCGGCGGTTTTTTGCTGTCGGGGCCTGAAATGGAGCAAATTGACCGCGAGTACAGCGGCAATTGGTATTGGCGATCCGCCAACCGACAACGAAGTTGATCCCGATCTTATTGAACCGTTGTTGGATGCGCCGTCCGGTGCGTCCATGTATGTGACGCGGGATCTGATTGAACGCATTGGCCTGATGGATGAGCGGTATTTTCTCTATTTCGAGGATCTTGATTGGGGATGCCGTGCCAAGACCGTGGGCGCAGTAGGCTACGCGCACAGGTCGGTCGTACCGCACAAGGGGGGCACGACAATCGGGAGTGCCAATTACCGCGCGGGAAAATCCCGCCTGTCGGTCTATTTGGAATTTCGCAATCGGATCCTGTTTGTCCGTGCCAGGCATGGCAAGTGGCTTGCGTGGGCCACGCTGATGCAACTCGTTCATTTGGCTGTCTATTTTGCAAGTGGATCGGTTGGCAACATGTTTGCAGGCGGCCGGGGGGTGCTGGCCGGGTTGCGCGGCGAAATTGGCAGGCCGGATCGAATTTTGCAGGCGCACCGAGGGCTTTAAGGAGTTCACACGCCTAAACGACTCAGAAGCCTAGCAAGGCTGCCTCGGTATATGCCAGGTCGCCGGGCCGAGGCCGGACCGGTCCTTTGAAATACAGGGGAAATTTTGTACCGATAAATCTTCCCGGCATGTTGCGTAGCGGAGCGGGGGCGGCGACGCAAATCCAGACCATTCCTCGAAGGGCGAGAAATCTCCCGATGGGACCGGCAAATTTGCTGATGTCTTCGAGATCCCTCGCATAGATGAGGCGCGCACATGGAACGGGAAACCGCCGGAAAATGCAGCGTCGAAATATGAGCGGGAATGATCCTGCATCACTTGTGCAAACCAGGCTAATGCAGCCGTAGCCTTCGTGATCCTGCAACATTGCGAGCTCGTGGGGCGCCAATCCAGCACCGCCGCTCGACATTTGAGAAACATAACAAATTCTCAGTTTGCCCGAACGCCCGGCGAAAGCAGGCACTCCGGCAAAGGCGCCGATGCTGTATCGGGTAAATCCCTGCGCCTCAATGGTCGGCACGGTAAGAGATGCGGGCGAGATATTGACCAGGGTCACTGCCGGATCACGGGTGATGCCCAGAAGCAGCATTGGCGCAAACATACGAAATAGTGGCGAAACGTACCAGCAGGACATGTTACATCGGATCGACTCATCAGATCCTTCCGAAACATGGGAAAAGATTGTAAGCAGCACACCAACGATATCGGTTCCCGCTTCGAGAACAAAACCAAACCTTGGGAATCTTTCCGGGTTAGAACGGGACGCCAAGAGTTGCAAGGCGGCCCGGAAGCATGCCGAAGACTTACGGGGAAATCCCGCATGGAGGACGCGTGCGACCGCATCAAGATCGCCTTGGTCAATTGGGCGCCGTCGGACGCGATTTGCATTCAGTTTGATCACGGCAGATGAAGGCTGTCGATCAAGACCGGTAACGGTTCGCGGCGCCAGTTCATTCTGACGGGCACAGGCATTGTTGCAACTGAGCCCGCCGGCAGCCGCGGCGGCGGACTCGGAAATTGGCGGGACAGAATGTAGATTCCAGCCAAGCTCATCAACCGATTGCGACATCGTTTTGTTTAACCGGCTTGCGTCAATGGCACATTTCGCGAAGCAAATGTGGAGGGCTCCGTGGCCGCCCTGGCAAATTGAACTTGCGATGAGGAACCGACCCTCCGGTCGGAAACATAGGAGAGCCAGTTATTATAGATCCGACGGGCCTCCCGCGCCCAGCACTCCTCCGGCGATGTTTCGGCTGCGATGGCATCGAACGCCTCCAGCGTGTCGCGACTGCGCATCCGCTTTGCGCGATCTGCGATCCTGGTCAATTCCGAAGCAACGGCCGCGTCACACTGACCAACGGGAATGGCAGGATATGTGTCTCGTTCTCCGTTCAGAAATCTGATCACATCGCGGCGATATTCGTTCATTAGGGTGGCCGCGCGATATTCAGGATGGCCCTGGAAAAATAGCTGCAGCGCACGGCCTTGCCGAAGAAATATATCGGGACCGATGTCGCGCGATTGCGAGAGGATGCTGTAACCGTTTGCGAGCAACGCGCTTTCACGCAGGCCGTAGAGGCAGATCGGAAGAGCGT
>CAJCIS010000269.1 GCA_903970435.1 Acidobacteriota bacterium | reverse complement strand
CTGCGGGTTACGTCCGTTGGCGCCACCGAACGAAAGCAGCACCTGCCGCGTCCACGGTGCCGCAAGCCCCGCCTCGCCCGACAGCAGAAGCACCGCCATCGCCAAACCAAAATACCCGACCATGTCCGTTCCTCCCCCATGCCCGCCAACAAACAAAAGTTTTTTGTTTCTTTTTTTCAAAAAAGAAATACTGCCTTCCCTTCCTACCCCCGCGCCCGCGCCGCCGCCTGCCGCGCCAGCCCCGCCACAAAGCGCCGCACCAGCAACTCAGGCCGGCTTGCTGTCAACTTGCACGCGATCTCCACCTGCCGCGCCTCCTCCAGCGCCCGTGCCAGCGCGTCCGCCGGCCATAACGCCAGGCTCGCCGTCACGCCCGCCATCGCCTTGAAAAACACCGGCGGCCGCAGCGCGCGCACCGCATCGGCCGCCGACATGCCGCCCAGCATCCGCAACCGCGCCTGGTGCAGCCGTTGCAAATGGCTGATCGCCATTCGAATGAGTGCCACGCCGTTCAGCCCCTCGGCCAGCGCGCGTTCGATCGCCGCATCCGCCACCGCGCCGCGGCCCCAGGTTGCCGCAATCAGGCCCTCATCGGCCGACGATCCCGCCGCGTCGCCGGCGCAAAGGCGCGCCATGGCCAGATCGACGCGGCCGCCCGCGCCGGCCAAAAGCGCGACTTTTTCCGTCTCCGCCCGCACCACCGACCGGTCGCCGCCCACGGCCTGCACCAGCCATTGTATCGCTTCCGGTTCGGCGCCGACGCCCATTTCCGCCAATAGGCCACGGATCAGATCCTGCAACGCTTTTCCGTCTTCCGGGTAGCAGCCGATGGTGGCGCCGTCCGGCGCCGCCTCCACGAAGGTGCGCAGGCGCCCGCGCCCGAGCCCCGGCGCTTCCAGAACGACCAGCGCCTCGCCCGCGGATTTCAGGGCGCTGCGCACCGCCTCCAGCGCCGCGTCGGTCACCTCGCGCACCCGCACCACGCGGCGGCCGCCGGTCATGGCCAAGGCGGCCATTTCGGACGCAATATGGGTCCATCCTTCGCGGTCCAGTTCAGCGACGCGGAACGGGTCGTTGAGCGATCCCGCCACCATCCGCGTCAAATGTTGCGCGCGCTCGCGGATCAATCCTTCATCATCGCCGTACAGCAATACCGCGCGGCACTTGCCGGGATCGCGCAAAAAGCCCGGCACCTGGCGGGCATCCAGTTTCATGCCGGGCGCGACCGGGAAGGAAGTCGTTCTTTTTTGAAAAGAAGAACCAAAAAACTTTTATCTGTTACGTATGTGGCCAATGTTGCTTGCGTGAGCAGGCAGCAACGGGCACGACTTCCACTTCTGATCACGTCTGATCCGGATGAGCGCGAAAATAGATCGCCAGCTCCTGCACGATCTGATCCGCCAAATTCTCGGCCATGCGGCGCTGCACCGCCTCGGCCGAGAGGTCGCTGTAGAAGAATTGCTCGTCGATGACGTTTGTGCCGTCCAAAGAACGGACGGTATGGGTCATGATCTTCTTGCCAAGAAGCCCCGGCTGTTTCAGGGTATAGGTCGCGGTGCCCAGAAAGCGCGTGCGGTCGCTCGAATTGTCGCCCTGAATGCCGATCGCCGAGCCGGAGAAAATCAACCCCACGGTCAGCTCATATTGCTTGCTGCCATCGCTGCCGGTGCCTTCCAGCCGGCGCTCGAGCGCCTCGCGCAACAACTGCCCGTTGCGGTTCGGGATCACATCGACGAATACGTCGCCAAGCCCGGCCGCGGTGCCGCCGCCGGGCGCGTAGAGCGGGTGAAACCCACAGCCGCCCAAGTTCACAACAAGCGCCGCCGCAATTATCCTTTGGCCAACTCTCATGGCGCCACCACGAAGTTTACGATCCGGTCCGGGACATGAATGCGCTTGACGACGCGCTTTCCGTCCAGTAGCCGCGCCACGTTCGGCTCCGCCGCCGCCGCCGCGATTACCGCGTCGGCCGGCGCACCGGGCGCTGCCTCGATCGTCGCGCGCAATTTGCCCATCACCTGTACCGCAATGGTCACCGACTGCGCCGCCACCAGCGCGGGATCGGCCTCGGGCCACGCCGCATTGGCCACCAGCCCGGAGGTGCCGGGCAAGGACGCATAAATCTCCTCGGCCAGATGCGGCATCGCCGGCGCCACCAGGCGCGCCAGGGTTTCGATCGCCTCGCGCCGCGCGAATTTCATGCCGTAATCATTGACGTTCTTGTCGGCATCGGCGATGGCGCCGGCCAGCTCGTAAATCCGCGCCACCGCCACATTGAACGCAAAGCTTTCGAACGAAGCCGTCACGAGCGCAATGGTCCGGTGCGTCGCGCGCCGCAGCGCCATCGCGTCCGGCCCGAACGATTCCGGGAAAGCCGGTGCCTCGCCGGCGCTGCCTTGCGCCAGCCTGTATAATCTCTGCACGAAACGATAGCCGCCGGCGACCCCCGCCTCGGTCCATTCCATGTCGCGCTCGGGCGGATTGTCGCTCAGGATGAACCAGCGCGCGGTATCGGCGCCATACCGCCCGACGATCGCGCCGGGATCCACGGTATTGCGTTTCGATTTCGACATGGCCTCGATACGCCCGACGGTCACCGTCTCGCCGGTGTGGCGCGCCACCGCCGACCCGTCCGGGCGCCGCTCCACATCCTCCGGATACAGCCACCGCCCGTCCGCCCCGCGGTAGCTTTCGTGCGTCACCATGCCCTGCGTGAACAGGCCGGCGAACGGTTCGCGCACCGCAAGATACCCTGTCTCGCACATCGCCCGCGCAAAAAACCGCGAATATAACAGGTGCAGAATCGCATGCTCGATGCCGCCGATATACTGATCGACCGGCAACCACCCGTCCACCGCCGCGCGCGTCACCGGCACATCCGCGTTCGGGCTGCAAAAACGCGCGTAATACCACGAGCTGTCGACAAACGTATCGAACGTGTCGGTTTCGCGCGCGGCCGGCCCCCCGCATTGCGGACAAGCAACGTGTTTCCATGTCGGATGATGATCCAGCGGATTGCCGGGGCGATCGAAGCTCACATCCTCCGGCAACCGGATCGGCAACGTGTCCAGCGGCGCCGGCACCACGCCGCAGGCTGCGCAATGAATAATCGGAATCGGGCAGCCCCAGTAACGCTGCCGGGAGATGCCCCAGTCGCGCAGGCGCCAGTTCACCACCCCATTGCCCGCGCCGGTTGCCTCCAGCGCGCGGATTGCCGCTGCCTTCGCCGCATCATTGGTCAACCCATCCAGAAATCCGGAATTGGCGATCAGCCCGGGGCCGTCATAGGCGCGATCGGTCACCGCGAATGTCGCGGCATCCTCGCCTTGCGGCACCACCACCGGCGGGATCGGCAAGCCATAGGCGGTGGCAAAATCGAAATCGCGTTGATCGTGCGCCGGACAGCCGAAAATGGCACCCGTGCCGTATTCCATCAGCACGAAATTCGCAATCCACACCGGAAACGACCGGCCCGGCAGGAACGGATGCCCCACCCGCACGCCGGTATCGAAACCCCGTTTCTCAGCCGTTTCAATCGCCGCCTCGCTGGTGCCCATCCGCCGGCACTCGGCCACGAACGAAGCCGCCGCTTCATTCCGGGCCGCCACCGAAGCCGCGAGCGGATGCTCCGGCGCCACCGCCACGAACGACATGCCGAACAGCGTATCCGGCCGCGTGGTGAACACCTCCAGGTCCGACAGGCCCGCCTCCGGCACGTCCAGCGGAAAGCGCACGCGCGCCCCCTCGCTGCGGCCGATCCATTTGGCCTGCATGGTGCGCACGCGTTCCGGCCAGCGGTTCAGCCCGTCCAACGCCGCCAGCAGATCGGGCGCGAATTGCGTAATCCGGAAGAACCATTGCGACAGCAGCTTCTTTTCCACCAGCGCGCCGGAGCGCCAGCCGCGGCCGTCGATCACCTGCTCGTTGGCCAGAACGGTGCCGTCCGCGGGGTCCCAGTTCACCCAGGATTCGCGCCGCTCCACCAGGCCCGCGGCCAGGAAATCCAGAAACAGCCGCTGCTGCTGACCGTAATAATCGGCATCGCAGGTGGCAAATTCCCGCCGCCAGTCGATCGACAATCCCATGCGCTGCAATTCGGCGCGCATGTTGGCGATATTGGACCGCGTCCACGTCCCCGGATGAATGCCGCGCTCGCGCGCCGCGTTCTCCGCCGGCAACCCGAACGCGTCCCACCCCATCGGGTGCAGCACCTGAAATCCCCTTGCCCGCTTGTAGCGCGCCACCACATCGCCCAGCGTGTAATTGCGCACGTGGCCCATGTGGATTTTCCCGCTCGGATACGGGAACATCTCCAGCACGTAATATTTCGGCCGCCCGGCATCCGGCACATCGTCGACCTCGAAACAGCGCGCGTCTGCCCAGGCGCGCTGCCAGGCGGGCTCGGCGGCGGCGAAATCGTAGCTGACGGGGGCGGCTATTTCATTCATGCGGGGATGGGTTCCGGTGCAAGCGGGTCGTCAGACAGAAAGGCGGGGGGCGTTGCCCCCTCGACCCCCACCGGCGTGCCGCCGGGGTCACTCGCGCTGCGCGGCACAAGGG
>CAJCIS010000268.1 GCA_903970435.1 Acidobacteriota bacterium | reverse complement strand
GCCAACAAGCAGCTTTCCGACATGTTCCGTCTGCTGACGGCGGCGCCGGTCGGCGGCATGGCCGACATGCCCCGGGTGGCCGGCGATATCGCCCGCGCACGCGCTCTGCCGGCCAGTTTGTCGGCCATCAGGCCGAACTAGCAGCGCCCACGGTGCCCTGCCCTGCGTCGAGGGGGGGAGTTTTCGCTTACGCCCCACCCCCCCTGGCCCTATGTCCACCCCCCTTGGCCGAAGGGGGCGAACCCGCCCAACAGGCTATCTGCTGGTTTGGGGGTACGTGATGAACGCACTTGCTCAACTGGGGATGGTCTCGGAGTTTCCGAGCGAGAACCAGAGCGCCGACCATTCTTTCCCGGTTTTTGACGGGGAGGAACGGACGGATTACTTCGTCGAGAAGGACGGCATGAAGTTTGCCGGTACACATCTTCTCGTGGACCTCTGGGGGGCCAGCAATCTGGACAGTCCCAGTCACATAGATCAGGCGCTGCGGCATGGTGCGGTCGTTGCGGGTGCGACGATTCTGCACAGCCATTTCCACCACTTTACGCCGAACGGCGGCGTGAGTGGCGTGGTGGTGCTCGCCGAAAGCCACATCAGCATTCACACATGGCCCGAGCGCGATTTTGCCGCGGTCGATATATTCATGTGCGGTGCCTGCGATCCGCATAAGGCAATTCCGGTGCTGCAGGCGGCGTTTCGCCCGCAGCGCGTGGACGTCGATGAGCAGCGGCGCGGCCGGGTGTTCTAGGCGCACAGGAAGTCGTTCTTTTTTGAAAAGAAGAACCAAAAAACTTTTTCCTTTTGGCGTGCGCCTTCACGCCGCTGGTTTGGCGCGCCGATAAACAGGTTAAAGTTTTTTGATTCTTTCTTCCGAAAAAGAACGACTTCCTGAAGGCTTCGCATGACAACCGATTGCTGGCTCAACGAGACCTTGTACCCGCACTGGGGACAACGTTTCCTGGTGAAGCGCGAACTCGCCCGCGTGCAGAGCGAGTTCCAGGATATCGTGATTTTCGAGAGCTACGCGCATGGGCGGGTCATGGTGCTGGACGGATGCATTCAGATCACCGAGCGTGACGAATTCGTCTATCAGGAGATGCTGGCGCATGTGCCGCTGCTGGCGCATGGCGCCGCCCGCCGCGTGCTGATTATCGGCGCCGGCGACGGCGGCGTGCTGCGGCGCGTGTTGCAGCACCGGAACGTAGAGCGTGCGGTGATGGTGGAGATCGACGGCGCGGTCATTGCCTTGTCGAAGGAATTTCTGCCGGCGATTGCGGGCGATGCATGGGACGACCCGCGCGCGGAGGTGATCGTCGGCGACGGGATCGATTATGTTGCGCGCGCGGCAGATGCTTCGTTCGACGTTATCATTGTCGACAGCACCGATCCGATCGGGGTGGGCGAGGTGCTGTTTACCGACGCGTTTTATCAGAGCTGCGCGCGGGTGCTGACCGAACGCGGACTGGTGGTGAACCAGTGCGGCGTGCCGTTCATGCAGGCCGACGAACTGCGTGAGACGAGCCTCCGGCGGAAGCGGTTCCTGCCTTACGTCTCGGCGTATGTGGCGGCGGTGCCGACCTATGTCGGCGGATTCATGACGCTGGGAATTGCCGCCAAGGCGGCGGGCATCGGGGCGCAGGATGCCGCCGAGATACGGGCGCGCGCCGCGACGGCTTGCGTGCTGGGCACCACGGAATATTGGACCCCGGAAATCCACGTCGGCAGTTTCGATCTGCCGCCGTACATCGCGCGGTATTTGCCCGGCGCCTGACCAGGCGGCCGGTTGACAGGTGCTGCCGTGTGTGCACCGCTGCGTATCGATGGTAGTTCGTCACAACATGGCCGGCGTCTGGCTCACCCTGTTGGCCGGGCTTGCCGTTGGCGGATGTCAGAGCGGCGAGGATGCGGGCCATTGCACCATGGCGCACGTGACGGATCTGCCTCTCGAACGTCATGGCAACGCTTTCTTCACAACGATCATGATCAACGGCCAGAGCGCGAAGCTCCTGTTCGATACCGGCTCGACCGCCAACCTGCTGCTCGAGAAGACGGCCCAGCGGCTTGGGTTGTCGATTGATTATTATAACACGGGCCACGTCATCGGCGTCGGCGGCAGCCGGGAGGTCGGGATGGTGCAGTCGCGCGAGGTGCGCATGGGTAATGCGCACGGCGAGCACCTTACGTTTCTGACGACGCCGGAAAATGCTGGCGGCGCGGATGGCTTATTGGGGATGAACTTTCTTTACCCCTTCGATTTGGATCTTGATTTCTGGGGCCACCGGATTGGGGTGTACAAAGCGCTGAGCGGCTGCAGATCACCGCATGTCGCCATGACGAAACCCCTTTTCGCAGTGGATCTGGCAGCCGACTCGTTGCAAAATCAGCATAAACCGGGAGAGGCCGGAACAACCATCGATATCAGTCCGGCCGTGTATGTCTCGATCAATGGCAAGCGGTTTGTTGCAGTTATCGATACGGGTGCGTCGCACACCGTGATATTCCGGGACAGTGCGCGTCGGGCCGGGCTGGGGCAAGCCGATCTGCTGGCGCAGACCCATATGTATGGCGTGGGAAAGCGCGCCGTGAAGGGAGATGTGCGGATGAGCGCCCCGGTCGTGATTGGCGACCTTGCCGTCATGAACATGCCGTTGGTCGTTGTGGATCAACGGCACCTTGAAAATGTAGACATTCTGCTGGGATACGATTTCATAACGCGCGTGCATATATGGATTTCACGATCCTCCGGATCGGTCATCATGCAATATCCGCCGCATCCAACGCCATCAACCTAAACGGAAAAAAGTTTTTTGTTTCTTTTTTCAAAAAAGAAATACTTCCTTCCTATCCCAACCCGTGATCGCGGAACCACCGAAGCATTTGCGCCCAAGCCGCCAAAGCGGCATCCTTGTGGTAGCTGGCGCGATAATCCGCATGAAAGCCGTGCGGCGCGCCGGGGAACGTTTCGATGTCCACCGTCTGGCCCGCGGCCCGGGCCAGGGCGGCGGCTTTTCGAACATCCGCGATGTCAATGCTGCTGTCGGCGCCGCCATACAGGCCGAGCAACGGGCATTTGAGGTCGCGCGCCAGATCGAGCGGCGTTTTCGGCTGGATGCCGGATGTTGTGCCGGTGACGGGGCCGTAGAAGGCGACGGCGGCCAACAGGCGCGGATTGTGCTCAGCGTAGAGCCAGGTGTCGCGGCCGCCGCGGCAAAAGCCGACAACGCCGAGGCGCGCGGCGTCGCCGTGGTGCGAAAGCGCCCAGGCGGCCGTGCTGTCGAGGTCCGACAGCATGGTTGCGTCCGGCGCCTTGAGGATGATGCTGGAAAAAATCTCCTGCGGGTCGGACATTTTGGAGAGATCGCCGAGGCGGGCGTAGAGTTCGGGCGCGACAGCCAGGTAGCCGCGCTCGGCCAGGCGGCGGCAGACGTCCTTGATATATTCGTGAACGCCGAAGATTTCCTCGATGACCAGGATGACCGGGAAAGTGCCTGGCTTGTCCGGTGCCGCGCGGTAGGCGGGAATGGCGCCGTTTTGGGTGGGGATTTGAACTTCGCCGGCGAGGAGGCCCTGGTCGTTGGTGTGGATGGGCTCCGCCTCGGCGCGCGTGACCGCAAGGGTGAAGCCGGACATGAGGCTGGTCATGATGATATCGCGGCGTGTCGGCATGCGTGGCGGCTCCTGGCGGCGGGGGCGTTGTGCGCCGGGCGGTTTTAGCTTGACAGAGGACGTCCGCATAGTTAGCAATACTAACTTTCTGTAAGGGATGGTTCCCATGGCGGGCCAGGCGGACAAATCCGGTGATCTTGTGATGCCGTTCCTATTCGTGCCGAGCGGTGGGGCGCCGCCTTCCGACTGGCTGGCGGCGCATCCCGGGTGGGTGCGCATACCGGCGCGCCTGGTGCCACGCGCGGCGGCGGGGGCGGCGGCGGGGGCGGCGGGATGGCATTTGCAGTTCGATCCGCTTGTGGCGCTGGGGCAGGGTATTGCGGGGTAGTTGGGCAAGCACGGAGGAAGCGAAGGAAGCCGTTCTTTTTTGAAAAAAAGAACCACAAAACTTTTGCAATCGCTAAATGCTTACGCAGGTGAAGCCGGTGTCCTGGCGGCGGACGAAACCGGCACTGGGCGTTGGCGTGTGTGCGAAACAGCATATCGTTGCGGTTTCGGCGTAGCGCTCCAGGAACGCGCGGCGGCTCACCGCGGCCTGCGCCGCGCCGTCGCGGTCGAGGACCGAGGCCAGGTCCGGATACCG
>CAJCIS010000267.1 GCA_903970435.1 Acidobacteriota bacterium | reverse complement strand
CGGCGCCCAAGAAGGGCACGGATGCGGCCGGGGCGGCATCCTTGTGGCGGGGGCCGACGGCCAGGTTTGGGCCGAAGACGGCGGGGCGCGCGGCGTTGGTGGTCGACGCTGTCTACGGGGCCGGGCTGTCGCGGGATGTGGACGGGGTGACGGCGGATACGCTGCGGGCGACGCGGCGCGTGGTGGCGGTAGACGTGCCGAGCGGGCTGGACGGGGAGTCGGGGGCGGTGCGCGGTTATGCGCCGCAGGCTCTGCTGACGGTGACGTTTTTCCGCCGCAAGCCCGGCCATGTGTTGCAGCCGGGGCGGTCGGTGTGCGGCGAGGTGGTGCTGGCGGATATCGGCACGCCGGCGCGGGTGCTGGGGAAAATCAAGCCGGCGTGTTTCGCCAATGGTCCGGGCCTGTGGACGCTGCGCCAGGCGGGGGCGGCGGATCAGAAATATTTGCGCGGAACGGTGACGGTGTGCGGCGGCGGCATGGCGGGTGCGGCGCGGCTGGCGGCGCTGGCGGCGCGGCATGGCGGGGCGGGCCTGGTGGCCATTGCCGCGGCGAATGTGGGCGCGTTTGTCGGCACCGAGGCGGGCACCATCATTCTGGGCGACCCGCTGGAGACGCTGCTGAAGGATGAAAGGCGCCAGGTTTGGGTGTGCGGGCCGGGGCTGGGTGTCGCGGGCGCGGGGCGGATTCTGGCGACTTTGCTGAAGGCGGGGCGGCAGGTGGTGGCGGACGCGGATGCGTTGACGGCGTGTGCCGGCAAGCCGGAGTTGCTGCGCGGGGCCGCGGTTCTGACGCCGCATGAGGGCGAGTTCGGGCGTGTATTCGGCGCGATTGGCGGAAGCAAGCTGGCGGCGGCGCGCGCGGCGGCCCGCAAGACGGGGGCGGTGGTGGTGCTGAAAGGCAGCGACACGGTGATCGCCGCGCCGGATGGGCGGGCGGCGATTAACGAGAACGCGCCGCCCTGGCTGGCGACGGCGGGAAGCGGGGACGTGCTGTCCGGGCTGGTGGCGGCGCAGTTGGCGCAGAAGCTGCCAGCGTTCGAGGCGGCCGCGGCGGCAGTTTGGGTGCATGGGCGGGCGGGGGAGCTGGCGGGGAGGGGGCTGGTGGCGGAGGCGCTTTGTGGGCAGATTGCGGCTTCTATGGCATAGAAAAAGAAGGCCAGGGGGCTCTGCCCCCTGGACCCCCGCTAAGGACAAGTCCTTAGAACCTGCTACTTAAGAAAAGTCAGGTGATAAGGAGGGGGGCAACACGTCAGGTCGCCACAGCCTCGATGCCCCCTCCTTATCACCTGACCTCCGCTCGACAAAATGGGGTCCGGGGACTTGTCCCCAGCCTGGTTCCGGGGGGCAGAGCCCCCGGCCTTCCTTTGGAGGTCCAATGAACGCCCCCATGATCGGCCTGCACACCCCCCGCCTCGCCGCCCTGCGCCAAATCGAGCGCAAGCTGCTATGGCTGTCCGCCTGGATGGTGCACCAGGCCAACCACGTCCGCCCCAACCGCGACGGATTGAAAGTGGGCGGTCACCAGGCGAGCTGCGCCAGTGTCATTTCGATTATGACGGCGCTGTATTTCGATCGGTTGCGGCCGCAGGATCGCGTCGCGGTCAAGCCGCACGCAAGCCCCGTGTTCCACGCCGCAAACTATCTGTTCGGACGGCAGAACATCGGCAAGATGGAAGGACTGCGGCAATTCGGCGGCGCGCAGGCCTATCCCAGCCGCGTGAAGGACGGGTCGGAAGTGGATTTCTCCACCGGCTCGGTCGGGCTCGGTGTGGCGATAACCAGTTTTGCCAGCCTGATACAGGATTACGTGCGGCTTCACGGCCTGGCCGACGCGACGCATCCGCCGGGCCGCCACATCGCCATCGCCGGCGATGCGGAATTGGACGAAGGCAATATCTACGAGGCCCTGCTGGAGGGTTGGAAGCACGACGTGCGTAACGTCTGGTGGATTGTCGATTACAACCGCCAGAGTCTCGACTCGGTCGTGCAGGACAGGCTGTTCGGACGCTTCGAGGGCCTGTTCGGCGACATGGGCTGGAATGTGGTGCGCATCAAGCACGGGCGCACGCAGGAGGCGGCCTTCGCGCGGCCCGGCGGCGCGGCGTTGCGCACCTGGATCGATGATTGCCCCAACTCGCATTATGCGGCGCTCACATTCCAGGGCGGCGAGGCGTGGCGCGCGGCGCTGCTGGGCGACCTCGGCCGCGATCTGGCGTTGCGTAAGATTATCGATCCGCTGAGCGACGACGAACTCTCGCACCTGATGACCAACCTGGGCGGCCACGACATCGAAACGCTGCTCGACGCGTTTGCCGCGGCCGAGGCCGACGGCGACCGGCCGACCTGCTTCATAGCCTATACCATCAAGGGCATGGGGCTGCCGTTCGCCGGCCACAAGGATAATCATTCCGGACTGATGACGGCCGAGCAGATGGAGGTGTTCCGTCACAGCATGGGGATCCGGCCCGGGCACGAATGGGACAAGTTCGAAGGCCTGGCGCTTCCCGCGGCCGAAATGGAGCGCTTCATTGCGGACTGTGCGTTCGCGCAACCGCTTTCCGCCACCGGGCGTGCGCTGACGGCGCCGGTCGTGACGGTACCGGAAGCGGCGCCGCAGCCGAAGCTGGCGGGACGAACCATGTCCACGCAAACGGGCTTCGGCGAAATCCTTGGCGAAATCGGGCGGGCGCAAGGGCCATGGAAGGATGTTTGCGAGCGTATCGTGACATCCAGCCCCGACGTTACGGTTTCGACGAATCTGGGGCCGTGGGTGAACCGCCGCGGATTGTTCGACCGGCATATCCGCAACGATGTGTTCCGCGACAGCAAGGTGGCCAGCCTGCAGAAATGGGGCATGAGCCCGCAGGGGCAGCATATCGAGCTCGGCATTGCCGAGCAGAATTTGTTTCTGCTGCTGGGTGCGGCGGGGTTGAGCCATGCGCTGTATGGCGCGCGGCTATTGCCGATCGGCACGTTGTACGATCCGTTCGTGAATCGCGGGCTCGATGCGCTGATCTATGCCTGCTACCAGGATGCGCGGTTCCTGCTGGTGTCCACGCCGTCGGGCGTGACCCTGGCGCCGGAAGGCGGCCAGCATCAGAGCTTCAATACGCCGCTGATCGGCATGGCGCAGGACCGGCTGGCGAGCTTCGAGCCTGCCTACGTCGATGAACTTGCGATCCTGATGCGCCACGCTTTCGCCCATATGCAGGCGCCGGACGGGTCGGCCGTGTGGCTGCGCCTGTCGACGCGGGGACTGGCGCAGAAGCAGCGCACGCTGGATGCGGCTGCGGTAATTGCGGGGGCGCATTGGGTGGTCGAGCCGGGCCCGGGGGCGCCCATTGCCCTGGCGTATCAAGGCCCGGTGGCGCCGGATGCGGAGGCGGCATTCGAACTGCTGCGTGAGGATGTGCCGCAGGCGGGATTGCTGGCCGTTACGAGCCCGGACCGGCTGCACGCGGGATGGCTCTCGGCCTTGCGGGCGCGGCGGGGCGGGGCGCGCGGCGTGCAAAGTCATATCGAAACGATATT
Organism: Acidobacteriota bacterium; assembly: GCA_903970435.1. Lineage (GTDB taxonomy): Bacteria > Pseudomonadota > Alphaproteobacteria > Acetobacterales > Acetobacteraceae > CAJCIS01. The sequence goes on along the minus strand of CAJCIS010000267.1, from coordinate 9,850 downwards.
GGCGCCGCTCGCGCCGGGCGCGGCGCTGGTGACGGTGCTGGATGGGCATCCGTCCTCGCTGGCCTGGCTGGGGGCGGTGGCGGGACAGCGTGTGGTGCCGATGGGCGTGGATCGGTTTGGCCAGAGCGGGGATATTCCGGATATGTATCGGGAATATCAGTTGGATACGGATGCGATTTTGGATGCCTGTGCGCAGGCGCTCTTGGGGCAGGAAGGAAGTATTTCTTTTTGAAAGAAAGAAACAAAAGACTTTTGTCCTTGAGGGGTCTCCTATGACAATCGAGCACGACCGGCCTGGGCCGGCGGAAGCGTTTGGGCAGCCGCCGCGTACCGGGCGGTTCTGGTTCGACTTTCTGGCGGCGTCCTCGGCAATTTTTATCTCTGTCGTGTCCCTCGTTGTCGGAATCCGCGGCGAGCAGACGCAGCGCGGACTGCTGGCCGCCAATTCCTGGCCGTTCATTCAACTGTCGGAAGATGAAGGCCAGGACGAAGCCAAACTCGACGTCGAGAATGCCGGCGTCGGTCCCGCCAAAATCATGAATTTCGAGGTTTTCTATAAAGGCCAACCGGTGGACGACGCGCGCGAGCTGCTCGGAAAATGCTGCGGCCTGGCCGCGACGCCAGCCGGTCAGCCGCCGCGTCCGATCGAAGGCTTTGGCTATGGCGAAATATTCAACAACGTCCTCCGCCCCGGCGAACATATCGTCGCCCTTCGCCTGAGGAAAGGCGCGCCCTCACAAGATTTGTACAGCCGGTTCGCCCAGGAGATGCCGAACCTGTCTTTCAGCATTTGTTATTGCTCCGTATTGGGCGAGTGCTGGACCGCAAACCTGCGCGACCTCACCCAAACGGCAACGCCTTCCTGCCCCGCCGCCCAGCACCAGTTTGTCGACAGCCCCAGTCTGTAACGGGTCAGAGATCCCCGCAAAGAGCAAAAGCGGATTTTGGCGGCTTGCGCCATCAAGGTGGTTTCGGGCCATTGCATTGGGTGTGCCGCAAAACCGACGCCAAACTGTAACGCTGTTGCCCGAAAACTGTAACGCCACGCGCCGGCCAAATTTTGCTACCGAAGCAGCCATGTGAATTTCACCGATTCGCAATCTGCCGAAGGATGGCCGCCACCGTGCAGCGTGAACAAGTCGCATCCGCCTATGGACGATGGGCGCCGGTTTACGACATGATATTCGGTCCGGTATTCCGCCGCGGCCGGCTCGATGCGGTTGCCGCCGCGGAACGGATTGGCGGCCGCGTTCTCGAAGTGGGCGTCGGAACCGGGTTGTCGCTGCCGAGCTACGGCAAGGGAACGCGCATTGTCGGGGTGGATATCTCCGAGCCGATGCTCGAGCGCGCACGGCGCCGTGTGCAGCTTCTGCACCTCGACCATGTCGAGAGCATCGCGGTTGGCGACGCGGAAAACCTGGCATTTCCCACCGCCTCCTTCGATGTGGTGGTGGCGCAATATGTCGTGACGGCCGTTCCCAATCCGGAACGCGCGCTCGACGAATTCGTCCGGGTGGTTCGCCCGGGCGGCGAAATCATTATCACCACGCGCATCGGTGCGGAAACCGGCCTGCGCGGGACGATCGAGAAATGGCTGATGCCGGTCACCAGCCGGCTGGGCTGGCGCACCGAATTCTCCTGGTCGCGCTACGAGCGGTGGGCGCTTGGCGCGCCTGGTGTCCGCCTGCTGGAGCGGCGGGCTCTGCCGCCGCTCGGGCATTTTTCGCTTGTGCGCTACCTGAGGTTGCCTGACCCGGCGGAACGAACCGCAAACGCGCCAGCCAAGGCAAAAGTGGTGTCCGCCTGAAACGAAATCGATGGAATTCCTGTCAGCAAGGGGAATATTTTGAACAGCTTTCTCGAACGGCTCGCCGTGCAGCGCTGGGATGATCACCGCTATTATCATCACAGCCTCGTCAACCAGTCGCTGCACCTGGTGAGTGCGGCCTCCTTCGTCATTGCCTACGGCGTGTTGTTCAAGGATCCCGCTTATGCGGCCTTGCTCGCCTGGATGTTGTCGATGACAAGCCGGCAGATCGGGCATTTGTTTTTTGAGCCGAAGGACTACGACGTCGTCAACGACGCGAGCCACGAATACAAGGAGGAAATCAAGGTCGGCTATAATCTGCGCCGCAAGATCATTCTAATGTCGATCTGGGCGCTGTCGCCGCTCATTCTGGTTGTCAGCCCCACCCTGTTCGGCCTCTGCGCAAAGCCGCCGACCGTCGCCGCCTTCGCCCGCCATGTCGGCAATATGTGGCTGGTGATCGGCATCGGCGGCCTTTTGTTCCGCACCCTACAGTTGTTCATCATCAAGGATGTTCAAACCGGGCTGGTGTGGGCGGCAAAGATCATCACAGATCCATTCCATGATATCATGCTGTACCATCGCGCGCCGCAGGCTTTGTTCAGCCGCCGCGCCCGTGAGGGCGCGTTTAGTGAGGTGGGGGAGTCGTTTTAGGAAAGAAGGAAGTCGTTCTTTTTTGAAAAAAAGAACCAAAAAACTTTTGCTTTCTCATTGCGATGCGCGATAATCAAACGTTTCTTGTCCACCGCGCCCGGACTGTTTCCCCAAGCACGCCACGCCGGATTGATTTATTCGTGGCGCCGCCGCTCCACCACCACCCGTCCGCTTGCATATCCGTGCACGCCTGAACAAACCGATCGGCGACGGCGGCGAAATCGGCGTCGGTGAAGTTGAGGCTGAAGATCAGGCGCCCGGTACCGACCCAGCTCAGCGCAATTCCGGCGGCGCGAAGGTAATATTGCAGCATCCAGTTGTAGCGCGCGGGTACCGTATAGACGACGGTCCAGATCGAGGACAGGGCCGCGACCTGTACCGGCAGCGAAGCCGCCGCGAGCCGCGTGTTCAGAAGGGCGGCGCGGTCTTCCCATATGCCGAGTTGCTCATACGTCGTGCGGGCTTCATATGTTTCCAGATGATCCAGGAATTCGGCCATCGCGCCCATGACGTACGGGTGCGCGTTGAACGTGCCGCGCGCAAAACAGACATCGACCGGCCGGTCCGTGCGGCTGCGCTTCATCAGGGCGGCGCGGCCGCACAGAACACCAACCGGAAGGCCGCCGCCAAGCGATTTTCCATATGTGACCAGGTCGGGTCGCACGCCGAAATAGTCCGCGGCACCGCCCCGCGCGAGCCGCAAGCCGACAAAAATTTCGTCGAAAATCAGCACAATGCCGCGTGCGTCGCACACCTCGCGCAATTGCCGCAGCCATTTTGTATAAGCGGCACGGTCGAACCCCGCGCGCCGGCTGCTATCGACCAGCGTGGAATCCGAAGGCGCCCCGGCATTCGGGTGCAGCGCTTGCAGGGGATTTACCAGCACGCAGGCGATGTCGCGCCGATGGCGCAACACATGCAGCGTGCGATCGGACAATTCCGCGAGCGTATAGGTCTGCCGCGCCGGCATCGGGTTGCCGATGCCCGGCTGCACGTCGCCCCACCAGCCATGATAGGCGCCGCAGAACCGCACCAGATGCGAGCGTCCGGTGTGGTAGCGTGCCAGCCGCACCGCCTGCATCACCGCCTCGGTGCCCGACATATGAAACGATATTTCATCGAGGCCGGACAGATCTCGCAACCGCGCAACGTTCTCCGCCACCACGGGGTGGTAGGATCCCAGCACCGGCCCCAGGTCACGCACCCGCGCGGCCCCGCGCTCTATGCAGGCCTTGTAGAAATCGTGTCCGAAGAGGTTGACACCGTAGGAGCCGGTCAGGTCGTAGAACACATTGCCGTCGAGGTCGGTGACCGTGACGCCGGACGACTTTTCGAAGAAGGCACCCACCGGCAGATGTTGTTGCACAAACCGGCTAAATTGGAACGGCACGCGATAGGCGCTGGTGAATTGCAGGTCGGAAACCGCATCCTTGGTCTGCGCCGTCAAGGCGTTGGTGCGGGTGAATTTCGCGCCGAAGACGGCTGCCAGCCGCGCCAATCCCGCTCGCCGCTGCGCCGCCACGGAAGCGGGCGCGCCGTCACATTGGAAGAACCGGTCTTCGTCGTAGGCGTAGTAGGGGATCAACGCGGCGATGCGCCGCGACAGCTTCGCGTGGCCCGCCAGCGATGCGAATTTGGCGCGCGACAGGTCGAGGCGCGCGCGGGCCTTGGCGGCCGCCGCGCCGAATGCCACGGCGCCGGCGCCGGCGGCGAGCGTCAAAACGGGGATCGGCATCAGGCTTCCTTGCATGGGTCCAACCGCTGATGATTGGCGTCCTCATAGCGCGCGTAGCGGCGTCGGATCGTGTGAATTTCCTGCTCACCAACCGCATTCCGCGTCGTCTGGCAACCACCTTCATCGGCTGGTTCGCCCGCATCGAACAGCCGCTCGTGCGCGACCTCTCGCTGCGTATCTGGCGCCTGTTCTCCGATCTCGACCTGAGCGACGCGGCCGAAACAAGCTTTGCCAGCCTGCACGACTGTTTCACCCGCCGCCTGCGCGAAGGGGCACGGCCGTTCGCGGCCGACCCGGCGATTGTGGCCAGTCCGTGCGATGCCATCGTGGGCGCCTGCGGCACCGTGACCGACGGCAGGCTGTTGCAGATCAAGGGGTTTTCCTACCGGCTGGCCGACCTGCTGGATGATGCGGCGCATGCCGCGTCGTTTGCCGGCGGCAGCTACGTGACATTGCGTCTGACGGCTTCGATGTATCATCGCTTCCATGCGCCGCATGATTGCGTCGTGACGGCCGTGACACATATTTTCGGCGACGTCTGGAACGTCAACCCGCCGACGCTGCGGCGGGTGCCGGAGCTCTATTGCCGTAACGAACGCGCCGTGGTGCGAACCATTTTGCCGGCAGGCGGCCATATCACGCTGGTACCGGTTGCCGCCATTCTCGTTGCCGGGATCCGCCTGCGGTTCCTGGACATGCCGAGCGCCGCGCGGCGGAAGACGCGGTGGAGCACCGCGTGCCATGCCATGTTGCGGAAAGGCGAAGAAATGGGTTGGTTCGAACATGGATCGACAATAGTCGTTCTGGCATCGAAGGGTTTTTCGCTTGGCGCGGAGCTAACCGAGGGCCGCATTATCCGGGCCGGCGAGGCCCTGTTGAAAATGAAATCCCCAAGCTACGACAATTCGTCATAAGCAAAAGTTTTTTGGTTCTTTTTTTCAAAAAAGAACGACTTCCTTACTTCCTAGACCGGATCCATTTCCCACCCAAGTTCGTGCGGCCTACAAAACAAAGGCTGCGCATTCGGCGTCCGCACGGCAGCCGAAAAGCCCATGGCCGCGCGGACGGTGCGAAAGAACCCGCCGTGGCCGATGATGAGCGGGTGGGTGTTGTCGCGCAGGATCGCATTGATGGCGGCGACGGCGCGGGCGCGAACCTCGGCGAAACTCTCGCCGCGTTCGGGGGCGGCGTCGCCGGCGACCCAGGCGGCGAACCAGGCGCCCATCACTTCGCCTTCGTGGGCGCCGAAACTGGCTTCGCGCAGATCGTTATGGATCTGCACCGGCAGGCCGAGGCGCGCGCCGACGATGTCGGCGGTGTGGCGGGCGCGGCCGAGCGGCGAGCAGAACAGGGATGTGATGGCTTGGTCCGCCAGGCGAACGGCCGCGGCGTGGGCCTGGGCGATGCCGGTTTCGTTGAGCGGAATATCGGTGCTGCCCTGGGTGCGGTTGGCTTCATTCCAGTCGGTTTGCCCGTGGCGCAAATACCAGAAGGGACGGCGGAGAAGTACGGGCGCGCTCAATCGAACAGCTTGCTGACGGAGGACTCTTCCGAAATGTTCCGCATGGCTTTGGCCAGCAGCGGGGCGATGGTGAGCTGGCGCATTTTGTCGGAGAGGCGGACGGCCTCGGTGGCCGCGATGCTGTCGGTGATGGTGGTTATTTCGATCGGGCTGGCCGCCATGCGGGCGACGGCGCCGCCGGAGAGCACGCCGTGGGTGACATAGACGCCGACCGATTTGGCGCCGTTCGATACGAGGGCGTCGGCCGCGTTGCACAGCGTGCCGCCGGAATCGCAGATGTCGTCCACCAGGATGCAGTCGCGGCCGTCGACGTCGCCGATGACGTTCATGACTTCGGAGATGCCGGCGCGTTCGCGGCGTTTGTCGATGATGGCGAGGTCGACGTTGAGGCGGGTGGCCAGCGCGCGGGCGCGGACCACGCCGCCGACGTCGGGCGAGACGATCATGATGTCGCGGCCTTCGTAGCGGGCGCGGATGTCGCCGGCGAACAGCGGGGCGGCAAACAAATTGTCGACCGGGATGTCGAAGAAGCCCTGGATCTGGCCGGCGTGCAGGTCGAGCGTGAGGACGCGGTCGGCGCCGGCCTGGGTGATGAGATTGGCGACGAGTTTGGCGCTGATGGGGGTGCGGGGGCTGCTTTTGCGGTCCTGCCGGGCGTAGCCGAAATAGGGGATGACGGCGGTTTTGCGGCGCGCGCTGCTGCGGCGCAGCGCGTCGAGCATGATGAGCAGTTCCATCAGGTTGTCGTTGGCGGGGAAGCTGGTGGATTGCAGGACGAAGACGTCTTCGCCGCGGACGTTTTCCTGGATTTCGACGAACACCTCGAGGTCGGCGAAGCGGCGGACGGAGGCGCGGGTGAGCGGAATGTTGAGGGACGCGGCGACGGCCTCGGCCAACGGTCGGTTGCTATTGCAGGCGACGATTTTCATGTTGGGTCCGCGACGGGGGCGGGCGGTGTCTAGCAATGAGTCGCTGATCTGTCACGAAGGGGAAGGTAGGGTAGGAAGTGTTCTTTTCTGAAGAAAAGAACCAAAAGACTTTTATTCCTGCGCCTGCATGAAGAGAAAAAGTCTTTTGGTTCTTTTCTTCAGAAAGGAACTACTTTCCTTAAACTTTTGTTTTTGTGACTTTTTCGACCACCTTCCTAATTGCCTCGACGACCAGCTCCGGCTGGTCGGACTGAATCATGTGGTTGCTGTGCGTGGCGTGGACGAGTTCGCCGCTTGTGGAGAGGTGGGCGAGGCGTTCCTGGCCGTCGGCCCATCCCTCCTCGAGCACGGCGGCGGGGCCGGGGAAGGGTATGCCGTGGGCGAGGACGACCAAGGGTTTGTCGCCGAGGGTGCCGAAGCCGCCGGGGTGCTGCATGGCGGGGGGGACGCGTGCGAGGGCGGCGGGATCGTCGGCCATGGCGCGGAAGAAGGCGGGGCGGGCGAGGTGTGATTTGAGGGTGGCGAATTCGGCGGCGGTGAAGCTGTCGGGAAGGGTGCGCCAGAAGGTCAGGCCGAGGCGGACCAGGCCGAGACGGGCGGCGACTTCGAGGGCGCGGGCGAAGAGTGCGATCTTGCTGGCGTAGGCGATGTAGGAGGGGCGGAATATGACGGCTTCCTCGGGCGTGTCCACCAGCACCATTGCGGCCACCTGATCGGGGTAGGCGGCGGCGTAGAGGCGGGCGATGGGGCCGCCGAATGAATGGGCGACCAGCACGTAGGGGCCTGGGATTTCCGCGCCGGCGAGCAGGGTGTGCAGATCGGTGACGCGGTCCTGCAGGCTGCGGGTGCGGGGCGCGGGGTCGCTCCATTCGTAGCCGGCGCGGTCGTAGGTGCAGATGCGGGCGAACGGCGCGATTTTGGCGGCAATCGGTCCCCACAGCATGGCGGGGCTGCCGGCGCCTTGCTCGATGATGACGGTCGGGCCTTGAGCCAGCCCGCGGCAGAGGATGTGCAGGCGGCGGCCGCCGCCGATATCGACCATTTGGCCGGGCGGCGGGAATTTGGCGCTGTCGCGCGATTCGGCGACGGATTCGGCGATCAGGCCAAAGGCGACAGCCGCCGCCACGATGCCGATACTCGGCCAAAGCCAGGCCATCGAAGGTCTCTTTCCGTTGTGTTCGCGCGCATAATATACGTTGCTGTATAAAATACAATAACGCATATTTTGGCGATGTCGGAAGCCGTAGTGGCCGTGAGCAAGGGGCAGAAACGGGCGCGGACGCGGGCGCGCCTGGTGGACGCGGCGGCGGCTCTGGTGCGCGAGCAGGGGTTCGAGGCCACGTCGCTGGACGCCGTGGCGGCGCGGGCGGGCATGACTCGCGGGGCGATTTACGGGAATTTCCGCAACAAGGAGGCGCTATTCCTGGCCGTGGTGGCGGCGCGGTGGGAGCCGATCATGCCGCCGTTCGTACCTGGGGCGGGGTTTGCCGCGCATATGGACATGCTGGCGGAGGCGGTCATTGCGGCCATGCCGGCGCGGCGATTGGCGGCGGTGGGGGCGGCTTCGTTTCAGGCGTACGCGCTGACGCATCCGGAGATGCGGGCGCGGGTGGTGGCGGGCAATGAGGCGATCTACCGGCGCGCGGCCGAGGCGTTAGGGCAGGCAATGCCGGAAGGGTCGTTGCCGATGGCGCCTGAGACGTTCGTGCGGGTGATGCACGCGCTGATCGACGGGTTGATGTTTCTGCATGCGCTGACGCCGGAGTTGGTGGGGCCGGAGATTGTTCGGGCGGCGTTTGTCGCAATGGGTCGCGGGGCAATGGCCAGCGGTGCGTCCGGGCGGAACGCGGGATAATTGTGTCAAAACGTTTATGACGCTTGCAACGACCCCCGCTTTGGCGGCACGCTGTGCTGGTATGGCACCGTAGTATTTCGCCTGGCCGCCGGGTGGCGGCACAGATCTCGACAGGAATGACGCCATGTCTCGCTCCGCCATGTCCGACGGCAATGCCTATGGCTGGCCCGATCGTGACGCGGAAGCACGGGCTGCGAACATTGCGGCCATGGGGCATCGTCTGGCGGCGGCGGGGCCGCGCACGCGCCAAAGGTTGCTCGATCGGCAGGCTGAAACGGACGTGCGGCAGGATGCGTGGGCGCCGGAGGATGCGTGCGCGCCGGAGGCATGGGGCGCTGGTGGTTTTGACGCGGCTGGCGGCGGCGAATGGCCTGCGGTGGAGGGTGCCGCGCCAAGTTCGCTTTGGCGGGAATGGGCCACGACGATTGGACGGGTCGCGGCGCTGGGGGCGGCGGCGGCGTGCGGGTTCGATCTGGTGATCGTGGCGCTGAGCCATGGGGCGGGCGAGGCGCATCGCGGGGCTGGGCACGCGGCGCGCGTGCAGGCGGCGCAGGTTGAGGCGGTTGCCGCGCCGGTGGCGGCCGCTCCGGTGGCGGCTTCGGTGCCGGTCGTTCCGGGTGAGGCGTGGCCGGTGCAAACCGTAGCCGGCGGGGCAATTACCGCGGCGCCTGATGTTTTGATGGTGGCGCAAATTTCCGCGCCCGCGCCGTTGCAGGTGGCGGCACCGGATTTGGCTTTGCCGCCGGCGCCTGTTGCACCGAAGGTGGTCGTTGCCGTGCCGGAGGGCGCACCCGTCGTTACGGCGTCTGGCGTGTCGGCTGCGGCCAGGGTGGCACCGGTGAGGGTGGCGCCGGTGAGGGTGGCGAAGATCGTGCCGCCGTTTGGGCATGCGGCGGCACGTGAGCGTGGGGCGGTGAAAACGATGGCGTGGACGCCATTTCGGAGCGGGCACGTTGTTTTGGTCGCGAAAGCAGGGGCGCCCTGGACGGCGCCGCGGGGCGGGCGGCCGGCGACTCATGGAACGACCGCGGGCGCGCCGGTGGTGTTGGCCCGGTTCGAGCCGAAGGCGCGGTCCGCCCATGCGGTGCCGGCGGTCGCGTTCGATGTGCCTGGCTGGCTGGCGGCGGAGCATGTCGCGGCGCCGCGGGTTCTGGTGATGTCGGAGCCGCCGCATAATCTGGTGCATCCGGCGGAAAAGGCGCCCGCTTCGGTCGCGCCCGCGGCTAGCCCGGTGAGCGTCGCGAGCGCGGTGCCACAGCCTGCGCCGGTTCGGCGGTTGCCGCCGCTGGTGGTGGCATCCTCCGCGTACGGCGGGGGCGCGGCTTATGGCGGGCCGGCGTATCGTCCG
>CAJCIS010000266.1 GCA_903970435.1 Acidobacteriota bacterium | reverse complement strand
GGGTTTGAACCCGCCGGTTCCCCCCGGTGACGCCGGCGCGGCAAGTGCCCAGACCAGGCCGGGAGGGCGCACACGCCCTCCCGGCCACCCCCGAAAGCAGCCAGTATTTCTTTTTTGAAAAAACGAAACAAAAAACTCTTGTCTCGATGCCTGCACGACGGTTAAGGCCAAGCGGGCGAGCGTGTGCAACGCACCAAGAGCAAAAGTCTTTTGGTTCTTTTCTTCAGAAAAGAACGACTTCCTTTCCTTTACTCAAACCTCAGCGACACCCGCCCAATGCCGGTAAAGTGCGCGGTTACGTCGGCATGCGGCGGCGCCGGCGTGGCGCCTGTCCACGAGCCGGTGGTGACGATCTGTCCGGCGCGCAGGCCGCCGGCCCAGGCGGCGCCTTCGTTGGCGAGCCACAGCAGCAGGCGGATCATGTCGCCGGCGGGATTGCCGGTGCGGCGGATTTCCGTGCCGGCGATCGTCTGGCAGACTTCGACGTGGGAGAAATCCATGCGCTGCCAGTCCGGAATGGCAGGTCCCAGCACATAGGCGCCGTGGCGGATCAGATCGGCCAGGTTGCTCAGCGTGTCCTGCGCGGCGGGATCGGCAAAGCGGCTTTGCAGCACTTCCAGGCCGGGGTGGCAGGTGGCGATGGCGTCCATCACCGCGCCGCGGCAGTAGGGGGTGGCGCGGGGCGGCAGGTCGTGGCGCAGCAGCAGCGCGATTTCGCTTTCGATGTCGCGCGAGGTGAAGGCGTCATTGGGCAGTTGCGCGGGGCCGGTGTGCAGGCCTGATTTGGGCATCGGCGCGCAGGCGGGCGGCGCGTCGGGGGCGGCGGCGCCGACCTTCCAGCCGCCGATGGGGCCGAGTTTTTCCAAGGTGAGGCGCTGGATGGCGTAGGCGTCCGCCTCGGTGGCGGGGCGCAGCGGGCCGGGCAGCGGGGCGCCCGGCCCATGGGCGCGGGCGGCGAGCAGGTAGGCGGCGGCTTCTTGGTGGTCCATGCGAGCGTCCGCCTTTGTGCGGGTTGCTTTATGGCGGTTTGATCCGCAAAAGCCGAGCCATGCGGATTTTTGCCGATTGGCGCAACCTGCCGGGCGACGCGCGCGGTGCCGTGGTCGCGCTGGGCAATTTCGACGGCGTGCATTTGGGGCACGTGCATCTGCTGCGATCGGCGCACGCGGCGCGACCGGATGCGCCGGTGGCCGTGCTGACGTTCGAGCCGCATCCTCGGGAGTTTTTCCGGCCGGACGATCCGCCGTTTCGCCTGACCCTGTCGCATGAGCGCACGGCGGCGCTGGCCGAGCACCGGGTGACGCTGGTGTATGAGGTGGGTTTCGATGCGGCGTTCAGTCTGATCGAGGCTGAGGCGTTTGTGCGGCAGGTTCTGCATGAGGGGCTGGGGGCGGTGCATCTGGCGTGCGGGCCGGATTTCGCGTTCGGGCGCCGGCGGGGCGGCGATGTTGCGCAGTTGACCGGGTGGGCGGAGGCGTTGGGCATGGGGCTGACGGTGGTGCCGCCGTTCGCCGATGCGCAGGGGCCGGTGTCGTCGACGCGCATCCGGCGGCTGCTGCAGGATGGGTATCCGGAGCGGGCAACGGCGGAACTCGGGCGCGCCTGGGCGATCCGCGGCGCGGTGGCGCATGGCGACAAAAGGGGGCGGACGATCGGGTTTCCGACGGCCAATGTGGCGCTGGGGCGGCATCTGGAGCCGGCGCGGGGGGTGTATGCGGTGACGGTGCGGCTGGCGGATGGGCGGGCGCTGCCGGGGGTGGCCAATGTGGGGCGGCGGCCGACGGTGAATGCGGGCACCGAGTCGCGGCTGGAGGTGCATATTTTCGATTTCGACGCGGATATTTATGGCCAGGAGATTGCGGTGGCGCTGCATGTGTTCTTGCGGGCGGAGAAGAAGTTTGCCGGGCTGGAGGCGCTGCAGGCGCAGATCGCGATCGATGCGGGGGCGGCACGGCGGATGCTGGATGTGGGGGTGTGATCCGCGCCATGCCAGATTAGGAAATGGAACCACAGATGAACACAGATGAACACGGACAAGGAAAGATGAAATTGAGATCGATTCGACATCTTCGATGCCAGGCGGCCGCCGCCTTCGGATCGGGTTCGCCGGCATCCATTCTTATCCCTGTTCATCTGTGTGCATCCGTGGTGCCAAATTCTTTTTCGCTTGCCACATCGATTGCTGGACAGGTGTGGACTGATCGATGACCGGGACCGACTACCGCGATACGGTGTTCCTGCCGCGCACCGATTTTCCGATGCGGGGGGATTTGCCGAAGAAGGAGACGCTGATCCTGGCGCGCTGGGAACGGATCGGGCTGTGGGATAGGCTGCGCGCGGCGGGGCGGGGGCGGAAGAGTTTCATTCTGCATGATGGGCCGCCGTACGCGAACGGGAATATTCATATCGGTCACGCGCTGAACAAGATCCTCAAGGACGTGATCAATCGCACGCGGCAGATGGCGGGGTATGACGCGCATTATATTCCGGGGTGGGATTGCCACGGCTTGCCGATCGAATGGCGCATCGAGGAGGAATACCGGAAATCGGGGCGCGACAAGGATGCGGTGCCGCTGCGGGATTTCCGGGCCGAATGCCGCGCCTATGCGGCGACATGGATGGCGGTGCAGGCCGCCGAGTTCCAGCGCCTGGGCGTGTATGGCGATTGGGAAAACCGTTACGCCACCATGGATTTTGCCGCCGAGGCATCGATTGCCGGCGAGATCGGCAAGTTTGTGATGAATGGGGCGCTGTATCGCGGATTGCGGCCGGTGCTGTGGAGCGTGGTGGAAAAGACCGCGCTGGCCGAGGCGGAGGTGGAATACGCCGATCACACCTCGACCACCGTGTGGGTGCGGTTCGAGGTGGTGAGCCCGGGGATTTTCCAGGGGGCGTCGATCGTCATCTGGACAACCACGCCCTGGACCTTGCCGGGGAACCGGGCGCTGGCGCGGGGCGACGAGATCGCGTATGCGCTCGTCCGCGTCGATGCGGTGGAGGAAGGATCGCTGTCGCGCGCCGGCGAGCTCGTGCTGGTGGCGCTGAAATTGTTGCCGGACTATGTGCGCGATGCCAGGATTGCCGTGCATCACATCGTGCATGTGCATCCGGGCACGCAACTGGCCGGGCTGGTGTGTGCGCATCCGCTGCGCGGGCGCGGATATGATTTCGACGTGCCGTTGCTGGCCGGCGATTTCGTTACCACCGAGCAGGGCACGGGATTCGTGCATATGGCGCCGGCGCATGGCGAGGATGATTTTGCGCTGTGCCGCGCGAACGGCATTGCGGTGCCGGAGACGGTGGGCGATGACGGCACCTATTACGCCCATGTGCCGCTGTTTGCGGGCATTCACGTTTTTCGCGCCGCCGAACCGGTATGTACCGCCTTGATCGAGTCCGGCGGCCTGGTGGCGCGCGGCAAACTGGTGCATTCGTATCCGCATTCGTGGCGCAGCAAGGCGCCGCTGATCTATCGGGCGACGCCGCAATGGTTCATTCGCATGGACGGGCCGGAGCATATTCGCGAAAAAGCCTTGCAGGCCCTGGCGGAGACGCGGTTCGTGCCGGACCAGGCGCGGCGGCGCATCGGCAGCATGGTGGCCGGCCGGCCGGACTGGTGCATCAGCCGGCAGCGCGCCTGGGGCGTGCCGATCCCGGTGTTCGTCGAACGCGCGACCGGCGACATATTGCGCGACGATGCGGTGAATGACCGCATCCGCGCGGTGTTCGCCGAGGAAGGGGCGGATGCGTGGTTCTTCTCGCCGGCGCAGCGCTTTTTGGGCAATGACCGTGACCCGGAGGCGTATGAGCAGGTGCGCGATATCGTGGATGTGTGGTTCGAAAGCGGATCGACACACGCTTTTACCCTGGAGGATCGCGGGCTGCCATGGCCGGCGGATTTATACCTGGAAGGTTCGGACCAGCACCGGGGGTGGTTTCAATCGTCGCTGCTGGAATCGGTGGGAACGCGGGGGCGGGCGCCGTTCCGCGCGATATTGAGCCACGGATTCACCATGGACGAGCAGGGGCGCAAGCAGAGCAAGTCGCTCGGCAACGTGACGGCGCCGCAGAAGGTGGTGGATGAATATGGTGCGGATGTGTTGCGCCTGTGGGTGATGAATACCGACATCTTCGAGGATCAACGGGTCGGCAAGGAGATTTTGAAGCAGCAGGCGGAGCTTTACCGGCGCATCCGCAATACGTTGCGCTGGCTGCTGGGGGGCCTGGACGGGTTTTCCGAAGGCGAAATCGTGCCGTATGCGGACATGCCGGAGCTGGAGCGATTCATTCTGCACCGCGTGGCAGAGCTCGATCGCCGCGTCCGCCACGCGGTGGAAAGCTATGACTGGAACGGGGTGGTTCCCGAGTTGCATGGCTTCTGCGCCACCGACCTTTCGGCATTTTATTTTGACATCAGAAAGGACGCGCTGTATTGCGACCGGCCCGATAGCCTGCGGCGCCGGGCGTGCCGAACGGTGCTGGATGTACTGCATCGGGCGTTGTGCACGTGGTTTGCACCGACGCTGTGTTTCACCGCCGATGAGGCGTGGGTGGTGCGGTTCGGCGAGAATGACAGCGTGCATTTGGCGCAGTTTATCGATATTCCTTTCGAGTGGCAGAACGACCGACTTGGTTCGAGATGGAAGCGCATCAGGTTTTATCGCGGCGCCATTAACGCCGAGGCTGAGCGAGCGCGCCGGGATCAGGGATTTGGCGTTACCGCTTCGGGCTCATCGTTATCGATGCATCTAAATATGACGCTGCCTTTTGACGCCGAGCTTGATCAACCCGACGCCGAGGAGATTGATTGGGCTCAAATCGCGATAATGTCCTCGGCCACGGTCGATAGGTCGATTAGTGGAGATCCGATATATAATATTGAGTCGGCGTACAAGATCGTCGCAGAACTGAGGCGTTCTGCGCCGGGCACCGATGCAAAATGCGCGCGCTGCTGGCGCGTGCTGCCGGAGGTCGGGCTTTCAACTAGGCACCCCACCCTGTGCCAGCGCTGCGAGGATGCGGTGGAGAGCGGGCTGGTGGGCGCCGTGGCGGGGGCGGCATGACGCCGCGCGGGCGTATCGGGCTGGGCTTGGGTCTGGCGGTTTTTGTGTTCGCCGCCGACCAGGCGAGCAAGCAATGGATCCTGCACGGGCTCGATCTGCCGGACCGCGGGCGGGTGCCGGTGCTGGCGCCGGTGCTGGACCTGACCATGGTGTGGAATCATGGCGTGACGTTCGGCCTGCTGCAGGCGCATGGCGGGCTGGGGCAGGTGGTGCTGGCGGGGGTTGCCATTGCCGTCGTGGCCGGGCTGCTGGTGTGGCTGCGGCGGGCGGAGAGCACCTTGGTGGCGGCGAGCATCGGGGCGATTGCGGGCGGCGCGCTGGGCAACGTCGCGGACCGGGCGCGCTATGGCATGGTGGTGGATTTCATCCATGTCCATTGGGGCGCGACCGAGCTTTTTCCCTTCGTGTTCAATGTCGGCGATTCGGCGATTGTGCTAGGGGTGGGGGCGCTGTTGCTGGAGAGCGTGCTGGCGCCGCGGGCCCGCTTGCCGGCCGAGCCACCGCGCGCGTAGGAAGACCGCCATGCGTAGATTCTTCACCAAAGCCGCTCTCCCTCTGGTCGCCGGCCTGTCGTTAGGCTTGGCGGGTTGCAGCGGCGACCTGGAACGCACGTTCGGGCTGACGCGCGATGCGCCGGACGAGTTTACCGTGACCACGCGGGCGCCGCTCTCCATGCCGCCCGACTACACGCTGACGCCGCCGCGGCCTGGTGCGACACGGCCGCAGGAATTGTCACCGACGCAGCAGGCCGAGGCGGCCCTGGTGCCCGATACGGCGATTGCCGGGGGCGGCACTGCGGGTCCGGAGAGCGCGGGCCAGCAGGCGCTGGTCGGCGAGGCGGGTCCGCCGGCGCCGGCCGACATCCGCGACACCGTCAATGCCGAGCAGAAGCTGGATGTGCCGCAGCGCGGGCTGACCGAGCGGCTGATGTTCTGGAAGGCGGCGCCGACGCCGGGCACGTTGCTGGACCCGTCGGCGGAGAGCCAGCGGCTGCGCGAGAACGCGGCGCTGGGGCAGTCGCCGACGGTGGGGCAGACGCCGATTATTCAGGATAAAAAACCCAGCCATGGATGGCTCGGCATTTTCTGAGTGCCGCCCGTTTGAAAAGGCGGCCTGACGGCCAATCGTGCGCATGCGCGCTCCGCACGCGGGGCGCGGATTTATGACGCACCTGTGCTCTTCAATCCACGCCAGCTGACTCGTCAGGCCACCTTTTGAAACGGGCTCTGGCCTTTGAAGCATTTGCAGGCAGTGACCCCTTATCGGGCCAGCGCTGCCTACGCCTGCCTCACTTAAAACGCGCATCGAATTTCTTAATGCATGCCTTCTTACCTGTGTTCATCTGTGTGCATCTGTGGTTTCAATCCTGTTTCCTTCCTTTGTGGAAGATGGCCGGATCGGCGCTTAGCGGCCCTGACCTCGGGTGTATGGCGTAGGGATGCCCTCGCGATCGAGGGTTTGCTCGTAGAAACGTCGAACTTCCGTCAGCCGTTCAAGAACCTCCTTCAAGGCGAAAGCTCTCTCACCCTCGTCAGTCTCAAGGGCCACTTTCTGGAGGTCGCCAATCAGGATGTGAAGACGATCGCCCTGAAACACGACGCCCGGAAATGCACGGCCAGGAAGATGGACCACTGCGTAGTTCGTCGGTTCGGAAAGCAGCTTAGCGTCGGCCATCGGAGTCAGTTCGCACAAGGCCATTATGTTCGCAACGGAATGAAGGCGGCCAGCCGTCCGATGCCCGAAAGTCTTGAGTTCTGGAACAGCGATTTCCGCTAAGCGCCCTTCATCGCCGTTCAAGCGAGCGGCGCGGTTCCTTCAGAGCGGTCGTTGGGCCGAGCAGCAAATGGCTGGGATTGGTGGAAAGGCGATGG
Organism: Acidobacteriota bacterium; assembly: GCA_903970435.1. Lineage (GTDB taxonomy): Bacteria > Pseudomonadota > Alphaproteobacteria > Acetobacterales > Acetobacteraceae > CAJCIS01. Next base: position 1,272 of record CAJCIS010000266.1, on the reverse strand, counting down.
TCCGGTTTGTAGGGAGAGACGCCGGGACCTGACATTCGCACCGGGGTTCTGCAACAGGTAACATGTTGACATTGTTACGTTATCTGGGCGGTGCAAAATACTTGAGTTTTGCCGAGATCGCGATAGGCCCCGGGTCCTTTGAGATAGTCTACGCTTTCGTTAGGATAATCTGCTTCGGAAACCCGGCTCAGGAATCATCACGATATGGAACCTGCCACGCTTATAACGGCCGTTCTAAGTGTCGTCGGCGGAAAGGTTTCGGCTGCCGTAGCGGCCGCCATAGCAAACGCGGTGGTAACGTATATAATTGAGCGCAAGTTCTATGCCAACAGACTGGTAGTAGTCTTTTTGATATTGTTAACAGCTCTTGTTGCTACGGTATTCTCGTTCGTTTATCTTGCAAATCCCGCAAATCACTCACCCTCCACAATTGTGGTAATCTTTCTCACTTCTGTTGCATTGTGGGCTGTGTTCTTTCACGTGTCAGCCATACATTATGGGGCAAGTATTAGTTCTATGAATCTGGGACGTTGGTCAATACTTGCCGTCAATTGGGTTAAATCAATTGATTACATATATCTGACCATCTCTACGCTAAGTATTCTTAGGATTGTGGTCAGTGCCGTAGTAGTTGGCGATGGCGTGACCTACTTCAACGCGCTGGCAGCGGTGTTTCTTGGGTTCGCGGTTGCTCTGCGAATTACGAGAACTTCGATTGAGATTTTTGGATGGGACAAGCCACGGAAGACGACGATGTGACGACTTTCGTCACGACAGCGGTGCGTTCAAAATTCTTGATTTATGCACCATGTGTTCGGATAGCCGTTCGTCACGCCGATGCGCAAAATGTCTGCTTTCTGAAACTCGTTTGGGCCCCGGCAATGACGCGTTTGGGTCGACAGCGGCCAATCACCCTGCGCCAAACGAACGGCGGGTTTCCCGCCTAGCCCGCTCCAGACCTGCCATTCCGTTATCGGCCAAAATGCGACATGACGTATGCGTCAACCACCGGACGGCTACGGCCTGCGCAGGAGTCTTGAAATCAGAACGCAGCATGAAACCGTGCGGCTTGGGGGCGCTGGTAAGGTTTTGTGGTAACGTGTGGGGATGAGCGGCTCTCACGCGATCAGGTTGTTGCCGACGGAGATCGTCAATCGCATTGCGGCGGGCGAGGTCATCGAGCGGCCGGCGGCGGTGGTCAAGGAATTGACCGAGAATGCGCTGGATGCGGGGGCGACGCGGATTGCCGCCCTGATCGTGGGCGGCGGGGTC
>CAJCIS010000265.1 GCA_903970435.1 Acidobacteriota bacterium | reverse complement strand
GTGCAAGGCGGCGCCGGCTTTGGTGGCGCAATCGTTCAGCACGGCCAGCACTTCGGGCGCCTGCGTGCCGGTCACCACCGGACGGCCGGGTTTGATGATGCCGGCCTTTTCCCAGGCAATGCGTTCCAGACGGTCGCCGAGGAATTCCTGGTGGTCGAGCGAAATGCTGGTAATCGCCACGGAAGCCGGGTTTGGCACGACGTTTGTGGCATCGAAACGGCCGCCCAGCCCGACCTCCACCACGGCGAGGTCCGCTTGTGCTTGGGAAAACAATACGTAGGCAGTGGCGGCAAGTACTTCAAAGACGGTAATCGGTGCGCCTGCGTTGATGCGTTCGATTTCGGCGAGCGTGGCTTCCAACGTCGTATCCGAAACGAGCTCGCCGGCGATGCGGAAACGTTCGTTCAGCCGCACCAGGTGCGGCGATGTGGTGACGTGCACCCGCCAGCCGGCCGCCTCGCCCATGGCGCGCAGGAACGCGCAGGTGGAGCCTTTGCCATTCGTTCCGGCGACGTGAATGACGGGCGGCACATGAAGTTCGGGATTGCCGAGTGCTTCGAGCAAACGCTGCACCCGGTTCAGGCTGAGATCGATCAGCGTGGGATACAGGGTTTGCAGCCGCGCCAGAATGGCGGCGGCTGTTTCGGTAGGTGCTAGCTGCATGGTCCGTAACAGATAAAGGTTTTTTGGTTCTTTTTTTCAAAAAAGAACTGCTTCCTTCCATTTTGCGGCGTTTCGGCTGGGGAATGGTGGGCTGGAGCCCACCGCACGGTTGGCGGAGGCCCATCAGGCGGCGGCGGCATCTTCCGGCTCCGCGGGCGCGGGCTCGCCGGTGATGGCTTCGGCGGGGGGGCGTAGCAGTGCCATGAGGCGGGACAGCATGTCGCGCATGTCGGTGCGGGCCACGATCATGTCGACGATGCCATGTTCGTGCAGATATTCGGCACGCTGAAATCCTTCCGGCAGCGTTTCGCGTACCGTCTGTTCGATCACGCGGGCGCCGGCGAAGCCGATCAGCGCGCCGGGTTCGGCGATATGAATGTCGCCCAGCATGGCGAAGCTGGCGGTGACGCCGCCGGTTGTGGGATCGGTCAGCACGATCAGCAGCGGCAGGCGGGCTTCCTTCAGCAGCATTGTTGCAATGACGCTGCGCGGCATTTGCATCAGGCTGACTGCACCCTCCTGCATGCGGGCGCCGGCCGATGCGGTGTAGAGGATGAGCGGCGCTTCCTGCAGCACCGCGAGCCTGGCGGCGGCCACGAGCCCTTCGCCGACGGCGGCGCCCATCGATCCGCCGATGAAATCGAATTCCATGGCGCCGACCACGGCCCGGTGGCCGTCGATGGTGCCGTGGGCAACGATCAGCGCATCTTCCATGCCGGTTTTCGTGCGCGCCTCGCGCAACCGGTCGACGTAGCGCTTGCTGTCGCGAAAGGCGAGCGGATCAACCGGCACCTTCGGCAGTTCGATACGGGTATAGGCGCCGTCGTCGAAGGTCCAGCCGAGCCGCTCGATGGCGGTGGCGCGCATGTGATGCGCGCAATGCGGACAGACCTTGAGGTTTTTTTCGAGTTCCTTCGCGAAAATCATCTGCTGGCAGGCCGGGCATTGCGACCACAGGTTTTCCGGCACTTCCCGCTGGCCCAGCAGGGTGCGGATGCGCGGACGAACATATTCGGTGAGCCAGCTCATGCAGCCTCGCTGTTCGTGTGGCGGGCGGTGCGCACGGCGTTCGCCAGTGCCTGTATCTGCCCGAGGAATTTTTCGACTGTTCCGGGTACGGCGCGTCCATCGACGAGATCGGCGGCAAGCGTTTCGATCAATGAGGAGGCAACCACCGCGCCGTCGGCCAGGCGCGCCACCGCGGCGGCCTGGGCGGGTGTTTTCACGCCGAACCCGATGGCGATCGGCAGGTCGGTTGCGCGCCGGATGCGGGGGATGGCGGCGGCCAGGTCCTCGGACGAGGCGCTGCGCGTGCCGGTGATGCCCGTAATGCTGACGTAATAGACGAAACCGGAGCATCCGGCGAGCACCTGCCTGAGACGGGCGTCGGAGGTGGTGGGCGCAACCAGGCGGATGATGTCGATGCCATTGCGCGCGGCGTCGGGCGCCAGAAGGGCGGCCTCCTCGCTCGGCAGATCGACCACGATGAGGCCGTCCACGCCGGCGATGGCGGCATCGTCGCAGAAGCGGGGTATGCCGTGGGCCAGCAGGGGATTGAGGTAGCCCATCAGAATAATGGGCGTTGCCGGATCGTGGGCACGAAATTCGGCGACCATTTCGAGCGTGCCTGCCAGCGTGGCGCCGGCCAGCAGGCCGCGCCGTCCGGCCGCCTGGATGGTAGGTCCGTCCGCCATCGGATCGGTAAACGGCATGCCGATTTCGATCAGATCAGCCCCGGCGGCGGGCATGCCGCGCAGAATGGCGGCACTGGTGGCCCGATCCGGGTCGAACGCCTCCAAAAACGGAATAAGCGCGCCACGGTTTTGCGCCCGCAACGCGTCAAACCTGGCCGCGATCCGACTCATTGCGACCAACAGATAAAAGTTTTTTGCTTCTTTTTTTCAAAAAAGAAGAGTCTTCTTTTTTGAAAAAAAGAAGCAAAAAACGTTTGCCCGGTCATAGGGCGGCACCGGAATGTTTGGCGACGGTGGCGATATCCTTGTCGCCGCGGCCGGACAGGTTCATCAGAATGATTTTATCCGCATCCATCGTCGGCGCCAGCTTGCCGATATAGGCAAGCGCATGCGCGCATTCCAAGGCCGGAATGATCCCCTCCATCCGCGTGCACAGATGGAACGCAGCCAGCGCCTCGTCGTCGGTAATGCCGACATATTCCGCGCGGCCGATATCGTTCAGCCACGCATGTTCGGGGCCGATGCCGGGATAATCGAGGCCGGCGGAGATCGAATGCGCTTCCTCGATCTGTCCGTCGCCATCCTGCAGCAGATAGGTGCGGTTGCCGTGCAGCACACCGGGGCGGCCACGCTCGATGCTGGCGGCGTGTTCGTGCGTGTCGAGACCCTTTCCCGCAGCCTCCACGCCGATCAGGCGCACGTCGGGGTCGTCGAGAAACGGATGGAAAATGCCCATGGCGTTGGACCCGCCGCCAACCGCCGCCACCACCGCGTCGGGCAGCCGGCCTTCGGCCTGGTGCAACTGCGCGCGGGCTTCGTTGCCGATGACGCACTGAAAATCGCGTACCATGGCCGGATAGGGGTGCGGGCCGGCGACGGTGCCGATGAGGTAATAGGTGTCGCGCACATTGGCGACCCAGTCCCGCATCGCCTCGTTCATCGCGTCCTTCAGCGTGCCGGCGCCCGATGATACCGCAATGACCTCGGCGCCGAGCAACTTCATGCGGAACACGTTCGGCTGCTGCCGTTCGACGTCGACGGCGCCCATGTAGACCACGCACGGCAGGCCCATCAGCGCGCAAACGGTGGCGGTGGCCACGCCGTGCTGGCCGGCGCCGGTTTCGGCAATGATGCGCGTCTTGCCCATGCGCTGGGCCAGGAGGATCTGGCCCATGCAGGAATTCACCTTGTGGGCGCCGGTGTGGTTGAGTTCCTCGCGCTTGAAGTAGATTTTTGCGCCGCCGAAATGGGCGGTCAGCCGGCGGGCGAACCATAGCGGGCTTGGGCGGCCGACATAGTCTTTCAGGTAGGTATCCAGCTCCGCCTGAAAGCCGGGGTCGGCGCGCGCGGCCTCCCACGCCTGCTCCAGCTCGAGGATCAGCGGCATGAGCGTTTCAGCAACGAAGCGGCCGCCATAATCGCCGAAGCGGCCGCTGGTTGTGGGGCCGTGGCGCAGGCTGTTCGGCAGGGGGGCGAAATTCTGGTCCAACGTCAGCTCCTGGATTGACCACGTCATAGCGCGGCGGGCGTCACCTGGCCAGGACGGGGGGCCAGGATGACCGCCCTGGCGCGGCCCGCGAGGTGCCGCGCCAGGGCCAGCAGGCCGACGGGGGCACGCGGGTTGACCAGCAGAACGCCGCTGCGCTGGCGGCGTTCGCCGACCCAGTCGCGCTTGTAGCTGTCATCGCCGCGGCCGAAATCCAGATGCGTCACGCGATCATGGGTCAGGAGATGCCGGATCATCAGGCCGGTGAGCACCGTGCCGGGCGAGGCCGCCTGCGCTGCCGCGTCATAGGCGAGTTTCAGCACGGTCGCGGTGCCGGCGTTGACCATCCAGATCTGCGCCGCCAGGGGTTTTCCGGCTTGTTCCAGCAGCGCCAGCCGCAACGCGCCATCGGCCGCGCAGGCCCGCATCAGGGCGGCGCTGAACGCCGGGTACGGCTCCCGATCCTTCCAGCTGCTTGCGTAGACGGCTTCGTAGGCGGCGATCGCGGCCGGCAGTTCGTCCGCGGCGGCGACCACCCGAAGACCGGCGCCGGCGGCCGCCAGCCGGGCACCCTTGCGGCTGATTGTGGCGCGCAAGGCGCCCGGCCTGGCGGCGAGATAGGCGTCGAAACCCCCGGCGGGGAGGGCGGCGTGCCAGTTGCCGAAATGATCGAACCGCAGCGCCAGCAGCCCGGCCGCGCGGACGCCGTCCAGCATGGCGGCCCATTGGGGATTGCCGAGGTCCAGCGCATCGAGCCGAACCGCGCCGTGCGGCCGGCACCACGCGGCCAGTGCGCCACCGGCCGCGCGCAAGACCGCCGCATCGGCGTTCGGCGCGGTGAGCGGGGACCACAGGCATGTATAGGGCGTGGTCAGGGATGCCGCGCCCCGGGCCAGGCGCAACATGGGGAAAACGACGCGCGCGGGTGAGCCGAATGCCAGGAAGCGGGCCTTGGCCCCTTCCGGCAGCGCGGCCGACGTCACCGCTTCGTACCAGGCCAGGCTGTCGCACGGCCCGCCGCCGAACAGGTCCCGTACGTCCCCGGGCAGCGTGTCCACGTCAGGGAAGCTGGCCAGAGCCTGAAGAGACGTCTCAGGGCCGGATTTCATACCAGGCGAGGCCGATCAGTTCGTGCAGGGCGAAATAGCTGTCGCCCCAGGCGTGCACCGAGGGCAGGAATGCGAACGCATGGAATTGCGGCACGTCGTCCAGCAGCACCGGGGCCGGCACCGGATCCAGGCCGGCGCGGCGGAATGCCACCAGGGCGCGCCGCATGTGCCACGCCTGGGTGACCACGAAAACCCGGCTAATTCCCGCCTCATGCATGATGGCGGCGGTGTCGCGCGCGTTCTGCCAGGTGTCCTGCGACCTGGTTTCCTGCCAGCGCACCGGCACGCGGAAATCTTGCGCCATGCTGTCCGCCATGAGCGAGGCCAGGGTGGGCGACCAGGGGTGAATGGCCCCGCCGGTTACCAGCACCGGCAATTTCGTACGCCGTGCCAGGGCCGCGCCGGCCGCCTCCCGCTCGAGCGTCAGCAGGCCCACGCGCCACGCGATCGCTCCATTCAGACGGGCGGCTTGCTGGTCGCCGCTCAGGATGACGATGGCGCCGGGCGTGGCGCCGGGCGGGGGTCCGGCCGATAGCCCAAGCTCGGTCAACCGCAGCAGGCTGCCGGACACGATCGGCAGCGAGAGGATGACAAGCCCGGCGAGGCTCGCAGCCAACAGCATGCGCCCGCCCCGGCGGCGCCCTGCCACGGCGCCGGCGATGGCGCCCACCAAGAGGTTTAGCGGCGGCAGAAGGAGGAGCGCGGGGAGGCTGCCAAGCGACACGGGTGATGTCCAAGAATAAGGCCGGGGCTCTGCCCCTGGACCCCGTCACGCGCAAGCGTGCGTTTCGCAGGACGGCGCAAGCGTGCTTTCGCACGACGGCGCAAGCGTGCGTTTCGCACGACGGCGCAAGCGTGCACTTCGCACGACGGCGCAAGCGTGCGTTTCGCACGACGGACAAGTCCCCAGTTCCCATTTTATTAGGTCCGCCGGCATTCCCACCTGCGCGAATCCTCTGCTATAGGCGGCTCAAACAAGATTGGTGCACCACCATGCGCTACCTTTCCGCGACCATTCCGGCCGCCCTCGCGGCCGTGTACCTCATCCTCGCCGCCGCCCCGGCTTTCGCCGAGACGCAGGCGGAACAGCAGGCGGCCGCGCAGGCGGATGCCGAGGAGCGCGCCAAACGCGCCGAGCAGGAAAAGGAAGATCGCGCCAAAGCCCCGCCGCCGGCCATTCCAGGCGCCGTCTCGAGCGGCGAGGCTGCCCCCGCCAGCAAGAATGCGGCCGAAATGTCGCCCAACGACGCCCTGTTCGACGCCATCAACCGGGGCGACGGGGCGGCGGCGCGTGACGCGATGAACCGAGGCGCGCAGCTCGACTCCAGGAACGTTCTCGGCCAGACGCCGATCGACGCCGCCATCGAGGCCAACCGCAACGACATCACCTTCCTGCTGCTGTCGCTGCGCGGCTCGGTTGCCACCGCGGGCCCGCCACGCCCCGGTTCGATGAATGCGGCCGCCATGAACGCCGCCTTGCATGCCACCGGGCGCGGCCGGCATCCCACCCTGCATGCCACGACGGCCGTGGCCCATCTGGCGCCGCCGCCCAATCCCGGCACGCCGAACCCGTCGGTCGGCTTCAACGGTTTCTGATTTAAGCGCGCCGCTTGGGGAGGGGCCCGTCTGGGACCCGAACCGTAGCCACATCAAGGTGAGCCTTCGCGGTCTGCGCACCGAGGCGGCGCTGGGCCTGCATCCGTGGGAACGCCACCCGGAGCGGCCGACGCGCCTGGTGGTGAACGTGGATATGCTGGCGCCAACCTACGGCGTGGCCGCCGGCGCGCGTCCTTCGATCGATTATGACCCGATCCGGGAGGCCGTGCGCGCGTGGCCGGCGCGTCCGCATACCGATCTGCTGGAGACGCTGGCCGAAGAACTCGTTGCGCTGTGCTTCAGCATAGAAGCGGTTCAGGCCTGCCGGGTCTCGGTCGAGAAGCCCGACATTTTCAACGAGGCCGACGCCGCCGGCGTTGAGATTTTTCGCGTGCGCGCCCCTGCCTGAGGCGGAGCCAAGGAAAGGCGTGGCGCTCGTCACCGGGGGCGCGAAGCGCATCGGCGCGGCGATCGTGCGGGCCCTGGCCGCCGACGGTTATGCGGTTTGCATCCACGCCCATGCGTCCGGCGACGAGGCAGAGGCGCTTGCCGCGGAACTTGTCCGCGCGGGGCATCGTGCCGTGGCGCTGCGGGCCGATCTGGCGGACCCCGGCGCGCCCGCGCGGCTGCTGGCCGCCTGCGCCGAAAAACTTGGGCCGGTGCGCGTGCTGGTCAACAATGCGGCCGCGTTCCGGTATGACACGCCGCAGACCTTCACCGTTGACGATCTCGCCTACCATATCGCCCCGAATCTGGCCGCCCCGTTGCTCTTGGCGCGCGATTTCGCGGCGTCTCTCGGCGCGCGGCGCGGTGCCGTCGTGAACCTGCTGGACCACAAGGTGACGGCGCTGAACCCGGATTTCTTCACCTACAGTTTGACCAAGGTCGCCATGGCGGGGGCTACCCGGATGCTGGCGCAGGCGTTCTATCCGCGCGTCCGGGTGAACGGCATCGCGCCCGGCATAACCCTCATCAGCGGCAAGCAGAGCCCGGAGGGGTTCGCCCGCGCCTGGTCCGCGCCGCCGCTGGGCCGCAGCGCCACGCCGGCGGAGCTGGGACGCGCGGTGTGCTTCATCCTGGCCGCCACATCGCTGAACGGGCAGGTTCTGGTGCTGGACGGCGGCGAGGGTTTGCTGGCGCGGCCGCGGGACGTGGCGTTCGACACGGCCCGGATCGCGGGGCGCGCGACGACAAAGTGAACGCGAAGCAGTTCTTTTTTGAAAGAAAGAACCAAAAAACTTTTGAAAGTTTTTTGTTTCTTTTTTTCAAAAAAGAAATACTTCCTTCCTGTCTGTGACAGGAGCCAATCATGACTCTGCGCCGGGTTTTTCTCGGGCCAAACGGTATTCGGGCCGGTTGGAGCCTTCTGATTTTCGTGCTGGTTCTGGGCGCGCTGCTCATGGGCGCGACGATTGCCGCGCGCCTGGCGACGCATCACGCGGCCGGACTTCCCAAGGGTGCGTTTCCGGCGCGGTTTTTCCTGATCAAGGAAGTGGTCTTCCTCGTCATGGTTCTCGCCGCCACGGCGATCATGGGGTGGATCGAAGGCAAGCCCGTCTGGGCCTACGGGTTGGCCGGCCGGCGGCCGGTGCAGAATTTCCTGTGCGGACTGGCCGGCGGGCTGGTGTGCCTCTCATTGCTGGCTGGCGCGCTGAATGCCGGGGGCTATCTGGTGTTCGATGGGACGGCGTTGCACGGTGTGCAAATCGCTAAATACGCGGTGATCTGGCTGCTGGCGTTCCTGCTGGTGGGATGCGGCGAGGAGGCATTGTTCCGCGGCTATCTGCAAGCGACCCTGACCCGCGGCATGGGGTTTTGGCCCGCCGCTCTTGTTGGATCGCTCTTGTTTGGCGCGGCGCATATCGGGAACCCCGGGGAGAGTGTGGCCGGCATTACCAGCGTCGTCGCCATCGGGCTGGTGTTTTGCCTTCTGCTGCGGCTGAGCGGATCGCTGTGGCTGGGGATCGGTTTTCATACGACGTGGGATTGGGCGCAGTCCTATCTGTATGGCACGCCGGACAGCGGGATCATGTTTCAGGAGCATTTCATGGTGTCGCACGCTGCCGGCAACGTGCGCTTGAGCGGCGGCAGCGCGGGCCCGGAGGGAAGTATCGTCGGCGTCCCGACGATGATCGTAGGTCTGCTTGTGCTGGCCTGGGTGCTGCGGCGCGCCGGACTCTGGGACACGCCGGCGATATCGCCTATCCCGCAATAGGTATGTTCCAGTAACCTGGCCGCGGCGGGGCTGACGCGGCTGGCTGTCACCTCGTCAGCCAATTCCCAGACTGTCTTATACCATCCGCTTTGATACTGACTCTTCGAAGAAGGCCAGGGGGTTTCACCCCCTGGACCCCCGACCGGCGTGCCGCCGGCGTCCTATGCGCTGCGCGGCACAAAACTTTTGTGCCGCGCAGCGCATAGGAC
>CAJCIS010000264.1 GCA_903970435.1 Acidobacteriota bacterium | reverse complement strand
CGCCCGCAGCAACCTCGCCCCGGCCCCCGGCGTGGTGCGCACAGTCGCAATATGCATGTGTGGCGCATGTTCCAGCAGCCCCGGCGACGCGACCAAGGTGAAATTGAGATTGAGCCCCCGCCAATCGATCGCCCGCAAATTGGCCACCCGAAAATCGATGTCCCGCCCAAGAACGTTCGCCCGCAGAGTATCCCCAACGTGCAGCCCCCACCCATGCGCCAGCCCGTCATCGAGCGACAGCAATGGCGGCCCATCATAACCAGCCCCCCACCACGCACCCTCCACCAGCGTCGAGCCCGCCGGGATCGTTGCGGAATACGTCAGCCCCCGATCCCCCGCCAATCCCCACCGACTGTCCGCCGCCACATGCACCTGCTCCGCCGGCACCCCATTCAGCGCCACGATCCGCGCCCGCAGGCTCGGCACCTGATGCAGATCCGAAACGCCCGGTTCGCCCTGAACAATGCTGGTAAACCGATCGAGCTGATCGTTCTGAATGTCGATAAAGAAAAAGCTCGGCGCCCGCGCCGGCAACGCCCCCGCCAGTTGTTCCCGCAAATTACCGGTAATCAGCGCAATGGTCGCCAGCGTCGCCAACCCAAGCCCCAGCGACGTTATCAGCAACGGTGCATCCGAGGCCGGCCGGTACAGGCTGGCCACGCCCAGCCGCAACCAAACCGGCCGCCCGACCGCCACGCGCGCCGCCAGCCTCATCGCCAGATAAGCGCCCAACCGAAAAATCAGCAGCGTCAGAACAGCGCCCGCGCAGAACCACAGCGCAAAACGCCTGTCTTCCGCGCTCGCAACGATCACCGCCACCAGCAGCACCCCCAGTGCCGCATTCCCCGCACGCAAAGCCGGCCCTGCGCGCCCCGCCGGCGCATACGCATCGCGAAACAAGGCCGCACCCGGAATACGCGCCGCGCGCCCCAGCGGCCACAGCGCAAACGTCGCCGCCGTCAGCAACCCGTAAATCGCCGCGAGCGCCAGCGGCCCCGGATAGATCCCCAACTTCGCCGGCAACGGCAGCAGATCCCCAAACAGCGAAAGCCCGACCAGCGGCAACAACGCCCCGAGGGCCACCCCCATCGCGATCCCCACGGCGCACAAGCCCAGCACCTGCGCGCCGAACACCGCGAAAATCAACCGCGCATCGGCACCCACGCAGCGCAGAATCGCCACTGTCCTGGCCCGCCCCTCCAGCCACGCATGCACGCCCGTCGCCACCCCGATGCCGCCGACCAGCAGCGCGCACAGCCCCACCAGAACCAGGAACACGCTCGTTTGATCCACCGCGCGATCCAACCCCGGCTCGGCCCGCGTGCGGTCATGGATGCGCCAGCCCGTATCCGGAAACTGCCGCCGCAACGATGCGGTGAACCGGCCCAAATCCGTCGCCGCCGGCAGCAGCACGCGCCACTCGTAGGTCACCAAAGATCCAGGCTGGATCAGCCCGGTTCGCGGCAAATCCGACGAGCCGATCATCACCCGCGGCCCCATGATCGACAGCCCCGCGGCATGATCCGGCTCGCTCTCCAGCGCCGCCACGAGGCGAAAACTGGCCGACCCCAACCGCACATTATCGCCCGGATGTACCCCCAGGCGCTCCAGGATCAACGGATCGGCAACCAGCCCCCCGCGCAAATCCGCCTGCAGCGCCGCCGACGGTGCCAGCACCGCCGCCCCGACCAGCGGATAGGCGTCATCCACCGCCTTCACTTCCACCAGCATCCGATCCCCGGACGGCGCCACCAGCAACGACCGCAACCGCACCGTCGACGAGACCCGCCCCCCGTGCCCCACCAGCCACACCAGCAACGCCTCCGGCAAAGGCTGCGCCCCGCTCTCGATGGCGACATCACCGCCGAGCAGGCGGCTGCCCTCGGTCGCCATCCCGCGATCGATCGCCGCCCGCAACGTGCCGACGCTGCCGATCGCGCCAACACCAAGCGCCAGGCAAGCCAGCACGATCCGCATGCCCCGCAGCCCACCCCGCATGTCGCGCCACGCCAGCCGAACCGGCAGCCCCCACAGTGCAACAGTTTTTTGGTTCTTTTTTTCAAAAAAGAACTGCTTCCTTAACCTTTGCACGTCCTTACGGCACCAAAGACGGCGCATCGGCCACCACCCGCCCGTCCGCCAGCCGTATCTGCCGCCCGCAGCGCCCCGCCAACGCCGGATCATGCGTAATCAGCAGCAGCGTGGTGCCGTGCTCCGCCCGCATGTCGAACAGCAAATCCATCACGGCGCGCCCCGTGGTAATGTCCAAATTGCCGGTCGGCTCGTCCGCCAGCAGCAGCCGTGGCCGCGGCGCAAAGGCCCGCGCCAGCGCCACCCGCTGCTGCTCGCCCCCCGAAAGCTGGCCCGGCAAATGCGTCAGCCGATGCGCCAGCCCCACCGCCGCCAGCGTCTCCCGCGCCCGCGCCGCCGCGTCACGCCGCCCCGCCAGCTCCAGCGGCAGCGCCACATTCTCCAGCGCCGTCATGGTGGCAATGAGGTGAAACGCCTGGAACACGATCCCCACATTGTCCCGCCGAAACCGCGCCAGCGCGTCCTCGTCCAGCCCGGTGACGCGGCGCCCGCCCACCACCACCTCTCCGCGTGTCGCCAGCTCCAGCCCCGCCAGCACCATCAGCAGGCTGGTTTTCCCCGAACCCGAAGGCCCCACGATGCCGACCGCCTCGCCTGCCTCCACCCGCATGTCGATGCCGGCCAGGATGTGCACCGGCCCCGCGCTGGCCGTCACCGTCAAATGGAGGTCTCTCACCTCCACCATCGGCGCGGGTGTATCGGAAGCAGGCGGGGCGGCGGCGGGATTTGGCGCGAGGATGTTCATGAGGCTCCGATATGGCGCGGCCCCGCGCCTGGCAAAGGCGTGTGCCGCCGTCCTTCTCCTGACATCGAGCGCCGCCGCCACACCCCCGGCGCGCCTGCTGATCTTCGGCGATTCGCTGGTCGCGGGCTACGGCCTGCCCCACCAGCAAGGTTTCCAGGCCCAGTTGCTCGTCGCCCTGCAGGCCGACCGCCGCCAGGTGGTGCTGCTCGACGGCGGCGTCTCCGGCGACACCACCGCCGGCGGCCGGGCCCGCCTCGACTGGGCGCTCGCCGACAAGCCCGACGCCGTGCTGCTCGAACTCGGCGCCAACGACGCCCTGCGCGGCACCGACCCCGCCGAAACGGAAGCCAACCTCACCGCCATCCTGAACCGGCTCGCCGCCCTGCACCTGCCCGTGCTGCTCACCGGCATGGAAGCGCCGCCCAACCTGGGCGCGGCCTATGGCGCACAATTCCGCGCTTTGTTCGCGCGCCTGGGGCATCGGCCGGGCGTCATCTTCGATCCGTTTTTTCTGCAAGGCGTCGCGGGCGATCCGGCGCTCAATCAACCCGACATGATGCACCCGAATGCGGCGGGCGTGGCGCGGGAGGTGGCGCGGATAAAGCCTCTGGTGGAGGGGCTTTTGGGGCAGGTGCAATAGGAAGTATTTCTTTTTTGAAAAAAAGAAACAAAAAACTTTTTCTCTGAAGCGAATTGTGCCATGGATACAACTCCAGGTTGTATCTCGCTTGCGGGAGAGAACAATATGAGTAAGCGGAATTGGCTACGCTGCGCGGCCTTGGCGGCGGCGTCATGCGGCATCGGCAACGCCCAGGCCAGGAACTATTACTACCGTTACGTGAGCGCTAATTATAGTGTCATTGACGGCGCGCAATGTCTTACCACATCCATGCATCTCAAGCTCTGGCTCATCCTCGCCGCGCCACTGCCGGCAAATGCAAGTGACCTATCCGTACAACCGGTCTCCTGGAGGGCGAACGACGGCCTGCGCGGATTCAGCAGCAAGAACAGGAATGCCGGCATCGAGGCGATCCAGTTCTGGACTGACGGCAACGGCAACATTGTCAACTGGGTCGTAGCTCTTTACGGGAATTCCAAGACCGCCTACCAGCAGCGAATCATAATCAACAAACCGCCGAATTCGGCCGGGGCGGACTTCGCCTACCAGGACTGCGCCCGCGGCAGCGAATCAGACGCCATCGCAACCACCGTCCAAACCTGGAAGCAGCCACCACCCCCACCGCGCGCCAACGGCCCCAACAGATAAAAGCTTGTTGGTTCCTTTTTTCAAAAAAGAACATCCTTCCTCCCGTCGGGAAAAAATCCCCCGCCTCCCAGGTCATCCTCCCATAGCCCAAAACGCCAAGCCGCTGCTTAAACGGCGCCATGATCCCCCCCTCGATGCGCGGCGCGCTCATGGCCGCCAGCCTGACCGCAGTGCTGCCGCACCCGGCGCGCGCCCAAACCGCGCCGCCGCAAGTCGAGGAAATTACCGTCGTGCCCACCTCCCCGCTGCTCGGCTCGGGCGTCGATCGCGACAGCGTTCCCGCCGAAACCAGCGTGCTCAGCAGCGCGGACATCGCCCGCGAGGGCACCCCCAACCTCACCCAGGCGCTCACCGAACAGATCGGCGGCGTCAATCTCGATTCCGCCGCCGGCAATCCGTTCCAACCCGATTTGTTCTACCACGGCTTCGTTGCGTCACCGTTGCAGGGCACCTCGCAGGGACTGGCCGTCTACGTCAACGGCGCGCGCTTCAACCAGCCTTTCGGCGACACGGTGAACTGGGACCTGATCCCCGACATCGCCATCGGCAAAATCAACCTTGAAGGCGCCAACCCGGTCTTCGGCCTCAACGCTCTCGGCGGCGCACTCAACGTCAACATGAAAAACGGCTTCACCTATCAGGGCACGGAATTCGATCTATCCGGCGGCTCGTTCGGCCAGGTGCAGGGCGAATTTCAATACGGCCAGCAAATCGGCAATGTCAGCCTGTATGCCGCCGGCAGCGAGGAGCACCAGGACGGCTGGCGCGACCTGCAATCGAGCGACATTCAGAATTTCTTCGGTGACATGGGCTGGCGTGGCGACCGCGGCGAACTGCACATGGCCTTGTCGCTAGCCAATTCCGTGCTGAACGGTCCCGGCACCTCGCCGGTGCAATTGCTGGCCGCCGATCCCGCGGCGCAATTCACCGCGCCGAACCTCATCGCCAACAAATCCGTCTCCACCACGCTCGATGGCAACATCATCATTTCCGACACGCTGTCGATCCAGGCCGTCGCATACTACCAGTACTTGCAACAGCGTGTCTCCAACGGTAATACCGCGAACGATTTTCCCTGCGACGACGGCTCCGGCCTGCTGTGCAGCGCGCCGGGCACGCCGAGCACCACGCGCGGCGGCGCCACAATTCCCGCTTTCCTCGGCCTAGGCCCCTATTCCGAGCTCGACACGCAAACCACCAATAGCAACGGCTACGGCGCCTCGGTCCAGGTGACCGACACCGGCGACCTGTTCGGCCTGAAAAACCACCTCATCGCCGGCGGCAGCTTCGATGGCGCGCAGACCATGTTCACCGGCGCCGGCTACATCGGCGGCCTCACAACGAGCACCCGCCTTTATATCGGCCCCGGCGTGGAAATCGACGAGCCAGGCAATAACATCCCGGTTCGCGTATCCATCAGCGACGCCTACGTCGCCGCGTTCGCCAGCGACACCTTGAACATTACGCCGGCGCTCGCGCTCACCCTGTCCGGCCGCTTCAACAATGCCGAAGTGGACCTGGTCGACCAATACGGTGGCGACCTGACCGGCCAGCACAGCTACAGCCGCTTCAACCCGGCCGCCGGCCTCACCTACAAAGTCACGCCCTGGCTCACCGCATATGGCAGCTATTCGGAGGCAAACCGCGCCCCGACCCCCGCCGAATTATCCTGCGCTGGTCCGCAAGATTCGTGCAGCCTGGCTAATTTCTTCACCGGCGACCCCAACCTCAAACAGGTCGTCGCCCGCACCGAGGAAGCAGGCCTGCGCGGCACACTCCATCCGACCGCGGACACGCGGCTCACCTACGACATCAGCGCCTACCACACCAACAGCCACGACGACATCGAATTCGTCAACAGCGTCACATTGAATCGCGCCTATTTCGAAAATATCGGTACTACCCGCCGCCAGGGCGTCGACGCAACAGTATCGTTACGCAACGGCCCATGGCATGCCTATCTCGGCTACAGCTACACCGACGCCACCTACCAGACCGGCTTCGTCGAAAGCGGCGGCAGCAACCCCGACGCCGACGCAAACGGCAACCTCACGATCCGCCCCGGTGACCGGCTGCCCGGCATTCCCGCCAACCAAATGAAATTCGGCGCGACCTACCAGGTCACCGAGCCCTGGAGCATCGGGTTTTCCGGCGTCTATCAAAGCGGCCAATACCTGTTCGGCGACGATTCCAACTTGACGCCGCGCCTGCCGGGATTCGTCACCATCAACCTCAATTCCAGCTATCAGATCACACCGCACATCCAGTTGTTCGGCCGCATCGAGAATGTCACGGACGCACGTTATTACACCTACGGCACATTTTCGCCGACAAATTCGGTATTCCTCTCGCAAGCACCCGGCGCCGCGAACCCACGCAGTTATTCACCGGCGGCTCCCGTTGCGGCTTATGGGGGGGTGCGGGTTACGTTCTAAAGAAAGCAGGAAGAATTTCTTTTTTGAAAAAAAGAAACAAAAAACTTCTATCCATGCAACTGTGAAATGAAATGCCAAAAAGGGACGCCTTTTTCCGCCGCTGGCGTTACATCCCGCACGCGCCCGGCCCCGCCGCGCGCAGTTCCATGCTATGCAGCATGAAAGCCAAGTGCCGCTGCTCGGGCCCGGTGCCCAGTTCCATAAGCGAACGGATATCATCCGTATCGAGTTCCACCATCACGACATCGCCGGGCAGACGCGCCGCGCCGATACATAGAAAATGCTCCGACGGACCTGCATTCTGCAAATTCCACACCACCGGAACTCCACCGCCTGCCCAGGCTTTGACGTGATGCGGCGGCGCCCCGTGCACGCCGGACATTGTCAGGACCAGCACCATCGGGCTTGCACTGGCGTGAAAAGCAAGACGCGCGGCGGATGCATTGGCCCATGTGCCGTCCGGCATCGTTACATCCCATCCGTCAATTTCATACATCAGGCCCGCGCTGTCCGGTGTGAAACGAATGGTGTCGTTCGGTGCCAGGTCCGACGCGCCGTAGGCGCGCGATCCGACGAACCGCCCGCGGCAAAAAACCGTATCGATATATGTCGGGCTTGCCGTGCGGAGGCACGGTGGCGCCATGGCAAGTCCGCGCTTGCCCATTTCGTCCCGAATCGCCGCGATGACTGGCATATCGAGATCAATCAACCAAAGTTCGTCGCGCGACCGGCTGATGATACCGTCGAGCCGCCGCTGCAGCCGGCCGCCGGTTTGCAGCAGCCCGGGATGCAGACTGAAGGCATTCGCCGGTGCCGGCCGCACGGCAACCCAATACGCGAGTGGAAAGGTTAGCACGCCATAGGTCGAACCGGCCGCCACGCCATCCGGAACGCGCGGCGCAAAGGGGCTGGACCATGGCCGATGAAAAAAGTCCGCTGAACGCGTGGTACCCGCCAGAATCAGCAGGCAAACCAGCAACATGGCTACGCAGCACCGCTCCGGCACCGCGCGCGCCACCGCCACCACGATCGTAACGGCAGCCACCATTTCCAATGCTGCCGCATAACGTTGTATCGGGCACAGCAACAACCAGAAGAAGCTGCCGGTCACCAACCACGCGCTCAGCACTACCAATGGATCAGAAGGAAGTCGCGTCCGCATGGTTGACGGCCGCAGCAACAGGATCGCCGCGGCCAGCGGAAGCGCGATCGCAAAGCGAACATCACGGATGAAAAACTCGCTGGTGGCAGCCGTTCCGCGCGCCAGCGCAAACGGCAAAGCCAGTGCGTGGCCAAAACCTTGCCAATGATACCGCTTGTCGCTGAAGGTGACGCGCGCGGCAGACGGCGCGTGAAACAAACTATTCATGAACGGAAAGACCGGGCTGGCAAACTCGCGCCATAGCCAAAGCGCCCAAAGCCCATCCGAAAGCAGGCCACCCAGAACCGCCCCGCTCAATAATACCAGCACGGCGGAGAGCCTTGTGCGGAAGGCGCCGGTGCGCGCGGCCAACACCGCGGCCACCGCCGCGGGCAGCAGAAAAACGTTCGTGGGCTTCACACCGACGGCGACGCCCACGGCGATACCCGACACCAGAAGCCGCAACGCACGCGCGGAATCTGCAGGCGAGCGCGGCAAAATCAGCAACAGCCCCAGCAATGACGGTGCCGCGAGAACCACGTCGCAAAAACTTGTGCCCGCCTCGGTGAGAACCACCGAGCCGGTGCAGGCGCAAACCGCGGCAATCGCCGCCACCCACCCACGCCCCATCCTGTCGCCCCAGCAACGCCATGCGAGCGCCCACGTCAGCATCACAGGCATGAGTTGCGTCAATGCCACCACCACCCCGCCCGCCATCGGCGGCAGCAGGCGCCGTGCTAGATACGGTATGAGATAAGGGAGCGGATTGAGAAAACTCTGCGGCCCGGCCGGTGCGACATCAGCGCGCAAGCGCCCATGCAGCAGGGCGTAAACATCGTAGGAATGGTAATTCTGCCAATCCCAATTGACGTCCTGCCCGCGACAGACTGTCCACGCAACGAGCAACGTTGCGGCGGCGGCGAGTGCGACGAGGAATGCCCGGACGCCGGACACGCCATGTGTCTGCTCGTAATGCAATCCTCACCCGATCAAATAGAAGCCTCGCCTTTCCGCTAGCGCAAGAAAAAAGTCTTTTGGTGCTTTTCTTCAGAACAGAACATTCTTCTTTTCAAAGCTAAAGCAGATCGATCGTCACGCGCGCCACCCGTCCCGCATAAGGATTAGGCGCCAAATAATCCCCGCTCACCGGCGATCCCGTATCCCGCCCCACATCCAACGTTTCATTGATCGCATCCGTAAATCCACCAAATTGCGCGAAGTGTGCCGCCCCCACCTGCTTCCCGTCAATCAGCAGCCTTCCGTCCCCGCCCGGCGGCCGCCGGTTGACCATGGCGAGCAATCCCGCGAGCTGGCAATG
>CAJCIS010000263.1 GCA_903970435.1 Acidobacteriota bacterium | reverse complement strand
GTATTTCCGGGACTTCTGTCTATACGGAATTTGCCGTTAAAGTGGTAAGAGAAGGAAGTATTTCTTTTTTGAAAAAAAGAAACAAAAAACTTTTTCTTTTGGATGAGAGTTTTTGGTTGTTTTTTCAAAAGAGAACTGCTTCGTTTGTCCTTAATCTGTAAATTCCGCTGGCACCTTAATCTGATCGACGCCCAATTTCATTGCACGCCGTACAGCCGGACGCGCTGCCACGCGGGCGTGCCAGGCGTACACCGCGGGAAAATTCGCCAGATCTCCGACGTAGCTGCCGTATTGCTCGACCCAGGGCCAGCAGGCCATGTCGGCAATCGAATATTCGTCGCAGATAAAGTCGCGTCCCTGCAACTGGTGTTCGAGCACACCGTAGAGCCGTTTAGTTTCTTTCGTGTAGCGATGGATCGCCAGTGACGTTTCGGCCTGGTCGCGGCCGGGCTTTTTGGCGGCGCGCTTGAACCATGTGAGCTGGCCCGACATCGGCCCGAGCGCTGACATTTGCCAGAACACCCAGGCGTCGACCCAGGCACGCTTAGCTTCACAAGCAGTTGGGTAGAATTGACCGCTGATGCGTCCAAGATATTGCAGGATCGCGCCCGATTCGAAAATCTTGATCACTTCCCCCGCTTCCGGCTCCACAACAAGCGCGGGGATGCGCCCGTTCGGGCAAATTTCAAGATATTCCGGTGTCTTTGCTTCATTCTCAAAGATGTTTACCGGTCGGATTTGATAGGCAAGGCCCATCTCTTCCAGCGCGATGCTGACTTTTCTGCCGTTTGGTGAGGGCAGATAATAGAGTGCGATCATGCGGGTCACTGCGGCTTGATCGGCCGGAACTTGACCTGGACGTGCAGTTTTGTTTCAAGGCCAATATCGGGAAAGGTGGAGACATCGTCGAGGTCACGGCCACCAATGTCGTAATAGATTGCGACATCGTTGCTGCGGTTCTGCAAATGATGCGCGTTGGCGACGCCTGCCCTGAAGGCAACGCAATCGCCGGCTTGCAGCACTTCCTCGCCATCGTCATCGACAAGAGTTAGTTCACCCGAGATCACCACGACGACTTCATCACTCAATTTGTGCCAGTGCCGCTGCGTCGACCACGATCCCGGCGGCAGTTCAACGCGGTTCACGCCGAATTGGCTCAGGCCGAACCGGCGCGTGAGGGGCCACGTTTTGCGTCCGGCAACCGCCTGGTCGTGCGGTTGAGGATAGCTTGAGCCGGTAAGGCCCGTGGCTGGATCGATCACGGCTTTCTTCATGGCCTGGCCTTCCTGTTGCATCAATCGGCCCGCGGTGGCGGGAATAATATGGCGGAACGTAATTCAGCCGATGGTTGTCACGCTTTCATGACTGGAACGTTCAATCATGCCATAGGCACTCTGACCGCCCCAGGTGTATTTCGCTCCTCCCTGGTGCAGGTTCAGGCCGCCGATATCGGGGTTGCCAACGCGGAACGTGGAGAGTGCGGACACCCCGGAGATGCGGGTGAGACCGCGTTCGGTTTCCAATTCGAGCGAGCAATCATCGCCTTCACCGACGATCCGCCGCAGCCAGGGAATCTTGACCGCTTTGGCAGGATACATTTTGCCGTCTTTATAGAGGAATCCCTCATTGAATTGCGAGCCGTCCGGCCGTGGCGGGTAGGCGATATAGCCGAAGCCGGTGCCATCGGGAAATCCAGCGGACTGCCAGCAATGGCCACGAAAGCCGCCCAGCGGGCGCACGCTTTGACGCTTGATTCGCAGGCCGACCGCGCGAAACTCATGCGTGGTTCCATCAATCGTGAACGAGCCCTCGCCACGCAACAACTGTTCGAACCGCCAGCCTATTCCCATATTTCCGGCTTCGATCGCATCGGCTTCCGACATCTGCGCAACCTTCTCGGGCGAAATGTCCTGCACCCAGGGGGGCGCCACCATGGTGAGTGCGATGTCGAATTTGATCGGAATGCGATTGTTCGGGTCGAGCGTCTTGGAAATCTGCTGATCGACTGTGCCGGCGACGACGGGGCCGTCCCAGGTGGCGATCCATTTACGAAACGGCTCGACACAGCGGCAGGCCAGCGGCCCTGCGCCAAGGATCGTCGGCCGCCCATTGGGGTCGAACGGCGAGTGCGCCATACCCATGCCGGCGCCGTTCATGACGCGGCCGCCTTCGATGGCGAAATTGCCCTGCACGCGACGATTGTTCCACGACGACGCCTCGGCTTCGATGCCGAATCGTGGAAAGCCAAACCGGCCATTTTCCTCGTAGAGCCACATCGATGTGCTTTCACGCATGTCGGGATCGGTAGGCCGCGCCGGGAAGACAAGATCGTGCTCAGGCGTCAGGCCGCCCATCATCAATCTATCGGATATCGCCATTGCCTGTCTCCTGGTTTCTCAAGTCGCTACATCGGCCACGCCGAAACGATTGGAATAGAACTGGAATTCCTGTCGTAGTTCGTTGCGATCAAGTCCAAACATGGAGGGCGGCGTGCGGGTGTAGGCTTGCGCATCGAGAGGTTTGGCGCGCCGCCAGGCTTGCATCCTTTTGCGCGTTTCGGAGGTGAGCTCTTCGCCGAGAAAATCATAGAGCGCCGCGATGGACGGAAAAGGATCGTGCTGGAAAGGAATGAAATGGATGTCGAAAAACCGGTGATTCTCTCCGCCATCGCGGAAGGCGATCATGCGCTGCATGGCGAGTTTGCAGAACTGGTTTGTCATTTTCCCAATGGACACCAGATCGACAGTATCTGAGAAGGCCCTGCGCAGTTCAAAATACAGATCGGCGACCGACGGAATTACGGCGGCCACGTCACGATGCGTCATGACGAACCGCGCGTCGGGGAATACCTCGTTCAGCGCGCCGATGAACAGGCTGTGGCTTGGATTCTTGAGCCGCCAGCGCCGTGTGGGCCAACGCCATTGCAGCAGTTTCAACACGCGCTTAAGATAGCGATAGGTCGAAACCAGGTCGGCCTTGTGGTTCAGCCATTCGGTGTATTGTGGAACATGCACCATGGCCTGGAATATTTGCGATTTGAAGTCGTGGCCCATGATTCCCTGGCATTCGGTGGGAGATGTCGCGGAGTTTGGCAACATCGCAGTCATGCGCGGAAATCTTTGCGCGCGCCGGGTCATGAAGGCTTCGGCCTCGGCAATTCTCGGATCGGTTGATGCTGTGGCCCGATCCGGTGGGGGGCACGGCGAAATCGCTTCCCAATTGCGCAACGGGCGGCATTCCGGGTCTTCCGCCAGCAGGCAAGCGAGTGCGGTTGATCCGGTGCGGGGGAGGCCGAGGCCGATCAGCGGTGCAACGATCTCTTGTGCGTCTATTTCGGGATGGTGACCATACCAGCTTTCGATTTCCAAACGTTTGCAGAGGAGGTCGATG
Source organism: Acidobacteriota bacterium (assembly GCA_903970435.1). Classification (GTDB taxonomy): domain Bacteria; phylum Pseudomonadota; class Alphaproteobacteria; order Acetobacterales; family Acetobacteraceae; genus CAJCIS01. The sequence goes on along the minus strand of CAJCIS010000263.1, from coordinate 5,753 downwards.
ATCAGCGCGTCGATTGCCACGCGGCCGGATTCGGTCAGCCGCGCGTCACGATCAATCGATGCGACGAGGATTTCCAGCCCCTCACGATAAGAGTCCTCACCGAACGCGGTGAGCCCGGATTGGCGTTGCGCCCGCTGCAGCAGGTCCGCGACATGGCCCATTTTTTCATGCGTCTCCTCGCGCTTATACTTACAAGCAGCCTGTGCTGCCGGCAAGAAATCAGAGCTTTGCCGCACGGACGTGGCTATGCTTGCAGGACGCCGCGCCGCGGCCTAATCATCTACTTCGGGCTTGAGGGAAATCGGAGAGGCCGCATGGCTGGCAGCAACAGCTTGATGGAAAAGACGGTCGAAGCGCATGTCCGAATTGGATTTGGCGATGTCATGCTGCAACGCGAGCGCTACCCCACACCGATCGACACGCTCAGCGCTGGCAGCAACGATCACCATCTGCAATTGTCGATGACGCCGAAACTGCCGCGGTCGGTGGCGTGTTTTCCCGACATCTGGGGACCCGACAGGTTTGAGCCGATGGGAGACTTGTTCCTGCTCCCGGCCGGTTCGGCGTTGCACGCACGCGGGCAGCGGCGGGTGCTGCAAACGCTGGTGTGCCACCTCGATCCTGCACGGGCCGCGAAGTGGCTGGGGGCCGACATGGAATGGACGGAGCCGCGCCTGAAGGGGGCTTTGGACATTACCAGCCGTGACATTCGTTTGCTGATGCACAGGATATCGGCGGAATTGCTCGACCCCGGATTCGCAAGCGATGCAAAGATAGAATTGGTTCTGGCACAAGCCTGCATCGAGCTGACCCGTTATTTCCGCAAGATACATGCAGACCTTTCGACGCGCGGACTTGCGCGTTGGCGTCTACGGCTTATTGAAGCGTATGTGGTGCAGGACCCGAGCGCGGCTACTCTGGGTGGCATGGCCGAGCTGGCCGGCCTGTCCGTGAGACATCTCGCCCGGGGTTTTCGGGCCAGCATGGGGAGATCGATCGGGGATTATATTGCCGAGCAACGAATCCGTCTCGCGTGCAGAATGCTCGCCGACGGAGCTAGCGTGAAGGAGGCAGCCTATGCTGCGGGATTTTCCGCCCCGACCAATTTTGCCACGGCTTTCCGGCGCGACACGGGGTATAGTCCGCGGCAATACCGGGAGCGGTCGTTGCGTTGTCCCGCGGCAAAAAAGCTGCATTAGTTCGCCGTGTGGAGTGGCAGCAGAAGGCGATCAAGCATTGCGGCGACTTCCTCGATCGCCACCGACCCATGTGAAGGTGCCAGCCACCAGGCCAAGGTTTCGAATATGAGGCTGACGGAACAGGTGACACCCAATTCGAGCGGAAGCCAGTTTTGCAGCGGCGCGCGCTCGACGGCGACATTGCGGGACAGGCGCAGGAGTTCGTCGCGCATTGCGCCGGCTGCACCGCCGCGCAAGAGCGCGGTCCATAAAGTGCGATGCTCATTCACGTAGTGGCAAAGGGCGGCCACCGCCGCGCGGCGGTCGGCCCGATCGAGCACGGGTACGGTCAGGGCCACCAGCCGGCCGATTTGTTCCGCCGCCACATCTTCGAGCAGGGCTTCCTTGGTGGCATGATGGCGAAAGAAGGTTGCGTAGTGAACACCAGCCTCCGCGGCGATTTCGCGCACGGTGATTTGCTCCAGGGGCTTGCGCTCGACCAGGGCGAGCAGAGCCGCGCGGAGTGCCTCGTTCGATCTGGCGGCACGCGCATCGCGCAGGCTTGACGCCGGCGCTGGATTGGCGCTATGCGCCACAGTGTCGCTTAGGCCGGACCGATTAGCACCCATGCGCGGCTCTCACATTTCGCAGCAAGTCGAGACTCCGTCCAATGTGCAGCGTAATCGCCGGCCCGCGCAATGACGAGCGGTGGTTGACACGATGCAACCGCAGACCTGTCGAATAGGAACGTGACGATGCAAGCCCTGGCAGATCGTGATTATTTTAGTGACCATTCGATTCTGCGTGATCCCTACGCGTATTTCGAAGCGATCCGCGCGCGGGGGCCGATCTATCGCAATCCCGACAGCGGCATCGTGTTTGTCACCGGGTTCGACGAAATTCTGTCCGTGCTCAAGAACACGGAGGATTTTTCCTCGGTGATTGCGCCACAGGGGCCGGCGGCTTCATTGCCTTTCACGCCCGAGGGGGCTGATATCAAGGCCCAGATCGAGGCGCATCGGACCGAGTTTCTGGGCGGCGATCTGCTGGTCGCGTATGACGACCTTCCGCATAGCTTCTCGCGCTCGCTGCTGGGTCGCCTGTTCACGCCGTCAAGGCTGAAGGCGAGCGAGCAGTTCATTGCGGAGATTTCGGACGCGCTGTTGAAGGATGCGGTGGGGCAAGGCGGCTGCGAACTCGTCAAGGACATCGCGACGCCGTTCGTTACCATGGTGATTGCGGACTTGCTGGGCGTGCCGGCGGAGGACCGCCAGTTTTTCATGGAGGCGATCGAGGCCGGGCCGCCGCCGGGAAGCCTGAACAGCGATGATTTGCTTGAACAGAACCGCCCCCTCGTTATCATGGCAACGTATTTCATTCAATACGTGCAAGATCGGCGCGACAATCCACGCGATGACATCCTGTCGGAGTTGTCGAACGCAACGTTCCCGGACGGCTCGATGCCGGATGCGATGGAGATTGTCCGGCTTGCGACCTTTCTGTTCGGCGCGGGGCAGGATACGAGTGCCAAGCTGCTCGGCAATGCGATGCGCTTCATTGTCGAGCAGCCGGGATTGCAGCAGAAACTGCGCGATGATCCCGCTTTGATTCCGGCGTTGCTCGAGGAAGTTCTCCGGCTGGAGGGGTCGACCAAGATGACTGCGCGTCTGGCCCGGAAGGATACCAGGATCGGCGATTTGCCGGTGCCGGCGGGTACGAAAGTGATGCTCGCGCTGGCGGCCGCCAATCGCGACCCGCGACGCTGGACCGATCCCGAGGCGTTTCTGTTCGATCGGCCAAGGATCAAGGAACATCTGGCGTTCGGCCGGGGCGCGCATGTGTGTGCGGGCGCGCCGCTGGCGCGGGCGGAGGTGCGCGTTATCCTCGAGAAATTCCTGGCGCACACGTCAAACATCGACCTGGACGCGGAGAAGCACGGACCGCCGGGCGATCGGCATTTAGATTACGAAGCGAGCTTCATTATTCGGGGACTGGAGAAAATGCACCTGAAGCTGACGCCGTCGAAAACCGTTCCGCTGACGGCGGCCGAAGGGGTGAAAAAGGCCGGTTTGAAAAGCCTGTTCGGTCGTGGCACGAAGACCGGGAAAGCGGATGAGCCGGCTCAATCGTACTCGACCGGTGCCACGAAGATTGGCGTGTTGCTCGGCGATCCGGCGGCCCGGGCGATTCTGGATCGGTATTTTCCTGGGGTGAGCGGCGATCCGCGAATCGGGATGGCGAAGGGCATGACTTTGCGCACCGTGCAGAAATTCGCGCCTGAGCTTTTCACGGCCGAGGCTCTGGATGCGGTGGATGCGGAGCTTGCGAAGGCGACAGGGGCGAAGGGTTAGGTACGTCGTTCCGGACAGAAAAAGGCGCGCTGTCTGGCTGGGAAACCCCGCGTGGCGCTACGCTCCATGACGGGCTACGCCGGGGCGGTTGGCCGCGAACCTTTGCGCAGGCGCAAGGGCAAAAGTCTTTTGGTTCTTTGCTTCAGAAAAGAACATTCTTCCTTGACTTCATTCGTCAAGACTCCGCCAGCCGATCGGCTGCAAAGTGAGCGCGGCCGGGGGGAGGCGAACGGGAATGGATTTGCAACTTGCGGGGCGGCGCGCGCTTGTAACCGGCAGCAGCAGCGGAATTGGCGAGGCCATTGCGCGCATGTTCGCCCAGGAGGGCGGCGCGGTGGTTGTGCATGGGCGAAATCGCGACAGGGCCGAGAAGGTTGCGGCTGATATCAATGCCGCCGGCGTTGCCATCGGAGATCTGTCGACGGATGACGGCGCGGTCGCCGTTCATGCCGAGGCGCGGGGCGCGCTCGGCGGACATATCGAAATTCTTGTCAACAATGCGGGGGGCAGTGCCACGGGAAACACCGCGCGGGCGCCGATCGACATTTCGGCGGGGGATTGGATTACCAATTATCACGCCAACGCGCTGCCGTCGGTGCGGCTGTGCCGGCTCGCGGTGCCGGACATGGTGGCGGCGGGTTGGGGTCGCGTTATTCAGGTATCCAGCGCGGTTGCCGTGCAGCCGAATAATTTGGGATCGGACTATTCGGGTGCCAAGGCCGCACTGAACAATTTTACCGTCAGCCTGGCCGGCTCGCTGCGGGGCGTGGGCGTTACGGTCAATACGATCTCGCCTGGTATCATCATGGCGGATGGCATGATCCGGTGGGGGCGCAAGAAGTTTGGCGATGACAACATGTCGATCGAGGAGATAACGCAGCGCATGGCCGCTGAAAAAGTTTTCGAGCTGCCGCCCGTTGGCCGGCTGGGGACGCCGGAGGAACTTGCGCTGGTGGCTTGCATGCTTGCCAGTCCGCGCGCCGGTTTCATCACGGGGGCAAATTATCGCGTCGATGGCGGGCAGATCCGTTCGGTCAACTGACACCGGCACCCGATCGGCGGGGGATGCAACGGCGCGCTCTTATCGCAACGCGTTAACCAAGGCAGGGAACCGATGTCCGAGAGAACCTACCGCGTCATTCAGTGGGCCACCGGGGTGGTGGGCAGGACGGCGCTCAGGCATTTCATCGAGAACCCCGTGCTGGAACTTGTCGGTGTCTATGTCACCAACCCCGAGAAGGTCGGCCGTGACGCAGGCGACATTGCGGGCCTTCCGGCGACCGGTGTTATCGCAACGAACGATGCGGAGAATATTATCGGGCTTGATGCGGATTGCGTGCTGTTCGCGCCGATGGTGACGGATCTCGACATGATTTGCCGCCTTCTGCGGTCTGGCAAGAACGTGATTAGCCCGGCCGGGCCGTTCGTTCCGACCGATCGGTATCGTGCCCAGTTCGAGAGACTGGAGGCGGCGTGCCGGGATGGCGGAACTTCGTATCACGGCTGCGGCATTCACCCCGGCTTTTCCGGCGATCTGCTGCCGCTGACGTTGACGCGCCTGATGAACAGGATCGATCGCATCGAGATTACCGAAGTCATCGACAAGCTGAGAAACCCGATGGTGTATATCGAGGTGATGGGATTCGGGCGCGACCCCGACGAACTGCTGGCCAAACCGAGCCGGTCGGCGGAGGCGCCGCATATTTTCGCGCAATCCATGTCCATTGTTGTCGAAGGCCTGGGCAAGAAAATCGAGAGATTGACGACGAAGCTTGAAGTTGCCGGGGCTACTCAGGACATCCCCTATCCGAACGGTGTTATCCGCGCCGGAACGGTTGCGGGTCAGCATTATGAATGGACGGGATGGGTGGATGGGGCTGCGTTCATGACCTATCACTTCTACTGGACGATGGGCGACAACATCGAGCCGAAATGGGATAACGGCGACAGTTGCTACCGTGTGGTTATCACGGGCGATCCGCCGCTCGAACTCCGTCTCATGGGCGGAACACAAGCCGACGGGCGCAGGCCGTTTTATGGCCTGCCCTGGACGGCGCTGCTCGGCGCGACCGCAGTGCCGGCGGTTTGCGACGCCGGGCCGGGGGTGATTACGCATTTTGAGCTGGGCGTTGTCCGGCCGCTTGGGTTAGTAAGGAAGTAGTTCTTTTTTGAAAAAAAGAACCAAAAAACTTTTGATTATGTTCCCTGTCATTGCCGATAGGTC
>CAJCIS010000262.1 GCA_903970435.1 Acidobacteriota bacterium | reverse complement strand
GGATAAAGCACCTTCGTCGTGCCGCTCCGCGCGGCATCGTTCAAATCCCGATAAGTCCCATAAGCGAAATCCATCAGCGGATTGCTCACGCCGAACCACAAATGCTCGTTCACGAAATGATGCCGCAAATGATAGCGCTTCATCCACCGGCCGAACCGGGTTTTCGGCGTGTACGGCTGGTGCGCAATGAAATGCACCCACTCATATTGCAGCAACGCCAGCATCGCCCCCAGCACCATCGCCGCCAGCGCATTCGCGTCCCGCAGCACGCCATACGCAAGGGCCGCCACAATCAATGTATTCGGCACCACATACCACAACGGTAAAAACAACAGATCCAGCCGCGATGGTTCGACATGGTGGTCGTAATGCAGCCGATGCTGCTTGGCGCGCAGCCAGCCGAACCGCGACGGCCTGGCATGGAACAGAAACCGATGCGTGCCATACTCCGTCAGGTAATAAAACAGCGCGCCGAGCAGAACGAGCCACACCGAAAGATGCAGCCAGCCACTCAGCCCCGCCGCGACCAGCGCCGCGCACACCACAATGACTACCGTATTGCTCCCATGCAGCATATAATTCCGCAGCATCACACCCGCTCTACAGCCACCCGCGTTTCTTGAGCTCCACAACCGTATCGTCCAGCGCTTCGCGCGCCGTATTCACCAGAATATCCGCCTCGCCTTCCGACAGGATATAAGGCGGCGCCGTCAGCATCGTCCCGCCCGTCGCCCGCAAGATCAGCCCGCGCTGATACGCAAAATCACGGCAGATTGAGCCCACCTCGTCGAACTTGGCAAACTTGGCCCGCGCCCCCTTGTCCGGCGTCAGCTCCAGCGCCCCCAGCAGCCCCACCATCCGCGCCTCGCCCACCAACGGATGCTCGCCCAACTGCGTCCAGCGTGCCTTCAGATACGGCCCGATATCGTCCCGCACCCGCTCCACCAGCCCCTCGCGCTGGATGATCCGCAAGTTCGCCACCCCCGCCGCGCAGCACACCGGATGGCCCGACGTGGTGAACCCGTGCCAGAACGGCCCGCCCGCGGTCAGCACCTCGGCAATCGCATCGCTCACCATCACGCCGCCGAGAGGAAGATACCCGCTCGTAACATTCTTCGCGAACGTCATCAAATCGGGCTTGAACCCGTAATGCTCGCACCCGAACCAGGCGCCGGTCCGGCCAAAGCCGCAGATAACCTCATCCGAAACAATCAGCACGTCGCGCTCGCGGCAAATCCGTTCCACCTCCGGCCAATAATTGTCCGGCGGCATGATCACCCCACCGGCGCCCTGTATCGGCTCCCCAATGAACGCCCCGACATTTTCCGCGCCCAGCCGATCGATCGCCACCCCCACCTGGCGCGCCGCGAACAGCCCGAATTCCGACGGGCTCATATCGCCGCCCTCGCCCCACCACCACGGCTGCTGCACATGCACCACGCCCGGGATCGGCAGGTCGCCCTGCTTATGCATATAATCCATGCCGCCCAGGCTCGCCCCGCCGACCGTGGAACCATGATACGCATTATGCCGCGCGATGAACGCGCTTTTCTTCGGCTGTCCGCGCAGCTTCCAATAATGCCGCACCATGCGAATGATGGTGTCGTTGCCTTCCGATCCCGAATTGGTAAAGAACACCTTGGAAAATCCCGGTGCCAGTTGCCCCAGCATTTCCGATAATTCGATCACCGGCATCGTCGTGGACCGAAAGAACGTATTGTAGAACGGCAGCTCCAGCAATTGCTGGTAGGCCGCATCGGCGATTTCGCGGCGCCCATAGCCGACCGCCACGTTCCACAAACCCGAGAACCCGTCCAAAATCCTGCGGCCGGCGGCATCATGCAGCCACACGCCTTCGCCGCGCACGATCACGCGCGTGCCTTCCGCGTTCAGCGCCGCCATGTCGGTGTTGGGATGGAAATGGTGCCTGGCGTCGCGCGCCTGCAGGGCCGCTAGGGTGGAGAGGTCGTTCATGATGGCGTCCGATTTTGTGATCACATTTTGCACGTCATACGGAAAAAGGCCAGTGTCGCGGCACAGTTTAAGGCATAGGAGAAGGAAGCAGTTCTTTTTTGAAAAAAAGAACCAAAAAACTTTTGCTTTTTTAGGGGCTCTCGGTCAGCAGGTCGTCCAGCGTAACCTCGCAGGTGGTCGGCACCGGCAGGGGCGCGGTGTTGTCGATCGTCTCGGGCAGGGCGCGAAGCGCGCGGGCGTAGAGCCTGGCCACGTCGAGGCGCCGGCGCATCGATGGGCTGAAACGGCCGGCGGCGTCGCCACGAAAGCGGATCGCCTCCGCACGCCAGCCCGGCGCCGCGGACGAACCCGGCCAGGCCTGGGCTTTCAACATGTGCAGCAACGCCTGAACCAGCAGACTTTCGACCGCGTGCAACGGTTCGCGCCCCACGCTCTCGATTTCCTCAATGATATTCGGCCAATCCGGCGACAGCGAATTCAGCCGATCGTTGGCGGCAACGCGGCGCAGCGCCTCGGCCTGGTGTTCGGACCATTCCAGTATGTCGGTGTCGTAGAGATCGCTCATCCGGCCGCCCCTGGATTCGGTTCCAAATCAAAGCTCCCCATCAACGCCGGACCGGCATTCAAGCCGCTTGCCTTTGCGCCGCCAACGACAGATGCCCAATCCCGTCCCGCACATCCCCCTCGATCGCGCGCGCCAGTGCCCCCGAATCCCGCCGCTCGATCGCCGCCATCGCCTCCCTATGCCGGTCCGCCCGGTTATAAACCGTCGCCCCCCGCAGCGCCGCCCGCATGAATGGCCCGATCTGCAACCAGATGCTCTCGATCAACGGCGTCAACGCATCCGACGGCGCCAGCCCATACAAAAACCGGTGGAACACGAAATTCGCCTCGATCGTGCGCTCGATATCCCCCCGCTCGAACACCGCCTGACACGCCGCATCCAGCCGCCGCAGCTCCGCCAGTTCCCCAGCCCGCACATGCGGCAAGGCCCGCCCGGCCGCCTCGCACTCCAGCAGAATCCGCGCCGCAATCAGCGCCTCGAACCGCGGCCCCGTCATCTCCGGCACCCGCACCCGCCGATTATCCAGCAAATCCAGCGCGCGCTCCGCCACCAGCCGGCGCATCGCCTCCCGCACCGGCATTGCCGACACCCCCAGCAAAGCCGCCAACCCGCGGATCGTCACCGCCTGCCCCGGCGGAAACCGCCCCGTCATGATCGCATGACGCAGCCGCCGGAACGCGAATTCCTGCATCGTCTCGCCCCCGCGCCGCCGCGCCGGCGCCAGACGCAGCTTCGCTTCCCACGAAATTTCCTTGCCCTCGGCCCGCCCGGCCTTGCGCGTTGTGTTCACAACCCCACCTCACCGCGTTACTTTTCGCCGCAGCCCTGCCCTTGCGCAAGCGGTGTGGCGCGCCGCCAGCCAAGATTGTAAACTTTTCCCATGCAGCCCGAACGCAAACCCCTCATCGGCATTGTCGCCGACCTCAACCGCAAGCCAACCCACCCCGTGCACAGCGTCGGCGACAAGTATCTCGACGCCGTCACCGCTGGCGCCGACGCCCTTGCCTTCATCATCCCCGCCCTCATCGACCGCCCCGGCGCCGCCTTCACCGACCCCACCGACATCGACCGCGTGCTGAACCTGCTGGACGGCCTGTTTCTCACCGGCGCCACCAGCAACGTGGCCCCCATCCATTACGGCGCCACGCTGGCCGACCCCCACTCCCCCGCCGACCCCGCGCGCGACCATGTCAGCCTCGCCCTCGCCCGCGCCGCCATCCGCCGCGGCCTGCCCGTGCTGGGCGTCTGCCGCGGCTTCCAGGAAATCAACGTGGCACTCGGCGGCACGCTCCACCAGGCCGTGCACGACACGCCCGGCTTCAACGACCACCGCGAAAACAGCAAGGACACGCTCGACGTCCAATACGGCCCGTCCCACCCCGTCGCCCTGGCGCCCGGCGGCCTGTTGCATCGCCTGGCGGGCGCCGCCACCGCGCAGGTAAATTCTCTGCACGGCCAGGGCGTCGATCGCCTCGCGCCGGGCCTGGCCGTAGAGGCAGTGGCGCCCGACGGCCTGATCGAAGCCTACCGCGGCGACTCGAATTCGTTCCTGCTGGCCGTGCAATGGCACCCGGAATGGCGCTTCAGAGAGAATGCGTTGTCCGCCGGCATCTTTCGCGCCTTCGGCGACGCCGCCCGCGCCTGGCGCATCGCTGCGAAGCTCGCAGCGTAACCAGGTAGCGACATCGGCGTCACGCCGACTTGGGGTCCAGGGGGCAGAGCCCCTTGGCCTTCTTTGTGTATAGGAAATAGTATGGACCACATCACCGAACCCATCGCACCTGTTCGCGACGCCTCCGTCCTGGAAGCCTTCGTCGT
>CAJCIS010000261.1 GCA_903970435.1 Acidobacteriota bacterium | reverse complement strand
ACCCAGGCGCACCAAGCGCGGGCCGAAATTTCGCGCCCGGCCGTGACGTCGGGCGCGCGGGCCGCGCCGAATACCGTTTTGGCCCCGTGCGTCTTGATCGTTGCGGAGCTGACCTTGCCGCAATGCGCCAAGTACCGTGTCTGGCAGAAGCAGGCGCATTTCGAGCGGCTCGGCGTGCGGTGCAAGGTGGTGGATTGGCGCTACGGGAATGAATGTCTGTCGGAAGCGGCCCTGGCGACATTTGCCATTTTGTACCGTGTACCGGCGCTTCCCGAAGTGCAAAATCTGATCGAGACGTTGCACCGGCTGCGCGTGCCGACCGCGTGGGAAGTGGACGACCTGATTTTCGACGCCGCGCAGTATTTGCAGAACCGCAATCTGGAGACGCTGGACCCGGCGCTGCGCGAGGGCGTGTTGTCGGGCGTCGATCTGTACCGCAACGCGATGCTGGCCTGCGGGCGGGGGATTGCGAGCACGGAACATCTTGCCCAGGCGATGCGCGCGGCGGGGCTGGCGGATGTTTCGGTTGTCGAGAACGCCCTCGATGACGAAACGCTGGCGTTCGCCCGCACCGTTCGGGCGGCGCGGCAGGCGCATGAGGGGGTGGTGATCGGGTATGGGTCCGGCACGAAAACCCATGACGCGGATTTTGCCGAGGCGGCGCCGGCACTGCTGCGTCTGCTGGCGGCCCGGCCGGAGGTGCGGCTGCGGGTGATCGGCGAGTTGAACCTGCCGCAGGAATTCGCCGCCTTCGGATCGCGCGTGGAGCATTTGCCGCCGGCGCATTTCGCGCGGTTTCTGGCGCAGCTCGGCGCATGCGATATCAGCATAGCGCCGCTGGAGCCGACCCTGTTCAATGATGCCAAGAGCAACATCAAGTTCCTGGAGGCGGCGATATTGGGTGTGCCGTCGGTATGTTCGCCGGCGGCGAATTTCTCCGCGTTGATCAGGGATGGCGAGACAGGGTTGCTGGCCGCCGGCGAGGATGCGTGGTTTTCGGCGCTGGACCGGTTGGCGGCAGACGCCGGACTTCGCGCCCGCATGGGGGAGGCGGCGCGGCGGGCCGTGCTTGATCGTTATGCACCCGAGGCGGTCGCGCGGGGCCAGGTCGCACCCCTGCTGGCGGCGATGCCGGATGCGCGGGCAGCCGGCAAGTTGCGGGTGCTGATGGCGAACGTCTATTACGCGCCCCGCAGTTATGGCGGCGCGACATTGGTGGTGGAGGAATTGGCGCGCCGCCTGCACGCGCGGACCGATACCGAAGTGCATATCGTCACGGCGCTGCCGCGGGATGCCGATCCGCGCTGCGTGGTAAGGCGCGAGCAGGACGGCATTGCGGTGTTCGAGTTGCCGGTCGACGGCGACCTGGTCGGCGAATTCGACGATCCGGCGGTCGGCTGCGCGTTCGGTGAGGTGCTGGACGCGGTGCGGCCGGATGTGGTGCATTTGCATTCGCTGCAATGGCTAAGCGCGAGCCTGGCGGCCGCCTGCCTGGCACGCAGGATACAATATGTCATTACGCTGCATGACGCATGGTGGGTGTGCGCGCGCCAGTTCATGGTGCGGCTTGACGGAACGAATTGCCATCAGACGGCGATCGATTTGCGTGTGTGCCAGAACTGTGTGCCGGGGGCGCGCCATTTGCAGCAGCGGCAGGTTTTGCTGCGCGCCGCCCTCGATGGGGCGGCCGGCCTGATCTCGCCGAGCGAGGCGCACAAGGCGCTGTATGTCGCGAACTCCATACCGGCTGAGCGGATCAGCGTGATGCCGAACGGCGTGCGGCTGCCGGAACACAAATTGGCGCGGACGCCAGCGCCGCATGTGCGCTTCGCCTATGTCGGCGGCGATGCGGAGGTGAAGGGATTTTCCATTGTGCGCCGCGCATTCGAGGCGCTTCAGCGCGGCGACTGGGAGCTTGTTCTGGTTGACAATACGCTCAATCTCGGTTTTTCAAGCGTGGATGCGGCGGGCTGGCGGGTGCGGGGACATATTCGCACGGTGCCGGCGTACACCCAGGCAACCATGGATGCGTTTTTCGCCGGGGTCGATGTGTTGCTGTTTCCGTCGCAATGGAAGGAAAGCTTTGGGCTGACCGTACGCGAGGCGCTGGCGCGGGATGTCTGGGTGATCGCGACCGAGGGGGGCGGCCCGGCGGATGCGATTGTCGAGGGCGAGAACGGCAACCTCATTCCGCTGGACGGGCGGCACGAGGCGTTGACGGAAGCGATGGCGGCACTGCTGGATCGCCCGTCCGGCCTTGCGGGGTTTGTCAATCCGCATGCTGGCGAAATCCGCGGCTTCGATCAGCAAGCCGGTGAATTGTTCGCATTACTGTCAAGCATGGCCCGTCCCCATGCGTAAAAGTTTTTTGGTTCTTTTTTTCAACAAAGAACTACTTCTTCTCTGGTGCATGAATGAATAGCAACTCCCTGGAAGCCATCAACGATGTTTCGCTGGCCCCGCTTTTCTGGCGCCCGGCAAGGCTGGGTGTGCTGAGCGCCTGGTATGGCCACGTTCCGTTCGCGCACTGGCTTGTCAGCGTGCACCGGCCGGCGAGCATCGTCGAGCTTGGCACGCACTGGGGCGTTTCGTATGCCGCCTTTTGCGAGGCGGTGCTGCGCGAGCAGCTCGATGCGCGTTGCCTGGCCGTCGATTCCTGGCAGGGCGACGAGCATGCGGGATTTTATGGCGCCGATGTGCTGGCGGATTTGCGGCGTTTCCACGATGCAAGGTATGGCGCTTTTTCGACGCTCAAGCAGAGTCTGTTCGATGCGGCACTGCAGAGTGTGCCGGATGGCAGCGTGGATTTGCTGCATATCGACGGGCGCCACCGTTACGAGGACGTGCGCCACGATTTCGAAAGCTGGCGGGGCAAGCTTTCGGATCGCGCGGTGGTGTTGTTCCACGACACTAACGTGCGGGAGAGCGATTTCGGCGTGTGGCGGCTGTGGGCGGAGTTGGTGCCGGCGGCACGGAGTTTCGAATTCCTGCACTGCCATGGCCTCGGCGTGCTGGCTGTCGGCGGCGCCGCCGGGAGCGAAGTGGAGGCGCTGTGCGGCCTTTCCGGAGGCGCCGCCAATTCGTTGCGGGAACGCTTTGCAACCTTGGGCGAACGCTGGATGGCGGCGCGCCAGTTGCGCGAGCAGGAGGACAGTTCGGCCCGGTTGGCGCATGAATTGGGCGAGGTTCGCAAATGGGCCGATCACGCACAGGGCGAGGTGAACAAGCTGTTCCCGCAATATCGGGACTTGCTGGAGGCGCATCGGGGCGCCAGGGTGGCGCTGGCGCAGGCACGCTATGATCTGGCGGCGCAGTCGCATGGCAAAGCTGAAAGCGCCCAGCGCATCGAGTCGCTGACTGCCGAACTAGCGGCGCTGCGGGCGGCCGAAGCGGCCGCGCACGGCCGTATCGAGGCGCTGTACGCCGAACGAATGGCGCTCGTGCGCTCGACGTCGTGGCGCATCACCAGGCCGCTGCGCCGTTTGCGGGCGAAACTGCATGCCACCGAGGCGACATTCGAGCCAGATCCTGCATGGTTCGAAAGGCCGGCGGCGGATGGAAAGGTGACGGAGATCGCGCCGGCCGCTCATGCCGGCAGCACAGAACCGGCAAAGGACGATTTGCCGGCGTCGCCATGGCCGGCCAACGGTCTGCCGCGCGCCTTGTTCATTTCGGGTGAGGACCACACGCCGGGCACCATTTATCGGGTGGAGCGCTACACCGACACCGCCCGGGCATTGGGGTTTGCGGCGCGCTTCATGCCGCCGGGGCCGGTGGGGCCGCCCGATCTGGAGAATGTGCGCCTGGTGGTGATGTGGCGTGTGCCGCATAGCACGCATATCGAGGGCATTGTGCAGGTGGCGCACGGGCAGGGCGCCACGGTAATTTATGACGTCGACGATCTGATGTTCCGGCCGGAAATGGCGGTGATCGATATTATCGACGGCATCCGTTCACAGAAATTCTCCGAGCTGGAAACGCAGGCGTTTTTCGCCCGCATCGGCCGTGCGCTGAAAGCGTGCGATATGGTAACGTGTCCCACCGAGGAACTGGCGCGGCACGCACGGCGGATGGGCAAGCCGGCTTACGTGCTGCCGAACGGGTTCGATGCGGCGAGCCACGATTTTTCACGCGCGGCGCGGCGCCAGTGGCTGCAGGATCGCGACGATCTGCTGCGCATCGGGTATGCCGCGGGATCGCGCACCCACCAGCGCGATTTTGCCGTGGCGGCTGCCGCGGTGGCGCGCATCCTGCGCGAAAACGACAAGGCGCGGCTGACAATGTTTCGCGACCCTTCCAGCGGCGAGGGTGTCGTTCTGATGGACGAATTCCCCGAATTTGCCGGCCTGGAGGCAAAAATCGAGTGGCGCGATATGGTAGGGTTGCATGAGCTGCCGCGCGAACTGGCGCGCTTCGCGGTGAACATCGCGCCGCTGGAAGCGGGCAATCCGTTCTGCGAGGCGAAAAGCGAGCTGAAATATTTCGAAGCCGGGCTGGTGGGGGTGGCCACGGTGGCGTCGCCGAGCGGTCCGTTCGTGCGTTCGATCCAGGACGGCGTGACCGGGCGCCTCGCCGCCGGGGAGGCGGAATGGCATGCGGCGCTGCGCGACCTGCTGGCGGATGCGAAATTGCGCGACCGGATGGGCATGGCGGCCTATCATGATTCACTCGGCCGCTTTGGCGCGGCAGCACGCGCGCGGGCCTTTGGCCTGATGCTGGCGCAGATCGAAGGCGGGGCGGCCGGCGCCGCCGCGTTCGAACGGGAACGCTACCGGGCGTCGCTGCCGCGGCCGCATCCGCCGACCGTTCCGGCCAGCACACGCCTGTTCGAAAACGACCGCGGCGGGACGCCGCGCGTGACGGTGATCATTCCGGTTTATAATTATGCCGACTACGTGCTGGAAGCGTTGCCGAGCATCGCCGATCAGACCTTGCCGGAGCTCGACCTGGTGGTGATCGACGATGCGTCGCCCGACGATTCGGCGCGCATGGTGACGGACTGGGCGCGCGGGCACGCGCATCGTTTCAATCGGCTGCTGGTCCTGCGGCATGAGGCCAACGCGGGGCTGGGGTTTGCGCGCAACAGCGGTTTCGCCGCGGCGGAGACGGACTTCGTTTTGCCCGTGGATGCGGATAACCGGCTGCGGCCGGACGCATGCGCGACGTTGCTCGACAGAATCGAGGCGGCGGGCGCCGCGTTCGCCTATCCGGCAATCCAGGAATTCGGCACCAAGGGAGAGGTTTTCGGCACCGAACAATATTCTGTCCTACGGCTGCAACGGGGAAATTACATCGATGCCATGGCGCTGGTGCGCAAATCTTCCTGGGCGCTGGTGGGCGGTTACGATCATGTGCAATATGGCTGGGAGGATTACGATTTCTGGTGCCGCCTGGCCGAATATGGAGAATTTGGTGTGCAGGTGCCCGAGGTGCTGGCGGATTACCGGGTTCACCGGCAGTCCATGCTGCATACCACGACCGAGGTGCGGGATCACAAGAATGATCTGATTGCGGATTTGACGCGGCGGCATTGTTGGGTGGATGTGCCGAGGAAGGAAGAATAGGAAGTATTTCTTTTTTGAAAAAAAGAAACAAAAAACCTTTTACGCGAAGATTCGCCGCCACGTTGCCTGCATCGCTGCGTCTACCTGCTCCATCGACGCAGACTTGCCGCGCGCTTGCAGGCTGGTGACGCCGTGCTCGGCAATGCCGCAGGGGACTATGCCGGCGAAATGATCCAGCGTGGGATTTACATTCAGCGAAACGCCGTGCCAGGAAACCCACCTGGTAATGCGCACGCCGATGGCGGCAATCTTTGCCTCGCGCCCGGTGGCCGGGTCGGCGACCCATACGCCGACGCGGCCGCGACGGATCTCGCCCGCAATCCCGAAACACGCCAGGGTCGCGATGAGCCAGCGTTCCAGGCCATCGACATAGGCGTGCAGGTCGCGCGCGGCGACGCTGCCGTGCGGCCGGTCGAGGTCCAGCATGACGTAGGCCACGCGCTGGCCGGGGCCGTGATAGGTCCATTGGCCGCCGCGGCCGGCGTTGAAGGTGGGAAAACGATCCGACGCCAGCAAATCCGCCGGACGCGCGGACGTGCCGGCGGTGTAAAGCGGCGGATGCTCCAGCAGCCAGACACGCTCCCTGTGCGTGCCCGCGCGCACGCCGGCAATGTGCGACTGCATGGCGGCAATCGCGTCCGGATAGGGAACCGGGGACGCGGCCACATGCCACTCCACGCCGGTTGAAGCTAAACCATCCATCAGCTATAGGCCCGCCCCTGCCCTGCGGTCGTGGCGGAATGGTAGACGCGCAAGCTTGAGGTGCTTGTGGGGGAAACCCCGTGGAAGTTCGAGTCTTCTCGACCGCATGCCGGGCATTTGGTTCCTGGGTTGGTAAGGGAGAAGGCCCGGGGCAGCCCTTGGCCGTCTTTCTGACTAACCAAGAACAAAGCTCTGCGTGAGGCTGCCGGCCACCATGCGCCAGCCGTCCACCATGACGAAGAAGATCAGCTTGAACGGCAGCGAGACGCCGTTCGGGGGCAGCATCATCATGCCGAGGGACATCAGCACGCTCGCGACGACGAGATCGATGATGGTGAAGGGCAGGTAGAGCAGGAAGCCCATTTCGAAGGCGCGGCGCAGCTCGCTGACCATGAAGGCGGGGATCAGCGCGCGCCACGGCGGCTGGGTTGGGTCGGTTGTCGGGGGCAGGTGGCCGATATCCTGGAAGAGTTGCAGGTCGATGGGGCGGGCATTGGCGGCCATGAAGGTGCGGAAGGGCGCGGCGGCTTTTTGCAGCGCCTCCATTTCCGGTATTTTGCCTTCCTCCATGGGCTGGATGGCGGTGGTCCAGGCCTGGTCGAGCGTTGGCTGCATGACGAAGAAGGTGAGGAACAGCGCCAGGCCGATCAGGACCATGTTCGGCGGGGTGCCTTGCGCGCCGAGGGCACCGCGCAGCAGCGACAGAACCACGACGATGCGGGTGAAGGCTGTGACCATGACCAGCAGGCTGGGGGCCAGCGATAGCACGGTGAACAGGGCGGTGATTTGCACCAGGCGGCCGGTGGCGCCGGCGTCGCCGGGGTGGCCGAGGTCGAGGTTGAAGGATTGCGCCTGCGCGGTGGCAGGCAGCACCATGAGCGCCAGCGCGAGCAGGCACGCCACGCCGCGGTTGGTGGCGCCGTTCACGGGGTGTTTGCGGCCGGCGTGCCGGCCGCGGCGGGTGGCGGCCAGGGCAGCAGGGTATCGTTCAAGCCACCGGTGAGCACCAGCGCGGCGCCGCCGGGCGCATGCACCAGGTGCAGGCGGCGCCGCGCGTCGAGCGCGAGGGTGGCGGCCAGCTGCAATGCGTGCGGATCGGCGGTGTGCGTGGGCGCGCGCAGCCGGGCGGCATATCCGGCGAGCAGCACCAGGGCCAGAACGGCGACCAGCGACGCGACGGCTTGCAGCAGCAGCGGCCAGGTCATGCCGGCCGGCCCGGCGGCGGCAGCGCGAGGCGCAGGCTGTCGATCTGTGCCAGCACTTCATACAAGGCAGGGAGCAGACGGCGGGCATCGGCGCGCGGCAGGTCGAGCGTTTTGGCGCATAGCAGGCCGACCCCGTCCTGAATGCCGTTGAGCTCGATCTGGCGGCCGGCGATGGCGAGCGCGCGGGCGACCGCGAGCGTGCGCGACAACCGTTCCGCCAGCAGCGTGAGCTGTTGCGGTGCCGCGTCCGGCAACGGGGGTGGAAACGCATCGGCCGCATGCATGCGGCAAGAAACGCATGGTGTGGTTAAGAAACTGCGACCCTCGGGCGCGCGTGCGTTTTAATTCCGCGCCGGCCCGATACACGCGCCCGCTTAGGATTTTGTTTACCCGCTGGTGGGACCATGCGTTTGTATTGCGGCGGTTTGACATGGCGGATCTGTTTGCGTTGGCCGAGCAGCGGTTGGAATGGATCGATCAGCGGCAGCGCGTGGTGGCGCAAAATATTGCCAATGCGGACACACCGCATTATCAGCCGCGTGATTTGACGCCGTTCGACCAACTGGTGCGCAACCAGGCGATCGCGCCGGCGGTGACCCATCCGTCGCACATGCAGGGTCGGGTTGAGCTTGCCGCGCTCACGCAGGATGTGCCCGCGGAACGATCACTGGCCGGCAACGGCGTAACTGTTGAAGGGCAACTGACCAAGGTGGCGCAGGACGAAACCAATGCGGCGCTGGTGGGCAATTTATGGAAGTCCTACATGGGCCTGTACATGACGGCGCTTGGGCGTGGCGGCTAGTCCCGCATCATGGATCTGACATAATGGATCTGACATAATGGATCTCACATAATGGATCTCACTCAGGCGCTGACGATTTCCTCGCGCGGCATGGACGCGCAGACCGAGCGATTGCGTGTCATTGCCGAGAATCTGGCCAATGAGGATAGTACGGGCAGCACGCCGGGTGCCTCGCCGTATCGGCGCAAGACGGTGCTGTTCGAAAATGTGCTTGACCGCAACCTCGGGGCGCAGGGCGTGCGGGTCAAATCGGTGGTGCCGGATCCGTCGGCGTTTCCGCAGAAATACGATCCATCCAATCCGGCGGCGAATGCGAGCGGGTATGTGTCGATGCCGAATGTGAACAGTTTTACCGAAATGATGGATATGCGTGAGGCGGAACGGTCGTACAGCGCCAATCTCAACGTCATGCAGGCGTCGCGGTCGATGTTGACGCGAATCATCGATTTGCTGAAGTGAGCGGCAGGGTGGGGAACGCACCATGAGCAACGCCTTGCCGGCGATCAGCCCGGGTGGGGCGATCAAGGCCTACCTCAGCGTGGATGGCGGCGCGGCGCAGCCCGATGGCGGCGGCAGCGACGGATTTTCCGCCTTGTTGAATCGGGCGCTGGACGGTGCGGTGAACGCCGGCAAGCAGGCCGATGCGCAGGCGACGCAAGCGATATCGGGGCATGGCGATTTGACGCAGGTGGTGACGGCTGTTTCGCGCGCGGAGCTGGCGCTGCAGACGACGGTGGCGGTGCGGGACAGGGTGCTTCAGGCGTATCAGGACATCATGAAGATGCCGATTTGAGCGTTGCCAAGGCGCAAGGGTGTCGAATATTGCGGCGAAGACAAAAGTTTTTTGTTCCTTTTTTCAAGAAAGAAGTACTTCCTTCGTGCTTCCGTCTTCCAGAACGACCTTCAGCGGCATGAGCCAACGCTCGTAGTGACGCCAATGGTCGAGGCCCTGGCGGAAAATCGGCTGGCGAACTTGTTCGGCGCTGGCTGTCGATACGGGGCGGTTGTTTTCCCAAAAGCGCAGGCAGGATTGTTCGAAGGGGAGGCCGCAATGGGTTAGCAGGCGGCGGATTTCGGCTTCGGTGTCGGCTACCATGTCCTCGTAGAGGACGCGATGGATGCGGCCGGGAAGAACCTGGTCGAAATGGCGCATCAGCCGGGCGTAGTCGTTGTAATAGCGGCCGAGTTCGGTCAGGTCGTAGGAGAAGTTCTGGCCGCCAGCGAAACATTGGCGGAAGGCGGAGAAGCAGCTTGCCATGGGGTGGCGGCGCGCATCGACGATTCTGGCGCGGGGAAACATCAGGTGGATGAGGCCGGCATGGGCCCAGTTGGCGGGCATCTTGTCGATGAAGAACGGTTTTTCGGTTTTGCGGTAAAGGCGGCTGCGCGCGAGGTAGCGGGACGACAAGGCTGCCATTTCGGTCGCCTCGAGGGTGGCCATGCAGCCCGGATAGGCGGCCCCGTTTGCGGCATCACCGCGGTTGGCGAGGTCGGTGGCGATGTGGATGATTTCGGGCAATTCGCGGGTGCCCTCGATCATGCTGTGGCTGGCCAGAATTTGTTCAATCAGCGTCGACCCGGCGCGCGGCATGCCGAGGATGAAAATCGGCGAGGCGTCCGTACTGCCGAAATTGGCGCGGGCGGCGAGAAAATCCGGGGTGAACAATTCGATCGTGCGTTGAATTTCGGCGGATGCCGCGTCCGGATCGTAGGTGATTTCGGCGCGGCGGGCGCGGGCGCCACGCGTGTAATGGGCAAAACTTTCCGCGTAATGGCCGGCCTGTTCCATCGCCTGGCCGAGCGCGTAATGCAAATAGGCGCGATCGGCCGCGGAAACATCGGGTTTGGCGAGTTGGCTGTGCATGGCGGCGATGTCGGCTTCCGGCATGGGCCCTTTCGTGGTGCCGACCAGCCCGAGATAGGCCTCGGCGGTGCCGGGCGCGCGGTCGAGGCATTTCCGGTAGGCCTGGGCGCTTTCGGCGCGGCGGCCGGCGTGGCGCAGCGCGCGGGCGTAACTGAGCCAGAGCGCGGGCTCGGCGGGCGACTGCCGGATCACGCTTTCATAGGTGTCGATCGCGCGGTCGATGGCGCCGATCGTGGCCAGGCACGACGCCAGAAGGGTGCGGTAGCCGGCATTGTGGGGATCGTTCGCGAGCAGCCGCTCGATATGCGGAATGGCGAGGCCGGCCTTGTCGAGCCGGAACAAAACGACGGCATAGGTGTGACGGGCGGCGGCAAAACTCGGCGCCAGGGTCAGCGCCTGTTGCAGCAGGCCTTCGGCGTCGGGCGCGCGGCCCAGGGCGACGCAGGTTTCCGCCAGCAGCCGCAGGGCGGCGATGTCGGTGGGCGCGGTGCGCAGGCGGGCGCGCAACAGGCGTTCGGCCAGGTCGTATTTGTCGTCCAGCAGGGCATGGGCGGCGCGCACCAGGTCGGCATCGTTGGCCGCGCTGCCGAGATAGGACATGTAGGCCGCGTCGGCCGCCTTGGTATCGCCGGCGCGCGTCAGCAGGTCGCCGAGCTTGCGCCACGCGGCGGCCAGGGCGGGGTCGGACGCGACGGCCTGGCGCAGCGCCGCGATGGCGGCCGGATCGTTGCCGCGGGCGGCGAGGCTCAATGCCAGGTCATACTGGGCGCGCGCGGCCTTCGGTTGCGGCGGCGCCTCGGACCGGCCGGCGGCGCCGCGCGGACCGGTGGCGCGCAAGAAGGGTGGCTGCTGTCCGGCGAGCGCGGCGCCGAGCCCGGGCAAGCGGGTGGCGGCGGGTGCCGCGGCGTCAGGTGGATTTTTGTGCGGTGCGGCATTCGGCTGGGGCGCGCGTTTCGGTGGCCGCACGGGTTGTACTCTCCATTCCTTCCGGGGCCGGTCCATCGGGGCGCCGGTTCCAGTATAGGAGAGGAGATATACTAGGAATACAGGCTACTGTGCCATGCAGCATTGCCGAAATCCGGGCGGCATCTGCGCGCGGTTTTGGGTTGGCGCCGGGGCCGGCCGAAAACAGCTACGCGTTAGAGCATTATCAACCTGACCGGAATCGTGCTATCGAGCCGGCGGCTTGAGGGCTGATGAAAATGCTCGCTCAAACAAAGAGCTGGAGCGGCCCGACGGCGGGTGCCGATTTTCCAGTCAGACTGAAGCCGCTCTCGTGTCCGGCGGGAAACTGCTTCGCCTTTTCAGGCCCATTCCCATGGGAACAGCTTGAAAAGGCATACAAAGTTCCGAACGGACAGTTGCGCAGGCGCATGGCGGCCCGGTGATGGGCGGCGTTTCACAATAGTTTCACAATATAGGATACCTGGGCGCGCGGCGCGACGCGCGCAAACCCGATATCGTCTCAATGTAAAGAAGCAAGAGCCATATTTTGACGCACACAAATTTATGGCGAAAAGCTAATTTTCC
>CAJCIS010000260.1 GCA_903970435.1 Acidobacteriota bacterium | reverse complement strand
GCACGCCGGTGGGGGGTGCAGGGGGGTGAAACCCCCCGCCCGCCGGAGGCAATGCCGATCCGTCCGAACCAAGGACGGTTGTTGGTATTACTTAAAGGAGGTCCGGGGCCTTGTCCCCGTCACGCGTATGCGTGCTTGCGCACGACGGGGTCCAGGGGCAGCGCCCCTGGCCTTCTTCCTCAAGTCGCCACCGCCCCACCGCGGCGATCGGCCATGAACTGGTCGAATTCCGACTTGTCCTTGGCGGCGCGCAGGCGTTCGAGATAGGCCTCGAATTCCTTTTGTTCTTCCTCCAGGCGGCGCAACGTTTCGCGGCGATATTCATCGAACGCGGCATTGCCGCTCGACCCGCGCCGGCTGCCGCCACCGCAGCTCCAGCCGTTCTTGCCCGCAGCATTATGCCAGCGCCCGCGCGCCTCGTATTTCCAGGCCCGCATGCGGCCGCTGCACGACAGGAAAATCAGCGCCGCCAGACCCAGCGGCCAGAATACCCAGAAGCCGAGAATCGTCAGCGCGATCCAGGCTCCCTTGCCATACTCGTCCAGGCGTTCAGCGATCGGCATCGGAGGCTCCGTGTGAATGTAAAACACATTAACATGATGGGATGGCGCCGGTACACCGTCAAGAGGTCGCAACGCCCAGCGACTGCAAATAGATCAGCAGTCCGGCTTCCAGCAGATCCTCCGGCGTCATCGGCAGTTTTCGCCGCGCGCCGGCGGCGCCGCCGACGAACAGCGACGCGATGCCGTGCGAAAACGACCAGATATGCAGCGCCATCATCATGACGGGTGGTTTGCGGTCCTGCGGCAGGGACGCGACCACTGCCTCGGCGGCGCCGCGCAGCACGCCGAAGGCGCGGTCGCTGGCCGCGGCCAGGTCGGCGTAATCGTCCAGCGCGCAGCCGGGCTCGAACATGGCGGCATAGGCGGCCGGTTCGCGCCGCGCGAACGAGAGGTAGGCGCGCCCGCAATTCTCCAGCGCCCGCACCGGCGTTGGCTTGCCATTGTTCCAGGCGGCCGCGAGGTCGCTGGCGAATTGCACGAAGCCCTGGCGGGCCACTTCGGCCAGCAGGGCGTTGCGGTCGCGGAAATGCCGGTAGGGCGCCGCGCCCGATACACCGACCAGCCGCGCGACTTCGGCAAAGCTGAAGCCGCCGGGCCCATGCTCGCGGATCAGGTGCAGCGCCGCCTGCACCATCGCTTCCCGCAGGTTGCCGTGGTGGTAGCCGCGGGTGCGCCTGTCATCCTGGAACGTCATGTGATGCAACCTTACATCACATCAGGTGTCGGTTGTCAGCTTTCAGTTGTCAGATTCGCGATTGATCCCCGCGGCACCTGACAACTGACAACTGGAAACTGGCAACTGTCACGGGGTCAGCCCAAAAACCCGGACCAGTTTGTAGCCGGGCGCGTAAACGCGGCCGTTGGCCTCCATGGCTGTCAGGAAGGGGTTGCCTTGCCCCTGATTGGACCAGGTGCCGATCTGCTCGGTGAAGATGGGGTTGCCGAGCGTCACGGCATTGTACGCCTCGATCGAGAACGGTTCACTGGCGCGGTTGATCAGCCAGACCACGCCGGTGCCGGCGGTGGCGCCGTTCGACGAAACGATCGGCAGCGAGCCGCCATAGCCGCCGCCGGAGGTGCCGGTGTTGCCCAGGGTGAGCGACGGGTGGCTGCCCGTGGCGACGGTCCAGGCGCGCAGCACATCGTTGCCGCTCTGTGTCAGCACGGTGGGACCGGACGGGCCGTTATAGAAGGCGGGACCGCCCCACACGCCGCCGCCGCCGTCGTATTGCGACTGCAACGCGCCTTTATTGTTGTTCTTCAGACCGCCCAGGCTGTCCTGGTTCAGCAGAAACAGCGTGCTGGACTTGCCCATGGCCACGGCCAACGGTGGCGCCGTCTGCCCGTTCACCGGCGGCAGGAGCATCACCCCGCCGGAGCCGAAATCCTCGTCGTTATTGTTCCAGTTGACGTAGCTGTCGGTGGTGAACGAGGTGGTGACGCGGTCGAGCGAGGGCGGCAGCTTCAGCACGCTTTCGCCCCAATCCTTGGCGCCCTTGGTGAAATCGCCGTTGCCGGTGACGACGAAGACGTTGCCGCTGGCATCGATCGCCGGCGCGTAGCCGGTCATCCAGATGCTGGCCAATTCGGTGCCGCCGGACGTCTTGACGGTATGGAACGCGTGCTGAAGCTGCAGGCTGGTATTGTAGCTCAGCAGCCAGCCGGTGATATTGCCGCTATTGTTGTCGCAGTGCGATCCGATACCCATATACAACGTGCCGGCGTTGTAGGCCAGGCTCGCGCGATTCCATTGGTTTTGCGGATCGAAATGCACCTTGCTGCCGTCACTCAGCTTGGCGGCGGGTGCGACGACGGTGGGGGTGAGCGTGTCGGCGCCGGTGCCGACGTCGAGCGCATGCAATTGCGTCACGAACGTGTAGCTCTTGGGTTCGGTCGCGGCGACCACATACAGCGTGGCGGCGCCCGGCCCGGTGCGCACGATAACTGGCGTGCTGGAAATGCCGTATTCCGGCTGAACATCGTGGCAGCCGACATCGCTGCTGGCCTGCGGCGTGCCGAGGCTGACCTGCCACAAGACGGCGTAGGTTTGCGCATCGAAGGCATAGACGCTGTCATGCCCGGTGGCGATGATCAGCACGTCGTGCGTGGTGCCATCCGGCATGGTGAAGCCGGAGAGCAGCAGCGGCTGCGCGAAAACATTGCCATCCACCTTCAAGGTGGCGAGCAGGCCGAAGCTCGACGAGGCGACCGTGGCCGGCGTGAGGTCGGTTTCCGTCTGGTTCCAGCCGGTCGGGTAGCTGTCGTAGTGGTAGTTCGTCACGTCGATCGGCGTGCCGCCGTAAGGGCGCGACAGGCGCGTGGCGGCGTTGCCGACCAGGTGCGGCGGCGGCAGCTTGCCGGGCAGCGGCGCATGCGGCGCGCGGTGCATGTTCAGCGGCGCGCCCTGCGCGAGCGCGGGGCCGGCGAGGCACAGGCAAGACGTCACGGCGAGTGCGTCGCGCAGGCGACGCAGGCAAAAATTCAGCATCAGATGAGCACCCCCGGAAGATTGCCCGTCCCCCGATGATCTTCGGGCCGGGCAATCAAGCCACTACATGAAGGGGGTGGCCTTGTCATCGGGCAAGGCTCAGGAAGGACGTTCTTTTCTGACGAAAAGAACCAAAAGAATCATATTTAGCCGAGCGGCACTCAAGATTAGGCAGGCGTCGGGGCGGCGCCGCCTTCCTTTTTGAGCGCCGCCAGCCTCAACATAATTCTTTTGGTTCTTTTCTGAAGAAAAGAACGACTTCCTTCCTTGCTTCAGGCCGCCGCCTTCTCCCGCAGCAGCGTCTCCAGCTCACCCGACTGAAACATTTCCGTCACGATATCGCAGCCGCCGACGAACTCGCCGCCGACATACAATTGCGGAATCGTCGGCCATTGCGAGAATTGCTTGATGCCGTCGCGCAAGGCGGGGTCCTCGAGCACATTGGCGCTGGCGAACGGCGCGCCCAGATGGTTCAGGATCTGCACCACGCGGGCGGAAAAGCCGCACTGCGGAAACGACGGCGTGCCCTTCATGTACAGCATCACCGTGTTGTCGGCGATGTCGCGCTGAATGCGGGCTTCGGCTGATGGGTCTGTCATGCGATCTCCTGATCGGGCACGGATGTCTGAAGGGCCAGGGCGTGAAGCTGGCCGCCCATGCGGCCGCCGAGCGCCTGGAACACGAGCTGATGCTGCTTGACGCGCGAGAGGCCGCGGAAGGTCTCACTCACGACGTTGGCGGCGTAGTGGTCGCCGTCGCCGGCCAGGTCCTCCACACGCACCCTGGCGTCGGGCAATGCGGTGCGGATCAGGCTTTCGATCTCGCTGGCGGCCATGGCCATGGGGCGCTTCCTACGGGTTCATCCAGGCCGCAAAGAAGCTCTCGTGCCTCTCGCGCAGCCGGCTCAAGGATATTGTGGCACCATCGGCCAGTGTCAAATGATCTCCGCTGGCGCGGCCCATGCGGCGCGCCGGAATACCGGAAGCGGCCGCCTGCGCCAGCAGGCCGGAGGCATCGCCCGTCGCCGCGATGTAGCGGGCCTGGTCTTCGCCGAACCAGAAGGCGTGCGGCGCAATATCGTCCGGTGCAGGCAGCAACGTCACGCCCACGTGGCCGCCGAGCGCCATTTCCGCCACCGCGACCAGCAGGCCGCCATCCGACACATCATGGCAGGCGGCAATCGCGCCGGCCGCGATGCGGCCGCGCACGAAGTCGCCGGTGCGGCGTTCCGCGGCCAGGTCGACCGGCGGCGGCGCACCCACTTCCTGCCCGATGATTTCGCGCAGCCACAGCGACCGCCCAAGATGCCCGCGCGTCTCCCCCAGCAGCACCAGCTCGTGCCCCGCCGCCGGCGCCAATCCCACGGCGCGCGACGCAGGCTCGATCACGCCGAGGCCGCCGATGGCCGGCGTCGGCAGGATCGCGGTCCCCTGCGTCTCGTTATACAGACTGACATTGCCGCTCACGACCGGGAAGTCGAGCGCGCGGCACGAAGCCGCCATGCCGCGTATGGCAGCCACGATCTGGCCCATGATGGCCGGCTTTTCCGGATTGCCGAAATTGAGATTGTCGGTGACCGCCAGCGGTGTCGCACCGGTGGCTGTAATATTGCGCCATGCCTCGGCGACCGCCTGGGCACCCCCGGTTTCCGGATCGGCGGCGCAATAACGCGGCGTGCAATCGGTGGTCAGCGCCAGCGCCTTGTCGGTGTCCTCCAGCCGCACGATGGCCGCGTCCGCGGTGCCGGGGCGCCGCACCGTCTGGCCACCCACCGTGGTGTCGTACTGGTTCCAGATCCAGGCGCGCGAGCACAGATCCGGGCAGCCGATCAGTGTTTCCAGCGCCGGCAGAATGCCGACCGGGTCCGCCGGCAGGGCCAGCGGCGCGGCTTTGACGGGTTCGGTGTAGGGACGGCTATAAAGCGGCGCCTGGTCGGCCAGCGGCGCCAGCTCGATGTCGGCCTGAAGCTCGCCCCGATGGCGCACCACGATACGCCCGGTGTCGGTGAGGTGCCCGATCACCGCGAAGTCGAGCTCCCATTTCTCGAAAATCTTCTGCGCCATCGCCTGGCGCTCCGGCTTGAGCACCATCAGCATGCGTTCCTGGCTCTCCGACAGCATCATTTCGTACGCCGTCATGGCGGCCTCGCGCTGCGGCACCGCGTCCAGGTCCAGCTCGATGCCGACGCCACCCTTGCCGGCCATTTCCACCGACGAGCTTGTCAGCCCCGCCGCCCCCATGTCCTGAATGGCCACGATGGCGTCCGTTGCCATGAGTTCGAGGCAGGCTTCGATGAGCAGCTTTTCGGTGAACGGATCGCCGACCTGCACGGTCGGCCGCTTCTCATCGGAATTGGCATCGAATTCCGCCGAGGCCATGGTGGCGCCGTGGATGCCGTCCCGCCCGGTTTTCGAGCCGACATAAACCACCGGGTTGCCGATGCCGGCGGCGGCGGAGAGGAAGATGGCGTCGGTGCGGGCAATGCCGACCGTCATGGCGTTGACCAGGGGATTGCCGTCGTAGGCGGCGTGGAAATTCACCTCGCCGCCGACGGTGGGGACGCCGACGCAATTGCCGTAGCCGCCAATCCCGCGCACCACCCCGTCCACCACGCGCCTGGTGACCGGGTTTTCCGGGCGGCCGAAGCGCAAGGCGTTCAAGTTGGCGATCGGGCGGGCGCCCATGGTGAACACGTCCCGTAATATGCCGCCGACGCCGGTGGCGGCACCCTGGTAGGGCTCGATGAAGCTCGGATGGTTGTGGCTTTCCATTTTGAAAATGGCGGCCAGACCATCGCCGATATCGACGACGCCGGCGTTCTCGCCGGGGCCGTGAATGACCCAGGGGGCCTTGGTGGGGAGTTCGCGCAAATGGACGCGGCTGGATTTGTAGGAGCAGTGCTCCGACCACATGACCGAGAAGATGCCGAGCTCCGTCAGCGTCGGCGTGCGCCCCAGGATGGCGAGGACGCGGTCGTATTCCGCGTCGTTGAGGCCGAACTGGCGGGCAAGGGCGGCGGTGATGGGTTGGGTCAACAGGATCTCTCTGGCAATTCATTCGAATCGCGGCAGCTATATCAGATTGGCTCCAGTTCGATGATCCCGCAAAGCGCCGAAAATCGCGCTGGTTGAATGTGAGACGATGACGAAGGCCGTTTCCCACCATCGTTGCCACCCGATTGGCGCCATGAACTTGCTACCCGGCAACCGGGAAACGAACCAACAGTTCGACACGACATTGAATTACGGATGGTGCGTCATCGGTTATCTCGAACATGCCCGAAAATCGCTCACGCGCATGCCGACGGCCGGTATCGGGCCTTGCGGCCGGGTCGCCGTGGCAATCTATTCCCGCAAAACCTGTGAACTCAGCGCCCCGAACTGCGCGCCCGGAGTAACCGTGATGGCGCGTGGGGCGCGACGTTTCGCACCTGTCACCCAACCCAACAGACAAAAGTTTTTTGTTTCTTTTTTTCAAAAAAGAAATACTTCCTTTTGCCTTCACGCCGCCAGCGCCGCCGCAACGCCCTCGAACAGCGGCTTGCCATCTGTCCCGCCCATCAGCGGGTCCACCAGATCCTCCGGATGCGGCATCAGCCCCAGCACGCGGAAATTCTCGCTGTAAATGCCGGCAATCGAATCGATGCTGCCGTTTGGATTGCTTTGCAGGGTCACGGCGCCGTCCGGCGTGGCATAGCGGAACGCCACCCGGCCCTCCGCCTCCAGCGCATTCAGAGTCTCGGGATCGGCAAAGTAATTCCCGTCGCCGTGCGCCAGCGGCGCGCGGAACACCTGGCCGCGCTGGTAGTGGCGGGTGAACGCCGTGTCCGCCCGCTCGACGCGCAGGAAACAATCCTGCGAGACAAAGCGCAGCCCTGCATTGCGCAGCAGGGCGCCGGGCAGCAAGCCCGCCTCGGTCAGGATCTGAAAACCGTTGCAAACCCCCAGCACATGCCCGCCGCGCGCGGCGAAGGCGCGGATCGCCGGCATGACCGGGCTTTGCGCCGCCATCGCACCGCAGCGCAGATAGTCCCCATGGGAAAAGCCGCCGGGTATCACCACCAGATCAACGGGCGGCAGCACCGTCTCCTGGTGCCACACCATGGCGGGGCGCTGCCCGGTCGCCCCGCGCAGGGCGATCGCCATGTCCCGCTCGCGGTTGGTGCCGGGGAAGATGACAATGGCAGCCTTCACACGCTCTCTCCCGATCGGATTGGGGTCATATTGTATCACGGTCGGGAGGTGCAAATGAAGGCCGGGCCGAGGGCGGAGGGCGCCCGACGGGGCTTCATTGCCGCCGGGCGTCGCGCCGACTAAACCCGCCGCAACCGCGCTCGATGTGAGCCAGCCGCAGATCTTCACATGCGGACAATCCGACCGGAGACACTCTCGTGAACCTGACAAGAACAGGCTTGCCCGGCGCCTGCGCGCTGATCGCGCTGGCCACCCTACCGCGGCAAGCCTCGGCCACGCCGATCGACATCATCCACACCTTTGTAAAGGTGCAGCAGGGCGCTCGCCCCCGCGCCCCGCTCACCAGCGACACGGCCGGAAATCTTTATGGGACCACCTACACCGGCGCCGCCGACGGCAATGGCACGGTGTTCGAACTCTCGCCCCCCGCCAACGGTTCGACGAAATGGGTGCAGACGGTGCTCCACCGTTTCAGCAAGAACGTGAAGGACGGCGTTTTCCCGTGGTCCGGAGTTGTTCTCGATAGCAGCGGAAATCTTTACGGCACCACATCGGAAGGCGGCTTCAACGACGCCGGCGTGGTGTACGAGCTGGTTCGCCCGGCGGATGCCAACAGCACCTGGCACTACGTCGTGCTCTTCCGGTTCAACGGCGGCACGCATGGCGGCACGCCAGACGGCACGCTGGTCTTCGGGCCCGACGGCGCCCTGTACGGCACCGCCGGCTATGACGGCACGGGCGGCGCGGGCATGGTGTTCCGGCTGGCATCCAACGGCGGCACCGGCCCATGGACGCAGACGATCCTGTATCCGTTCGACAACCAGGCCGATGGCGGCTACCCGTTCTGCACCCTGATTTTCGATATTTCCGGCAATATTTACGGAACCACATTGAACGGCGGCAACACCGGCAACGGCGTGGTGTTCGAGCTTTCGCCGCCCGGCACCGGGCCCGACTGGACGCTGTCGGTGCTGCACAGTTTTGATAGCCAAACGGACGGCATGGAGCCGCGTACCGGCGTGACCATGGATGCGGCCGGCAATCTTTACGGCACCACCGAAAGCGGCGGCACGGTGGGTTATGGCGCGGCTTTCGAGGTCAGCCCGCCGGCGCAAAAAGGCGGCGCCTGGACCGAGACGTTGTTGCACAGCTTCGCGTTTTCGCCCGATGGCGGCACGCCCGGCTATTCCAACCTGGTGTTCGACAAGCATGGCAATCTGTACGGCACAACAGAGACCGGCGGCACGCTGAAGAACGGCGTGTTGTTCAAACTGAGCCAGGGCGACGGCACCTGGACGGAGAAAGTCCTGCACACCTTCAGCGGCTCGCCCGACGGGTCGGAGCCGGAATCGGGATTGCTCCCGCTTGCCGACGGATCGTTCATCGGCACCACGCTGGAGGGCGGTACCGTCAACAATTATGGCACGATCTATCAAGTAAAGCCCTGATCGCACCTGCGGCCTGTGGATTTCTTCCACAGGCCGCAAGTTAGAAGAGAGTTCTTTTCTGAAGAAAAGAACCAAAAGACTTTTGCTTTTGATGCGATCCCCGACCTGTCGGGCTTGGCTCGAAACGACGTGCAGGCGCAGGGCAAAAAGTCTTTTGGTTCGTTTCTTCAGAAAAGAACATTCTTCTTCAGGACAGCAGCCCGGACGCGAGATTGACCGTGAGGGCCACGATCACGGTGTTGAACATGAAGCCCAGCAGGCCGTGCAGCGTCGCCAGACGGCGGAATTTTCGCGATGTTATCTGCACGTCCGAGACCTGGAATGTCATGCCCAGCACGGCCGAGAAATACAGGAAGTCCCAATAGTCGGGATTGGGCTCGCGGGGGAATTCCAGGCCGCCATCGGGTACTTCGGCGTCGCCGGTGCGGGTGTAGAATTCGTGCGCGTAGCGCAGCGCGAACACCGCGTGGGTGAGCATCCACGACAGCGCCAGCGTGACAGCCACAATGGCCACCTTCTGTTCACGTATGCCGGCCGGCATGTTCTTCATGGTGCTGAACTCGCCGATGATGGCCGAAAAGCTCGCGGTGACGCCGGCCACCACCAGCCAGAACAGGCTCCACTCGCCTTCCAGTTGTGCGACGGCGTTGGCCTGCATACGGGACGGTGTGCCGTCGCAGAACATGAACACGCACAGGAGGAGGAAAACGGCCGCGCCGATGTCCCATGCGGCGATGCCCCTGTCGTGAGGGAGCCAGGTAGCGGGGAAGACGTAGAGGCTGGCCACACCCACGGCGGCGGCGGTGAACAGCCGGATGTGGCCGAGAAGGAGGCGCTGTGGGAGGGATGTCATAAGCCAGGGGCTCTGCCCCTGGAGCCAGTTGGGGACAAGTCCCCAAACGCCATTACTTCGTGTGAGCCGCAAAAATGGGGGTCTGGGGCCTCGGGCCCCAGCTTGGTCCAGGGGCAGAGCGCTTGGCCTTCCCTGGGCCTTCCCTGGGCCTTCCTTCTTGCAATTCTCCCCCACCTGGCGCACATCCACCCCATTCCGCCGGCCAGGTCCGGCGCATGGATGGGCGCACGGGGCAAGGGCCTCGATTGCGCCCTTCATGATATGGAGGCACCCGTGTCTACGACTGAGTCGCTCGGAAGAATACGCAATATCGGCATTACCGCGCACATCGATGCCGGCAAGACAACCACGACCGAGCGTATTTTGTATTACACCGGCGTATCTCACAAAATCGGTGAGGTACACGACGGCAATACAACCACCGATTACATGGACCAGGAGCGTGAGCGCGGCATCACCATCACCTCCGCCGCGGTGACGTGCGAGTGGAAGGACCACCGCATCAACATCATCGACACGCCCGGCCACATCGATTTCAACATCGAAGTGAACCGCTCGCTGCGCGTGCTCGATGGCGCGGTGTTCATCATCGAGGGCGTCGCCGGCGTGCAGCCGCAGAGCGAGACCAACTGGCGCCTCGCCGACCGCTACAACGTGCCGCGCATCATCTTCATCAACAAGCTCGACCGCACCGGCGCCGATTTCTATCGCGCGTTCGATACGCTGAAGGAAAAGCTCGACATCGTGGCGCTGCCGCTGCAGTTGCCCATCGGCATCGAGGACACCTTCCTGGGCGTGGTCGACCTCGTCGAAATGAAGGCCATCGTCTGGGAAGGCGGCGAACTCGGCGCCAAGTTCCACGACGAGCCGATTCCCGACGACCTCAAGGAGAAAGCGGCGGAATACCGCCAGCTTCTGCTCGACACCGCCGTGTCGGTGGATACCGACGCGATGGAGAAATATTTCGCGGACGGCGACGTCGATGTCGCCACCCTGAAGGCCTGCATCAAGAAAGGTGCGATTTCCGGCGAATTCCGCCCGGTGCTGTGCGGCACCGCGTTCAAGAACAAGGGCGTGCAGCCGCTGCTCGACGCGGTGCTCGATTACCTGCCATCGCCGATCGACATTCCCGGCATCAAGGTCGCCGCCGAGGAGGGCGAGGAGGAGCACGTGCACGACAACCGGCGCGTCATCCCGGCCAACCCGGACGCCCCCTTTGCGGGCCTGGCCTTCAAGATCATCAACGACAAGTACGGCACACTGACCTTTGTGCGCGTCTATGCCGGCACGCTGAAGCAGGCGGACATGGTGCTGAACACCACCAAGGGCCACCGCGAGCGCATCGGCCGGATGTTCCAGATGCACGCCGACAAGCGCGCCGAAATCAAGGAAGTCCACGCCGGCGACATCGCCGCCTTTGTCGGCCTGAAGGATACCGGCACGGGTGATACGCTGGCCAGCAGCGACGATCCGGTGGTGCTGGAGCGCATGGCCTTCCCGGTGCCGGTCATCGACATCTCCGTCGAGCCGAAAACCAAGGACGGCGTGGAGAAAATGACGCTCGGCCTGCAGAAGCTGGCCGGCGAAGACCCCAGCCTGCGCCTGAAGACCGACCAGGAAACCGGCCAGACCATCCTGTCCGGCATGGGCGAGCTGCATCTCGAAATCATCATCGACCGGCTGCGCCGCGAATATGGCGTGGACGCCAATATCGGCGCGCCGCAGGTGGCGTATCGCGAAACGATCAGCAAGCCGTGGACCGAAATCTACACCCACAAGAAGCAGTCGGGCGGCTCGGGCCAGTACGCCGAAGTGAAGATCACGTTCGAACCGCTGGAGCGCAACGCCGGCATCGTGTTCGAAAACAAGGTGGTCGGCGGATCGGTGCCGCGCGAGTATATTCCGGCGGTGGAAAAAGGCATCCGCGTGCAGGCCGAAACCGGCGTGCTGGCGGGTTTCCCCACCGTCGATTTCAAATACACGCTCAGCGACGGCAAATACCACGACGTCGACTCATCCGCGCTGGCCTTCGAAATCGCCGCCAAAGCCTGCTTCCGCGAGGGCATGAAAAAGGCCGGCCCGGTCATTCTCGAGCCCATCATGGACGTGGAAGTCACCACGCCGAACGATCACGTCGGCGACGTGGTGGGCGACCTCAACCGCCGCCGCGGCATGATCCAGAACCAGGAGAGCTCCGGTTCCACCGTCATCGTGCGCGCCCTGACGCCGCTGAAAGAAATGTTCGGCTACATCTCGCACCTGCGCAGCATGACGAAAGGGCGCGCTTCGTTCACGATGCAGTTCCACCATTACGATCCCGTGCCGCGTAACGTTGCCGACGAGATCATGGCGAAGAGTGCGTGATCACGCCTTTCTACTGCCGGGCGGGCGACGTCCGGCGGTAGGAAGGAAGCAGTTCTTTTTTGAAAAAAAGAACCAAAAAACTTTTGCTAGTTTAAGACGTTCGGGCGCCTCAGAGGGTATGACCGTAATTCTGTCGGAATGAGTTCATCCGCTAGCATCGCGACGCTATGGACCTATCCTTCAAGACTTGGTCAATGGCCGGAGTTGGCCGAAAGTGGCCGTTCCGTTGTCGGGCGCGCATCCGAGAAAGCCGCCATTTACCGCCAAGCTGTCTGACGGTGACTACCCGCCACATCGCTATCTAGCGTGTTATCTCCTCCACCAGTGATTGGGCACCGTACACATCGCTTAACATTGTCTGAATTGCAGTCCAGGAGACGCTGATGCTGCGTGCCGCCTGTGGATTGTTCGCGAAGGTGTTGTGTTCTGCTGCGTCATTGCCGGCGAAACATAATCCCACCAGATTGCCAGC
>CAJCIS010000259.1 GCA_903970435.1 Acidobacteriota bacterium | reverse complement strand
CCAACCATAAATCTCGTAACCGAATTGCAGAATTTCGGTCTCTACAATCTGCCGGCACCGTTCCTGCGCAGTAAAATCCGTCTTCGGCAGAAACACCATGCCCACCGCAATCCGCCCCCCCCGCGCCCGGTCGCCGCCGCGCTCGATGGCCTCGGCAAAGAATTGTTGGGGGATTTCGATATGAATGCCGGCGCCGTCGCCGGTCTTGCCATCCGCGTCGACGGCGCCGCGATGCCACACGGCGCAGAGGGCATCGATCCCGGCTTGGACCACGTCCCGCCGCGGTTTGCCGTCGAGGGCGGCGATAAGGCCTACGCCGCAGGAATCGTGTTCCTGGGCGGGGGAGTAGGTGTGAGCGAGATGCTCAGCGTTCTCGCGCGAGGACGCTAAAAAGTTGTCAGCCGCAGAGCCCGTCATGGTATTTTCCTTAATGGGCAAAAATCATTTTCTTCTCTTGTTCAGAAAAGGAGGCCATCTTTTTTGCACAAAAGAAGGCCAAGACTCTTGCGAATTGGCTGCTCCGTCATACG
The DNA here is from genome assembly GCA_903970435.1 of Acidobacteriota bacterium. Classification (GTDB taxonomy): domain Bacteria; phylum Pseudomonadota; class Alphaproteobacteria; order Acetobacterales; family Acetobacteraceae; genus CAJCIS01. Next base: position 23,751 of record CAJCIS010000259.1, on the reverse strand, counting down.
CACTATGGTTCATAGCGCGCTCTCCTGCAGCCGAGACTCGAGTGCGGCAGCGACGAGTTCCGCTTCAAGTGCCGTGCCGTACTTTCTGCCGATCCAGATCGTGTTGTTTTCATCCGGACCTTTCATTGCCATCTTGCCTGCATCAAGCTTATCGAATGCGACGGAAATCATGCTTCGAGTCTCGAAGAATTTCGCACCTACAAGAAGCACAGTTGACGCATAGACTCCTTGTTCAGACAGATATCTGAAATCGGTAACCCACTTGTCCAACAGCGCGGTCGCGAACGAGTGCTTGCCTGCCATTATAACGTTTGCATAGACGATGCCGTCCGCGATACTCAGTAGGACAGCTGCCACAACAGACGAAACTAGGCAGATTCTTGCTAATTCGCTCCATTCCCGCCGAAACATTTGGCTTTCAATTGTCATCGCTTTCCGCGCCCAAAGAGGAATTTTTTATCTGCAGCTGCCGCGTTCGGGCGGCTGGAAATGGTGGGCCGAGGCCCACCCTACGGCTACCGCACACGCACCCTCACCTTCCCAGCGCAAGGGCGCTGGGCCCCTTCCTCTCCCGTAAGGACGGGCGAGGAGAAGTGTGGCATTATCCTTAAACGAGCAAAAGTTTTTTGCTTCTTTTTTTCAAAAAAGAAGACTTCCTTCCTTCTCATCTTCACTCCGCCGCGATCGCAAATTCGGTTTGCGCCAGATACGAATGGATTGCCGCCGCGGCGTCGCGCCCATCCTTGATCGCCCACACCACCAAGCTCGCGCCGCGCACGATGTCGCCGGCGGCGAATACGCCGGGCAGCGATGTCTGGAAAGATCGCGGATTGATCTTCAACGTCCCCAACCGCGTCGTTTCCAGCGCATCCTGCGCCCACACCACCGGCAGCGGTTCCGGGTCGAAGCCCAAGGCCTTGATGACCAGGTCGGCGCCGGCGGTGAAGTGGCTGCCTTGCACCACTTCCACCGATTGGCGGCCGGAGGCGTCGGGCAGTCCCAGGCGCATTTTCACCGCCCGCACGCCGGTGACTGTTTCGTTGCCGTAGAACGCTTCGGGGGCGGAGAGCCAGGCGAAATGAACGCCTTCCTCCTCGGCGTTTTGCACTTCGCGCAGGCTGCCGGGCATGTTGGCGCGATCGCGGCGGTACAGGCATGTCACCGAGGCCGCGCCTTGGCGCACCGCGGTGCGCACGCAATCCATGGCGGTGTCGCCGCCGCCGATCACCACCACGCGCTTGCCGCCTGCGTTCAAGGTGCCATCATCGAACGACGGCACCGCGTCGCCGAGGCCCTTGCGGTTGCTGGTGATGAGATAGTCCAGGGCCGGAACGATACCGCGCAGGCCGGCGCCCGGGCCGCCAATGTCGCGCGCCTCGTACACACCGGTGGCCACCAGCACCGCATCGTGGCGCGCGCGCAATTCGGCGAACGTCACGTCGCGGCCGACTTCGGTATTGAGGTGGAATTTTATTCCGCCCTCCTCCAGCAGGCGCCAGCGGCGGACCACGATATCCTTTTCCAGCTTGAAGCCGGGGATGCCGTAAATCAGCAGGCCGCCCACGCGATCGTGCCGGTCGTAGACATGCACCTGATAGCCGCGCCGGCGAAGTTCCTCGGCCGCGGCCAACCCGCCGGGCCCGGCGCCGACGATGCCGATGCTTTGCGACAGATCGATCCGCGGGCGCACCGGCTGCACCCACCCGCGCTCGAACGCCGTGTCGGTGATATAACGCTCCACCGCGCCGATGGTGACGCTCTCAAAACCTTTTTCGATGACGCAGTTGCCTTCGCACAACCGGTCCTGCGGGCAGATGCGGCCGCAGATTTCGGGAAAATTGTTGGTGGCGCTGGAGATTTCGTAAGCTTCCTCCAGCCGCCCCTCGGCGGTGAGTTTCAGCCAGTCCGGAATATTATTGTGCAGCGGGCAATGCACCGAGCAGAACGGCACGCCGCACTGGCTGCAGCGGCTCGACTGCGCCCGCGCCTGACTGGATGCGAAGTCGCGATAGATTTCGCTGAAATCCGCGCGCCGGTCCGCCACCGTGCGCTTGTCCGGCTGGCTTTGCGGCACATGCGTAAAGGTCAACATTGTCTCGGGCATTCGTTTGCCTCCCAGCCCGTGAGGTCCCACGCCATGCCTATCGCCCGCTTGGCCGCAAGGCGAGTGAAAAAACAGCTCTATGGCATAGATACTGACCTAATATCGTGGAATGGGCGAAAAGCTGATGCCTTCTTGGGCAATCCGGCGGAAATTAGGTCCGTTTTGCGACTAACTCCGGCGCCTGCGGCCGCGGGCCGCCCTTGTGGTAACGCTCCAGGTACGCGGGCACCACCAGCTCGATGGGCGTCGGCAGAATGCCCAGCTCGGTCAGGCCCGGAAGACCGGGATCGGCGACGTTGTCGCGCGCCAGCATCAGAAGCTGGTCCGCGGTCAGACCGCTGAAAGGTATGGCGGCCAGCAGGCGGGCGGCGGCCGGCGGCACCGTCACCAGCGGATTGTGCCGTCCGGTCTGCGCCAGGATCCAGCCGAGTATTTCCCGGAAGGTCATGATTTTCGGGCCGCCGAGTTCGTACACCGCGCCCGCGGCCTCGGGCCGGGTGAGCGCCTGCATCACCGCGTCGGCCACATCGCCGACATAGACGGGCTGGAACCGGCTGCTGCCGGCAATCACCGGCATCACCGGCGCCAGCATGGCCAGGTGCCCGAAGCGGTTGAAGAACTGGTCCTCCGCGCCGAACACGATCGAAGGGCGCAGCACGGTGGCGGCGGGAAACGCCGCGCGCACCGCCTGCTCGCCTGCCGCCTTGGTGCGGCCATACCGGGCCGGGCTGTCCGGCGACGCGCCGATGGCGGACATCTGCACCAAATGACGCACACCCGCCGCCGCCGCGTGCCGCGCCACGCGGCCCGCACCTTCGGCTTGCAGGCGGGTAAAATCGCCGCGCCGCCGCTCGGCCAGAATGCCGACCAAATTGACGACGATCGCCGCCCCCTCAACCGCGCGGGCGACCGAGGCGTCGTCGGTGACGTTGGTGTAGAGCGGCACCACCTGCCCCACCCGGCCCATGGTCTTGAGGAACAGGGCACGATCCGGATGGCGCACCGCGGCGCGCACCACATGCCCTTCGGCGGCCAGGCGCTTGACGATATAGCGGCCCAGGAATCCCGATCCGCCGATCACCGTGGCGACGCTGTACGAGTCCATGCCGAAGCTCCTTTATGGCCGCTCCAACTATGGTGCCGGACCCTCGTGGCTCAAGTCGCATCGGGGGGCGCCGCCGCTCCCATTAACGTTGACGCAGGCGGCACCGGGGGCTACACGCCGCCGCTCCCGACGCACCTGCCCAGGTGGCGGAATTGGTAGACGCGCAGGTTTCAGGTACCTGTGGCCGCAAGGCTGTGGAAGTTCGAGTCTTCTCCTGGGCACCACGCGGCGCCATCGCGGATCGACTAATCCGCGATGCTGTGGGCGCGCTCCGCGGCTGTAGACCGCTTCACCTGCCTTTGCACATCGATCTGCACCTTCAACGCCTTGGCGTCGATCTCGACCCTGTGCAGAATCAGCGCCGCCTCGTTGGCCGCCTTGGCCGCCTCGTAATCGGTGCTTGCCTGCTGTGGTGTTGGAATCCTGGTCGTCACTCAACCACGCCCGCCGTCGTTGCCAACGAGGGTTACGGACGAATGACGCCGGTTGGATGCAGGGGCGACGCACTTTTTTTCTGAGCGAGGGTCGCAGAAAGGAAGTCCAAGGGGCAGAGCCGCCGGCCTTCCATGCCGTAACCCGGCCGGCGGGGGACCACCGACCGGGGACACGGAGGTTGCGCACCAAGGCCAGTGCGCGCCGGGATGCTGGCGTCCGCGCGGCCGCTGTCCAGGCTCGGAAAATACTCATTCACCGGCATCTCCCTATGGCCGGGCCGACGCTGCCGCCGCACGGCCATAATGTGGCTTCTCCCGTGCACCATTCGGCCGCATAAGGCGCGCCACCCCACGCGGAGGCCGCGTCCCGTTCCGATGTCAACCAAGATCGTCACACAAGCCGGCACGCTGACCTTGCATCGCGACGACCTGCCGGCCGATTTCGTCGCCGGCCCCGTGGTCGCGGTGGACACCGAGACGATGGGCCTCAATCCGCACCGCGACCGGCTGTGCCTGGTGCAGTTGTCGAACGGCGACGGACAGGCGCATCTGGTGCAGCTCAGGCCGGAATCCGCGGGCGGCCTGGGTTTCGCGTGTCCCAATCTGAAAAGGCTGCTGTCGGATCCCGGCGTGATGAAGCTGATGCATTTCGCCCGGTTCGACGTGGCCGTGCTGCAGCACAGCCTGGACATTACGGTCGCGCCGGTGCGCTGCACGAAAATTGCCGCCCGCCTGGTGCGCACATTCACCGACCGGCACGGATTGCGCGATTTGTGCCGCGAATTGCTCGGGGTAGATATATCGAAGCAGCAACAGACATCCGACTGGGGCGCGCCGGAGCTAAGCCCGGAACAGCTCGCCTATGCCGCCTCGGACGTGTTCTATTTGCACGCGCTGTGGGGCAAGCTCGAGCCGTTGTTACGTCGCGAAGACAGACTCGCGCTGGCGGAAGCCTGCTTTGCCTTCTTGCCCGCGCGCGGCCGCCTCGATCTGCTGGGCTACGACGACCCCGATATTTTTGCGCACAGCTAAGATAAAAGTTTTTTGGTTCTTTTTTTCAAAAAAGAACTGCTTTCTAACCCTTCTCAATTGACGGCGCGTATGGAGCCCTTCTGGAAAACCAAGACCCTGGCGGAGATGACGCGCGCCGAGTGGGAGTCGCTGTGCGACGGGTGCGGCCGGTGCTGCCTGCACAAACTGCGCGACGACGACACCGGCGAGGTTTCCTGGACCAATGTGTCGTGCCGCCTGCTCGATGGCCATAGTTGCCGGTGCGCCGACTATGCCAACCGGCGCCGCCGTGTGCCCGATTGCGTGCGCCTGACGCCCGAGGCCGTGGCCGAAATCGACTGGCTGCCGCCCTCCTGCGCGTATCGGCGGCTGGATGAGGGTCAGGACCTGCCAAATTGGCATCCGCTGGTCACCGGCGATCCCGAAAGCGTGCACCGCGCCGGCATTTCCGTGCGCGGCCGCGCGATCGACGAGCGCCAGGCCGGCCCCCTGGAGCATCACATCACCCCCTGGCCCGGCACCCTCCCGCGCAAGCGTTAACAGACAAAAGTTTTTTGCTTCTTTTTTTCAAAAAAGAAGACCTTCCCTCTGCTTGAAATCACAGTTCTTAACCGTTCTTTATTCTGTGACAGTTCAATGACTCCCGCCCGAAAACTGTGCTTCAATTGTATCAGGCCGCGCTTCGCTGGTATGCAGACCGCGATCTTTCCCGTAGTGATTTCACATGACCAGATCCGCTCCGACCCGCTTGCGCCCGGCCCTCCTGCGCGGGGTCAGCCTGACCGCCTTGCTCGTGACCGGCGGCACCGTGACGCCCGCCCGCGCCGGCGGCGGCAATTTCAAGAGTTTGAGCCAGGCGCTGGCGTCGCACCGATCGGCCTCGGTGGCAGCCGCGGCCACCGCCGGGGGCGCCACGGCGGCCCAGCAGGCGGGCCTCGGCGCACAGAATTTCGCCAATGCGGCGGCCCGTTTCCGCAGCCTCCAGCAGGCGCTGGCGGCGCAGACCTACACGGGTGCGCCGGTGCCGAACGGCGTCACACCGGGGGGCCTGGAACAGGCGCCGGGCGTCGCCGGCAGCAATAATTCCACTTTATGGAGCGGGGCGTCCACCAGCTTGGCGCAGAGTGTCGCGGGGGGCACCACCAGCGTCACCGTGGACCAGACGAGCCCGGTTGCCTCCCTGGCGTGGCAAAGTTTCAACATCGGCGCGCACACCAAGCTGATTTTCAACCAGAGCGCCGGCGGAACGCTGGCCAATTCGTGGGTTGCCATCAATTCGGTGCAGGACCCCACGGCCACCCCCAGCACGATCCTGGGCCAGATATCGGCGCCCGGAAAGGTTTATATCCTCGATGCGAACGGCATTCTGTTCGGCACCGGATCGCAGGTCAATGTCGGCGGCCTGGTGGCGACCACGGCCGTCATTGCGCAGGCGCAGCTGACGGCCGGCACGAACGGGCTGATCGATGGATTTTCGCTGTATGGCACGGCGACCGCCAGCGGCAACGGCACGCTGCAAACCTTCTCGCCCACGTTCCAGTCCGCGCCGGCCGGCGTTCCGATCGTGGTGGAACCGGGCGCTGTCATCAACACGCCGGTGCCAACCGGCACGAATGGCGGCGGCTACGTCATGCTGCTGGGCGCCACGGTGGAGAACCAGGGCGCCATCACCACGCCGCAGGGACAGACGGTGCTGGCGGCGGGCAGCAATTTCATTCTCCAGCCGGGCTATTCCACCAACAACAACATCGCCACTGTCATCGGCAGCCAGGTGGCGGTCAGCCTCAACGGCAGCATCACCGGCACCGGCACGGCGGCGCTGGGGGCGGCGACGAATTCCGGGCTGATCATCGCCGATCAGGGCGACATCACCATGGTCGGCCACCTGGTCACCCAGGCCGGCGTGCTGCTGGCCACCACCACGGTGGACCAGCGCGGCACGGTGCACCTGCTGACCGACAACAGCGATACGACCGGCGCCGGGGTTTCCAGCGTGGACGCGACCGCGTCGGTCGTGCTGGCATCCGGCAGCATCACCGAAATCCTGCCGGAAAACCTTTACGCCTACCAGGGATCGCTGGTCACGCCGCTGGAAAACGCCAATGCCAGCCAGGGGATTCTGCAAACCGGGCTCGATGCGCAGCGCGCCAGCAACCTGTCCAATTCGGGATCGTTCAATACGGACCGCGATGCGTATAACGGCGCGCGGCTGAACGATTTCAATAATCTTCCCGACACCGTGGGCGAAAGCCGCATCGAGATTTCCACCGGCGGAACGGTTGCCCTGCAAGGCGGCGCACTGGCGCTGGCGCAAGGCGGCCAGGTCGCGGTGAATGCCGGCCAGCAGATCGTGCTGCAAAGCGGCGCCACGGTCGATGTTTCCGGCGTGAACGCTGCCCTGCCCGCCACCGCCAACGATCTGCTGGTCAGCGGTATCGTTCCGTATTATTTGCGCGACAGCGCGGCCAATCGCACGGGCGGGCTGGAGTTCGGCAATGTGTATGCCGACATCCAGACCCTGGTGGAAATCCCCAGCGGCAGCGGCACCACGCAAAGCAGCGGCTATGCCAACAATATCTACACACGCGGCGGATTGCTGGAGGTCTCCGGCCTCCTGGGCCTGATCGGCCATGGCATCGACGAATGGAGCGCGGTCGCCGGCAGCATTACGTTGCAGTCCGGCACCACGTCGTCGGGCAAGAACACCGGTGGCACGGTTGTGCTATCGTCCGGCGCCACGATCAATCTCACCGGCGGCACCGTCACCTACGATGCCGGCCTGGTGCAGCAAAGCTACGTGCAGAGCAGCGACGGACGCATTTTCAACATTAACGATGCGCCGGGCGATCTGGTTTATACCGGCGTCTATACCGGCCAGACGGAAGCGCATCCGCGCTGGCACATTACCCAAACATTCGTCAATCCGCTGCTGACACCATCGGAACTCGAGGAACCGGCCTACACGATCGGGCGCGATGCCGGCAGCCTGACGGTGAGTGCCGCCACCGCGCTGCTGGACGGCACCATCGCGGCGGGTGTCACGGTCGGCAACAACCAGAATGGCGCCCGGCCCGCGGCCGTCACCGATCCGTTCCTGCTGGCGCAGACGGTGGTGCCGCTGGCGGCGGGCCTGACGGTTGCCGCCGATGTCGGCGGCGTGCTGCAAGCGCAACAATTTACCAGCACCGTGGTGCTGGGCGAGGCCGGCGGCAACGCGCCAACCCCGCCGCCGCAAACACCGCCGCCGCCCGACGTCGCCAGCGGCACGATTTCGATCGATACCGGCGCGCTGGATGCCGCCGGATTTGCCAATATTTCCATCCTTACCGCCGGCAGCCTTACCGTTGCCGGCCCGCTGACTCTGGCCGATGGCGGAACGATCACCCTGGGCGGCGGAAATGTCGCGGTAAGCGCCGGCATTACCGCGCATGGCGGCACGGTGGACCTGACCAATCTGTTCAGCAGCAACCAGCCGCTTTCCGGCACCGGCGGCATTACCGTGGCGCCGGGCGTGGCGATCGATACCAGCGGCGAATGGACGAACCTGCAGACAAATCCGGGCAATTTCACGCTCGCCGGGTATGCGAACGGCGGCAATGTCAGCCTCATCAGCACCGAAGGCGTCGATCTGCAAGCGGGCTCGGTCATCGATGTCGCCTCCGGCGGCGAACTCTCCACCGCCGGCAAGCTGGTCGCGGCCAACGGCGGCAATGTCACGATCAACGCCGATATCGTGCCGGGGTACGCGGCCGATTATTATCCGGCCGGCGATGTCACGATCGCCGGCAGGTTCGTGGGCTACGCGAGCGGCGGCGCCGGTACGCTCTCCCTCTCGGTGCCCGAAATCGTGCTCGGCAGCCTGGTCAATGGTCTGCCGTCGCAACTTTTCGCGCTGAACCCGAATGCGGTTCTGGCGCTGCCGGACAATAGTTTGTTCGCCAGCGGGTTCTCCGATTACGTGCTCGGCGGCTATTTCGGGGTCGAAGTGGACCCCGGCCGCAACGTGGCCGTTACGCGTCCGGTGTATATTCTGAACGACACCACGGTCGCAACCGGGCAAGCCGCTTCGTCCGCCTACAGCGTGGTGCTGGAACCGCTCTACACGCCGAACCCCGGCACCGATGCGATCACCCAGCGGCCCGGCGCGTCGATCGCGCTCGAGGCAAGTGTCGAACCGAGTTTGTATGACGGGTTGGGCGGCCCGGTATATATCGATGCGGGGGCCAACATATCGGTCGATCCGCGCCAATCGATTACCGTATTCGGCTACGGCCAGGTCACCGATCTCGGCACGCTCACCGCGCATGGCGGCAGCATTACGCTGGCCAATACACGTTACGATACAGCCACGAGCAACGGCAGCCCGGTTCCGTCCAACTATGTCGCCGGACTATCGGTCTGGATCGGTGCCGATGCGCTGGTGGATGTGTCCGGGCAGGCCGCGAGCTTCGTCGATGCGCGCGGCCGCAATTTCGGACTGGCGCAGTCCGGCGGCAGCATTTTTCTGGGCGGCATGGGCGGCGACTCGGTGAGCTCCACCCTGAGCACCTACGCGCAAATCATCGAGCGGCCGGGCGCCGTGCTCGACGCCGCGGGTGCCGCGACCACGATCAATGCCGTGCCCTCCATCGTCGGCGGCAGCATCACCACGCTGGCGGCGCCGGTGACGCTGGCCGGTAACGGCGGCACCATCGTTGCGCGTTCGTATGACGGCATCGCGTTCGACGGCACGCTGCTGGCCAACGGCGCGGGGCCCGGCGCCGCCGGCGGCACGCTGGACATGCGGATGGATTTGCAAACCTTCAACGGCTACACCGATTTGCCGGCAAGCTACGAAGCGCCGTCCCGGATTCTCATTTCGCAGGACGATATCGCGGTGCAGACCACGCCGGGCCTCGTGCCGGGCGAGGCGACGTCCGACACCACCAGCATGCTCGGCCGCATTTCGGTGCAGCAACTCACTGCCGGCGGCTTCGGCGCGATCGACCTGTTCGCGCAGGATTATATTGCGTTCGACGGCCTGGTGTCGCTCGATCTCAGCCGGTCCATTACGCTGGAAACCGCGCTGCTCGGCGACACCGCCGTGCTCGCGGGCAATGCCAAAATCGCAGCGCCCTACATCGACTTCGTCGGCTTCAATGCCAATGCGAATTCGATCTACGGCACCCTCAACTACAACCCCTACGGCCAGGTCGGCCTGCTGCTGCCGGGGGCCTCGCTCGGCACGCTGAGCGCGGACGCCGATTTCATCGATTTTTCCGGCGCGCTCAGCCTGGGCGGCACCAAAACCGTCGCCACCGCGCAGGGCGGATCGCTGGTGGCATCCGCATTCGGCTTCGTGGCGGCAGATTTCCTCAGCACCGGCGATATCCGTTTCGATGCCTCGGCTTCATTGTCGGAAACCGAAACCAAGGCGATTCTGCAATCGGCCGGCAACATCACCTTCAAGGCGGCGCAGGTCTATCCGGCCTCCGGCGCCACCGCCGCGGTCTATGCCGGCTACAACCAGCACAACTCCATTACCAACACGATCACGAATGATTTCGCCGGCGGCACGTTGACCATTCTCGGCCAGCCGGGCGCGGCACCGGCAGCGCCCTATTCCATCGATGGCACGCTCGCGCTGGTCAGCGAGACATTGGTGCAGGACGGTGTGTTGCGCGCGCCCGAGGGCGATCTGATCCTCGGCGCCGAACCGGCCGATTTCATCACCGACGGCAGAACCCGCGAACAGGTCACCAACGCGGTCGTTCTGGGTCCGCACAGCATCACCTCGGTCAGCCTGTTCGGCCAGATCGTGCCGTATGGCGGCACGGTGGACGGGGTGAATTATGATTACGCCGGCAACGCGGTCGGCACCTTCGCGCCGACCCTGGCCATCGGCACGGCGCAATTGACGGCGCAGAGCGGCGCGCAGATCGACCTGCGCGGCGGCGGCACCCTGGCCGGCGCCGGTTTCATTCCGGGCCGCGGCGGCACCGCGGACGTCAACCTCACGCCGCTCCTGAACAGCGGCAGCGGCACGGTGACGGCCAACACCACCGATCCGGTCTACGCCATCGTCAAAGGCTACGCCGGCGGCGCCGCCCCGGTGACGCCGGGCGATTCGGGCTACGACACGCCGGGCATCGGCGAACAGATCACCATCGGCGCCGGCGAGGTGGCGGGCCTGCCGGCCGGCACCTACACGCTGTTGCCGGCCTATTACGATCTGCTGCCCGGCGGCTACCGGGTCGAGCTCACCGGCACCGGCGTCGCCCCCGGCGCCGCCGCGCCGTTCGGCAATTTCACCACCATCGCCGCCGTGCAGGTTGGTTACGCCGACACATCGGTGATCGCCAGCCTGCCGCAGGCCGCCCTCATTACGCCGGGCAGCGGCGTGCGGCAATTGTCGCAATATGACGAGGAAACCTACAACACGTTCGAAGCCACCGAATCGGGAACATTCGGCGCGCCGCTGCCGCCGCTGCCGCAGGACGCGGCGACATTGGAAATCGTGCTCAACAGCCAGGCCGCAAACGCCGGCGTCACCGCGACACCGATCAGCATAGCGGCCGGAACATTGCTGAAAGCGCCGGCCGCATTCAGCGTCAACGGCACGGCGGGCATCGGCGATGGCGCCACCATCGAGGTGACCAGCGCGCTGCCGCTCGAAGTGCTCGCCCCCGGCCAGGTCGCCGACCCGCTGACGTCGGGCACCGGCACGCACACCACCATCCTGCCCGCCATCGGCGTGCAGGGCAGCGTGCTGGACGCCCTGACCGCGCCGGTGGAGGTGGCCTCCGCCAGCGGCAGCCTGGTGGAAATCGGCACCCGGCTCGTGCTCGGCGGCACGCTGACCAGCAGCCAGGGCACGCTCGACATTGCGGGCCAGACGCCCGACATGTGGTTGTTCCCGCAGGCCGAGATCACCGCGGCGGACATCGTGCTGACCGCCAGCGGCACCGGAACGATCGAGTTGCTGGGCGGCGCCACCGCCAGCACGCTGGGCCAGGGTTCGGTCATCGACAGCAACGGCGCGGGCACGCTGTACTCCACGCAGCTCGGCGAAGGGGCCTTCCCGGCGCTGGCGATTTCGAACACCAACCTGCAATTCGTGCCGAACCAAAATCCGGCCGGCGCCGCCATCGTGCTGGGCCTGGGCGCGACCTTGCAAACCGAAACGGGCGGCAGCCTGAATTTCGTCGCACCCGACGGCACCAACGTGCAGATCGCGCCGGCCAATCTGGTGTCGAGCTACATCAATGTGCAGGTCGCCAACATCAATGTCGGGGGCGCCGCGACGCTGGCCGAATTCGCGCCGCTGCTGCCGGGCGGTCTCACGCTCACCGACGCCGCCCTGAATACGCTCGCGCAAAATGCAACAATTCTGTCGCTCACCGCCGAACAGGCGGTCAATATTCTCGGCGACGTGTCGCTCAATTCCGGCAAGACCGATCTGGTGCTGAATACGCCTGCCATCTACGGATATGGCATCAGCGCCGGCGGCACGCTCAGCCAGGGCGGCTCGGTTTCCATCACCGCACCGAATTTCACCTGGGGCGGCGTGGCCGCGCTGGATACGTTGCAGACCGGCAACACCACCGCGGTGTCGGCCACCCCCGGCGGCATGCTGGCGGGCAGCGTCATCACCGGCGGTTCGCAAACATTGACCCTCGACGGCGCGGCCTCGCTGCTGATCGATGCCACCGGCACGCTCACGCTGGGCTACGGCCCGAACGTGCCGCAGAACGATCAGGTGCTGCTCGACCGCGTGGCGGTCGGTTTCGCGGACGTCACGCTGCAAGGCGGCAGCGAGATAACCGCCAACAATCAAAGCGCGCTCTCGGTGTTCCAGACGCAGGCGACCGAAGGCCAGCCCGGCAGCGGCGGCAATCTCACGCTGCAAACCCCGCTCGTCACCGCCGCCAGCGGCGCCGTGCTGCAATTCAATGCCGGCGGCACGTTCGATGCCGCCAGCGCGGCGGGCGGCGCGGCGACCGCGGGCGTATCGACCTTGGGCGCCGAAATCGACATCGCGGCGAACAATGTCGACACCAGCACCTCCCTGGCACTGCCGTCCGGCAAGCTGAGCATCACGGCGGATGCCGGCATCGATCTCGCCGCCGGCACGAACATCGACCTCTCCGGCCGTGCAACAAGAATATTCGACCAGACCGTCGCCTCCAACGGGGGCACGCTGACCCTGGAGGACGCCGCATCCAGCGCCACCGCCATTACAGAAGATGCCGGCGCCAGCATCGATGTTGCCGCCGCAAAGGTGGCGGGCAGCGTTTCGGCCACCGACCTGGGCGGCCTGGTCGCCTTCAACGGCGCGCTCGCCGGCACCGGCGCCACCCGCGGCGGCAGCTTTACCGTCGCCGCCGGCAGCCTGCCGTCGTTCGACGCACTGAACGCGCAACTCGACGCGGGCGGTTTTGCCGCCCTGCGCGGGTTCGAGGCGGCAACCGGCGACATCCTCGTCGACCAGACCGTCAGCGCGCACATCGTCGATATCGCCGCCGACAGCGGCAACATCACCGTCTCCGGCACGATCAATGCGTCAGGCAGCACGCCCGGCAGCATCAATCTGTCGGCCGGCGGCCTGCTGACGCTGGACGGCACCGCGCTGCTCGACGCGCATGCCACACAAACCGCGGTGAACAGCTACGGCAATGCGGTCAATGCCGAGAACGCGGCCCTGGTCACCCTCACCAGCAGCGGCAGCGTCCCCGGCGGCGGCGTGGTGCTCGACCCCGGCGCCAGCATCGATGTCAGCTACCCAGGGTCCAACAGCGACCCGCAGGGCCAGGTGGTGATCAATGCGCCCCGCCTGCCCAGCGGCAACACCGGGCTCACCGATGTCGCCGTCAGCGCGCCCGGATCGCTCACTATCACCGGCGCCGCCGCGATCGATCTTTACGCATTCAGAACCTACACCCCCACCGACCCCGACGGCACCATCGTGCAGGACACGAGCGCGCAGAACCTGGCCGGTGCGCCGATTCCCGCCGGCGCCGTCGGGCTGGTGCAAATCGGCCAGGACAGCACCGCCTACATGACCCAGGTGGACAGCGACGGCGCGGCGCTGGCCGCCGGCCAGCTCCTGGGCCTGGCCGCCTACGGCACGAAATTCAACCTCGCGCCCGGCGTGGAGATTGCCAGCAGTGCGGCCAGCAACGGCAATCTGACCATTTCCGGCGACCTGGATTTTTCCGCGCTGCGCTATTCCGATCCCGCACAGTTCGGCATCGCCGTCAATCAGGCGGTCGCGGGCTCCGGCGAGGCCGGATCGATCATCTTCCGGGCCACCAACGACCTCACCGTCAACGGCAGCGTCACCGACGGCTTCCTGCCGCCGCCCGACAGCACGCTGGGCCGCGTCGCCTCGCTGCCGGTGCCGAACGCCGATGTCACCGGATGGGCGATCTACGACAATCCCGGCGCCGACCTGCCATGGATCGACCCGACCAATTCCGACCTGCTGCTGCCGAGCACCGCCTATGGCACCTATACGGTGAAGGGCCAGACCTACACGTCCAACGAAGTCGTTCTGCTGGGCGCCAGCGCGGTGTCCGGATCGGCGGCGACCATCTTCGACACCACGCGGCCGATTTCGCTGAATTACGCCATCACCATCCAGGCGACCGACCTCAAGAGCGGGGTGATCATTCCGTTCGCCGTCACCGTCGGCACCGCGCTCGATCAGCAGGCCAACACACCGGTGCCCGCCGGCGGCTGGACCGCGACGGCCAGCGTCACCCGGAACGGCGTGGTCATCTTCCAGAAAGGCCAGCTCATTCCGGCCGGCTTCACGTTCGAGGCGGGTGACGTGCTGGGCGCCGGCTTCGTCCTGCCGGTCATTATCAGCACGGCGCAAAACCAGCTCATCCCCGCCGGCACGTCGTTCGACGTGTTCGCCAGCACGACATTCAACAGCGGATCGATCACCCTGTCGGAAGATACCGCGCCGCTGCCGGCCGACGCGCTCATTCCGGCCGAGACACAGGCATTCTTCGGCGTCGCCTACAGCAACAACGGCAACGAAGCCGTCGCCGCCGTCAAGACACTCGATCTGCGCCCGACATCATCCACCGGCGTGCAGGGCTACCTCTATCCGCTGGCGCAGATGCTGCCCGCGGGCGCGCAATCCTGGAGCCTGGATTTCGTCGCCGGCGCCAACGCGGCGGCCTCGGACGCCAACGCGGTGCAGCCGCTCACCACGCTGAACGGCGGCGCGATCGCGCCGGCCTATACCGAAATAGACGAGGCGCCCGGCAGCCTGCTGATCGACGACCAGCATTATCTGAGCTACAGCGCGAAGGACGTGGCGCAGGAGGAATACGGCGCCGCGGTCACTGCCTTCAGCGTCATCCGCACCGGCACCGGCGACCTCAGCCTGGTGGCCGGCGGCAATATCGACCAGAGCTCGCTCTACGGCATCTACACGGCCGGCACGCAGGACCCGCTCGGCGGCGGCCAGGACGCGCAATTCGATACCGCCCGGCAGGCACTGGGGCAGAATGGCGCGGTGCTGCCGGGCGACGGCAAGATCATCAGCGCGGCAGCGGCCAATTATCTGATCGGCGCCTACCAGGCCTATTACCCGAACGACGGCGGCAACGTTCTGGTCGCGGCGCAAGGCAACATGACCGGCGACGTCTATGCCGATCCGGGCGGCGACGGCAGCGGCGCGGCGGCCAGCGACGTGGTGGGCAACTGGCTGTGGCGGCAGGGCAGCACGCAGCTCGGCCAGCCCACCGCCTGGTGGGTCAATTTCGGCACCCTCGTCGATCCGCTGGACGCCACCGGCGCGGTCGAATCCTATGCGTCGAGCACACATCTGCAAATGACCGGCTTCCAGGGCATCGGCGCGCTCGGCGGCGGCAATGTCACCGTCACCATCGGCGGCGACGCCGGCCAGATGTCGGACCGCGACGAAGCCGGCCTGGGCGGCACGTCCGGAATCGGCCCGGGCGTACAGAGCGGCGAGGGCCTGGTCATTGCGGTCGGCGCCACCGGGCGCCTGCTCGACGGCAGCACCGCGCCCATCACCACCGGCGGCGGCGATCTCACCCTGACCATCGGCGGCACGCTCAATCCGCTGGACGCGGCGGCCTACGCCACCGGCGCCAGCCCGATCGGCCAAAGCGGCGAGGCGCAGGCGGTCAATGGCGACGTGATCGATGTCAGCGGCAACATTTCGGTCGCCGCCGGCGCCATCGGCCGCATCGATTATGTCATCAACAGCGGCGCCGCCAATCTGTTCGACCCGCGGCAAACCGATCCGGCGTCGCCCAATAACGGCGTGCCGAATGGCGGCCTCGTCGTGGTGCCCGGCGACGGCACCGTCGATATCACCACCGACCGCGATCTGGTGCTGGGCGGCGCCGGCGATCCGGGCCGCATCGCCGAACAGAGCCTGACCGCGTCCGACACGCTCGGCAGCGGCACCGGCGGCTTTACCGGATTCTCGTTGTGGCAGGCCACCACATCGATTTCGCTGTTTTCGGCCGGCGGCAACGTCACCCCCACTAGCGTGCCGAACGAAAGCGCCGGCGATACCGCGGTGCCGGCCAATGATTTGCCGACCGATTTCCGCTCCGAATATCCGCCGACCCTGCTGGTCACCGCCGCCACCGGCGATATCATCTATGGGCAGAACAGCATCAACCCGTCCACCATCCCCAATCTGCAAAACAGCGACGAAGCCTACGATGCCTACCCGCTCGAAACGATGCCGTCGCCCACCGGCGGCGTATCGTTCCTGGCCGGCCAGTCGATCTTCGCAAATGGTTATGCCATCGACATGTCGGGCGCCAGTCCGGCAGGCCTCTCCGGCATTGCCGATCCCGCGTTCCAGAGCATCAATTCCGCCGGCGGCGCCGGCCCGGTCAGCAACGTCCTGACCGCGCCGCAAACCGGCCTGAGCGCGCTGTCGCTGTTCGCGCTGGAAGCCGATACGCCGACCACCGACCTGCACGCGGACGATCCCAACCCGGCCCGTTTCTACGCCGCCGGCGGCGACATCGTGAATTTCCAGACCGGCGAGACGCTGAACTTCGTGCAACAAAACGGCGCCGTGGCCGCGACATGGTATATCGCCGCCAAGCCGGTATGGATCGAGGCGTCGAACGACATCGTCAGCACCGGCACGCGGCCCGCTTCCTATCCGTCCGATGACCCGCTGCTGTTCAGCGACCAGGAAAATCTCGCCTACGCGCCAGGCAATTCGCCCAAGCAGCTGATCTATTCAAGCGGCAACCTGTTCCTGAACAATAATGACGGCGACATTTCGGTGATTTCGGCCGGCCGCGACATCCTCAGCGCCTATGCCTACATCATCGGCCCCGGACTGCTCGAAGTGGACGCCGGCCGCAATCTGTATCAGGCGGGCTACACGCTCGGCAGCACGCAATTGCTGTCGTTCGGCGCCTTCCGCAGCCTGGGCGACGATTACCTGCCCGGCAGCACACCGAATATCACCGACGGGGCCGGCATCGCGGTGCTCGCCGGCGTGGGCGACAGCGGCGCGGACTACACCCAATTCGCCGACCTTTATTTCAATCCCGCCAACCAGGCCAATCTGTCGATCCCGATTGCCGCGGCCGCCAACCAGGGCAAGGTGCAGCAAGTCTACACCGCGCAATTGCTGGCCTGGCTGCAAGGCAATTACGGCTACACCGGCACCGCGGGCGACGCGCTGGCCTATTTCCTGAATGAAGTGCCGGCGCTCGATCAGGCCGTGTTCGTCCGCCAGGTGTTCTTCACCGAACTCACCGCCAGCGGCGCGCAGGAATCCGACCCCAACAGCAAGTTCTACAAGGATTACATGCGCGGCCAGCAGGCCATCGACACCCTGTTCCCGTCAGTGAACGCCACCGGTAGCCTCGGCGTGCCGGCCGGTTACACCGGCGGCATCACCGCCTATAGCGGCCCGATCCTGCTGAACACCGGCGGCGGCACACAGGACGTCACCGTGGATGGCGGCATCGCCACCCTGTTCGGCGGCACGGTGCAAATCCTCGACCCCGGCGGCAACGTGGAATTCGGCATCCCCGGCGGCCCGGCGCCCGGCAACAATTCCGGCATCATCACCTACGGCGCCGGCGACGTAGACATCTACGCGCTCGACAGCGTGCTGCTCGGCAAGAGCCGCATCTTCACCACCGGTGGCGGCGACATCACCATCTGGTCGTCCAGCGGCAACATCAACGCCGGCATCGGCGCCAAAACCACCATCAGCTACAACCCGCCCACGCTCGTCTATGACGATGTCGGCGACGTCAGCGAAACCCCGCCCGACAGCACCAGCGGCGCCGGCATCGCCACCCTCCAGCCGCTGCCCAGCGTCCCCGCCGGCGACGTCAGCCTGATCGCCCCCGTCGGCACCGTGGATGCCGGCGAAGCCGGCGTGCGCGTCTCCGGCAACCTGGTGCTCGCCGCCAGCCGCGTCTCCGGCACCGCCAACATCACCGTCAAAGGCAGCACCGCCGGCGCCCCCACCGTCAACGTCGCCAGCATCGGCGCCGTCGAAGCCGCCGGCGCCGCCGCCGGCGCCGCCACCAGCGCCGCGCAAAACCAGAGCGGGCGCAATGCACAATCGACCGAGGTGACGTCGGTGCTCGATGTCGAGGTGCTGACGATCGGGGGAAGTTACGAGGAGGAAAAGAAGAAACGGAAGCATACGGGGATTTAGCAAGAAGGAAAGGAAGCCGTTCTTTTTTTCAAAAAAGAACTCTTCTTTCTTCCCTCCCTACCCCTCTTTAACTTGCCCCCCCACCAAACCCGCGCTTGTGTGCCGCGATGCCCCCCGCCGACGAAGGTTTCACGCTCCTAGAACTGATCATCGTCCTCGCCATCATGGGCCTGGTCCTCGGCGTGGCAATTTCGCACGGCCCGGTGCGCAGCCAGGGCCTGCAAACCCGCGCCGCCGCCGGCGCGCTGGCGCAGGCGCTGCGATCCGCCCGCGCGCAGGCGATCGACACCGGCCGCGACGTGACCGTGGCCATCGACCCGGAGCGCCGGCAGTTCGACGCCGACAACAGCCCCGTTCAAACCCTGGCGCCCGGCATGGCGGTGGCGGTGCTGCCGCCGGCGCTGAAGGGTCCCAACGGCACCGGGCTGATCCGCTTCGCGCCGGACGGCAGTGCCACCGGCGGCGAGGTTCTGCTCGGCTCCGGCGCGCGCCGTTTGCGCATCGACGTCGAATGGCTCACCGGCCGCGTCAAGGTCGCCAATGCGCCCTGATCCGGAGTCCGGCTTTACCCTGCTCGAGGTAATCGTCGCCTTTGCCATTTCCGCCCTGGCGGTTGCGTTGCTGTATCAGGGCACCACCGGCGGCCTGGGCGCCACGGAAACCGCATCCAAAACGACGGAGGCGGTGTTGCTGGCAAGGTCGCACCTTGCGGCGATCGGCCATGGCGCCGTGATTGCGCCGCAGGACAGCAATGGCGCGGACGGCGCCGGCTACAACTGGCATTTGCGCATCCGCCCCATCGCAACAAGAGAAATGAATTTGTCCGACAGCGACCGCGCCAACGACACCAAGCCCACCAACGCCGTCTTATACGAAGTCGTCGTTACAGAATCCTGGCAAGACGGCCCGCGCACCCGCATGATCGCCCTCAGCACCCACCGCTTCGAGCTCAAAACGGCCGACGGCGGATGAAAAAATTCAAAAGTCTTTTGGTTCTTTTTTTCAGGAAAGAACGACTTCCGTGCTTCCCTGAATCGAACGAGGACGGCTTCACCCTCTTCGAAATCCTGATCGCGGTCGTCGTCCTGGGCTTCGTCATAGCCGGCCTGAGCCAGGCCACCCGATTCGGCATAAACGCCTGGGACACCCAGGCAAGGATCGCCGAGCGCACCGACGAGATGGAGCGCGCCGACCGTGTGCTGCGCCTGGTCATCACCGAGGCCGCCGCCCCGCTCGCGGCGGACGACAAGCCGTTCGCCGGCCAGGAGCACCGCATGGTGTTCGTCACCCATTTGCCGTCTCAGCCGCCCACCGATCCGGTGAGCCGCGCCCAGGTGGCGCTGGGCGTGGATGGCGAGCACCGGCTCGTGCTGCGCTGGGAGGCGCATGCCAACGCCATCGCCATCAAGCCGCCGCCGGTGGCGCCCCCGATCGTGCTGGCCGAGGGGGTGGATCACATCGACGTCCTCTACTGCCAGTCGGTGGACGACGGCGGCAAATGGCTGCACGTGTGGGACGACAGTTCGTTGCCGGCGCTGGTGCAGATCCACATCGTCATGCAGGACAAGCGCCGCGTCTGGCCGGCGGTGCAGGTGGCCACGATGCTCGACAACAACGGCAGTTTCTGATGCGGCCAAACCTGGAGACCGCCCACGAAAAACCCCTCGCCCGCTCTTTGCGGGAGAGGGAGGGGCCCGCCGCGCGGCCGTGGGAGGGTGAGGGGTCTCGCGACCGCGGCTTCGCCCTGCTGATCGTGCTGTGGACCATGGTGCTGCTGGCCTTGCTCGCCGCCCAGGTCACCGGCGCCGGCCGCGCCGAAACCCGCGCCGCGGCCGCGCTGCGCCAGTCGGCCGCGCTGGAGGCGGCGGCGGACGGCGCGATTTACGAAACGATCTGGCACATGCTGGATGGCGGCGGCCAGATGTGGCCGCCGGGCGACGGCGCCTACGACCTCGCCGAGCCGGGCGCCGCGGTGCACGTGGACGTGTTCGACCAGCGCGGCAAGATCGACGTCAACCAGGT
This sequence comes from Acidobacteriota bacterium, assembly GCA_903970435.1. Taxonomy (GTDB): domain Bacteria; phylum Pseudomonadota; class Alphaproteobacteria; order Acetobacterales; family Acetobacteraceae; genus CAJCIS01. Next base: position 3,397 of record CAJCIS010000259.1, on the reverse strand, counting down.
GCCGCCCGGCCTGATCGCGGCCTTGTTCAGCGTGCTGGGCGCCGACAACGCCACCGCCCAGTTGGTCGCCGACAATATCGGCGACTGGCGCAGCCAGTCCACGCCCGGCGATGCCGACCAGAGCGTGCCGCCCGAATACCGCATGGAGGGCCGCGCCTGGGGTCCGCCGGGCCAGGACATCGAGCGGCTGGATGAATTGCTGCTGGTGCGCGGCATGACGCGGCCCTTGTATGATGCCGCCCTGCCCTATCTCACGTTGGCGCTGGAACAGGGACCATGGCTGCAATATACGGGTCCCGTCGTTCAGGCGGCCATTCAAAGGGCCAAGCGCACCGCCGGCCTCACGGTGGACCAGGCCGACTCGCGCGGCCCGACGGTTCTGCGCATGGAAGCGACCGCATGGGGTCCGGGCGGGGCGAGGTTCGTCCGAAAAGTACTGATGCGCTTCGACGGAACCCTCAGCGGGCCGGCCTGGAAGTATCGGATTTTGGAGTGGGAGTGAGCCGGCACGATAGGACTGTCCGACCCGCCTGACAGAACTTTGCCTGACAGAACTTTGACCGTACTCCTGTTACCTTAAAAAACCGAACCGGCGCGCGTTTGCCTCTTCATCTGTTTGCCCGCAACGCATACTGACGGGCCAGGTTGCCCCATACGGCGGCCACGGTGGCCCGAAGGCAGGTATCTATGAGCCCGCATGGCATGGCGGACATCTCAGGCCACGCGTTTCTGTCCGGCGGTGGCGAGTTGGCGAGCCTGATCGGATCGTTCGACTGGGCCGCCACGTCGCTCGGGCCGCTGTCGCAATGGCCCTACACGCTGAAAGCCACCGTGGCGCTCATCCTGCGCTCGCCGGTGCCGATCGTCACCCTGTGGGGCGAGGACGGCGTCATGATCTACAATGATGCCTATTCGGAGTTCGCCGGCGGGCGGCATCCGCGCCTGCTCGGGTCCAAGGTGCGCGAGGGGTGGCCGGAAGTCGCGGATTTCAACGACCACGTCATGCGGGTGGTGCTGGCCGGCGCCACCCTGGCCTACCGCGACCAGGAACTCACGCTGCACCGCAACTTGCGTCCCGAACAGGTCTGGATGAACCTGGATTATTCCCCGATCACCGGCCCCGCCGGCCGGCCGGAAGGGGTGATCGCCATCGTGGTCGAAACGACGGACAAGGTGTACGCCGAACGCCGCCTGCGGGTGACGGCGGACGCGCTGGCCACGCTGAATGCCGACCTCGAGCAGCGTGTCGCCGAACGCACCGCCGAACGCGACCGGGTCTGGCAGAATTCACGCGACCTGCTGGCCGTGGTGGGCGCCGACGGCATTCTGCGCGCGGTCAATCCCGCCTGGCCGCGGCTTCTCGGCACCGCGCCGCACCAGGTTATCGGGCGCTGTTTCCGCGATTTCGTCTGGCCCGAGGATCTCGATGCCACCATCGACAGCACCCGCATGGCGGTGCGGCAGAACGCCTCCGTGAGCTTCGAGAACCGGATGCGCCATGCCGACGGAACGCCGCGCGCGATTTCCTGGCACGCCTCCGTCGAGGGCGACATCATCTACGCCTATGGCCGCGACATTACCGCCGAGCGCGCGCAGGCCGAGGCGCTGCGCCAGGCCGAGGCGCAGTTGCACCAGGCGCAGAAAATGGAGGCGGTCGGCCAGTTGACCGGCGGCCTGGCGCACGATTTCAACAACCTGCTGATGGCGATTTCCGGCAGCCTCGAGCGTCTCAGCAAACGCCTGAGCCAGGGCCGGTTCGACGAGGCGGCCCGCTATATCACGGCGGCCCGGAGTGCGGCCGAGCGCGCCGCGTCGCTGACCCACCGGCTGCTCGCCTTCTCGCGCCGCCAGACGCTCGACAGCCGCCCCGCCGACGTCAATCGCCTGATCGCCGGCATGGAGGACCTGATCCGCCGCACCGTGGGTCCGATGGTGGCCGTCGAGGTGATCGCCGCCGAGGGTTTGTGGACCACGCTGGTGGACACCAACCAGTTGGAAAGCGCCCTGCTCAATCTGTGCATCAACGCCCGCGACGCCATGCCGGCGGGCGGCAAATTGACGATCCAAACCAACAACCATGGGCCCGACGCGCCACCCCAGGCGATCGACTTGCCGCCCGGCGACTATATTTCGCTCTGCGTGACCGACACCGGCACCGGCATGCAGCCGGACGTCGCCGCGCGCGCGTTCGATCCGTTCTTCACCACCAAGCCGATCGGCGAGGGCACCGGCCTGGGGCTCTCCATGATCCACGGCTTCGTCAAGCAATCGGGCGGCCATGCCCGCATCAGCTCCGCGCCGGGCGAAGGCACGCTGGTGTGCCTGTATCTACCGCGCCACGCCGGGCCCGCCCACAGCGAGGAGGCGGCCGCGTCGGCCGTCGCCGCCGATCCGGCGCCAGCCAGGCGCGGCGAAACGGTTCTGGTGCTCGACGACGAACCCTCCGTTCGCATGCTGATCGCCGACGTGCTGGAGGAACTCGGCTATGAAGCCATGGAGGCGGCGGACGGACAGGCCGCCCTGGAGATGATGCGGTCCGGCGCGCGGCTCGACCTTCTCATTACGGATGTGGGTCTTCCGGGCGGCATGAACGGCCGCCAGGTGGCCGACGCGGCCCGCCGCATCAGGCCGGATTTGAAAGTGCTGTTCATCACCGGCTACGCGGAGAATGCGCTGACCGGTCAGGGCAAGATGGAGGCAGGGATGCATGTCATGACGAAACCGTTCGCGATGGAGGCGTTGGCCGGGCGGATCAGGGATATTATTGCGGAGTAATAATAAAAGCAAGCGCATTGCCCAAAGTCGCCTCGCCCGCGCTTGCGGGAGAGGAAGGGGCCCGCCGCGAAGCGGTGGGAAGGTGAGGGGGCTGCGGCAAGCGCGGTATCAGAACTTTTGGCCGTATTGCGACGTGCCCTTGCGCCGTGGCGGCGTTGGCTGGGCGGATCAGGGATATTATTGCGGAATAATAATAAAAGCCAGAGCATTGCCCAAAGTCTCCTCGCCCGCGCTTGCGGGAGAGGAAGGGGCCCGCCGCGAAGCGGTGGGAAGGTGAGGGGGCTGCGGCAAGCGCGGTATCAGAACTTTTGGCCGTATTGCGACGTGCCCTCGCGCCGTGGCAATACAGGGATGGCGGCCACATAACGGCTTTTCAAAATACAGCGACAAAGCAGGGCGTGCGAGCGAATCGAGGTCGGCCGCAAGAGTCTTTTGTTTCGCGTGCGCGAGTCCCCACCGCTTGCCAATATGCCACACGCGTCTTTGTGCTCGTTCCGCGTTGAGTTTGACACATCAAGGAAGGCGGGGGGCTTTGCCCCCTCGACCCCCACCGGCGTGCCGCCGGCGTCTAATGCGCTGCGCGGCACAAAACTGTTGTGCCGCGCAGCGCATAAGACGCCGG
>CAJCIS010000258.1 GCA_903970435.1 Acidobacteriota bacterium | reverse complement strand
GGGCTGATGCTGAAATGGCCGAACGATTTGATGTTGGGTGAGGGGAAGGTTGGCGGCGTGCTGATCGATAGTGAGCTCGGCGCGGACGGGTGGGTGGATTGGGTGGTGATCGGGGTGGGGGTGAACCTGGCCGCGGCGCCCGCGGTGGCGGGGCGGGCGACGGCCTGTCTGGCGGACGCGGGGGTGCGGGTGGCGGCGGCGGATTTCGCGGCGCGGCTCATGGATGAACTCGACCGCTGGCGGCCGGCGGGGTTTGCTTCGGTGCGGGCGGCCTGGCTGCAGCGGGCGCATCCCGTGGGAACACGGCTGCGTGTGCAACGTGGCGATGAGGTGATAGAGGGCGCGTTCCTGGGCCTGACGGAGGATGGCAGGTTGCGGCTGGAGGGGGCGGCGGACACCGTGTCCGGCGAGGTGTTTATTGTGGGGCCCGCATGAAGCTGGTGATCGATGCCGGCAACACGAACGTGGTTTTCGCCGTGCATGATGGGCGTCGCTGGGCGGGCATCTGGCGCATTGCCACCGAGCCGCAGCGCACGTCCGACGAATACGCGGTATGGCTGCTGACCTTGCTGACGCATGCCAAGCTGACGCCGGACCTGGTTACCGGGGCGGTGATCGGCACGGTGGTGCCCGCGGCTTTGTATCATTTGCGGCGCCTGGTGCGGGAATGGTTCGAGGTGGAGCCGCTGATTGCGCGCTCGACGCTGGATTGGGGCTTCGCGATCAAGGTGGAGGCGCCAGCGGAGGTGGGGGCCGACCGGCTGCTGAACGCGCTGGCGGCGTATCAGCTGTTCCATGACGCTCTGGTGGTGGTGGATTTCGGCACGGCGACGAACTTCGATGTGGTGGACAAGCAGGGCGACTATCTCGGCGGGGCGATCGCACCGGGGATCAACCTGTCGATCGAGGCGCTGCACCAGGCGGCGGCGCGGCTGCCGCGGATCGGGATCGGGCGGCCGCAGGCGGTGATCGGGCGCGGCACGGTACCGGCGATGCAGTCCGGCATATACTGGGGCTATGTGGGGCTGATAGAAGGTTTGGTGACTCGGATAGGCCGGGAGATGGGTGGGCCGCTGAAAGTAGTGGCCACCGGCGGCCTGGCGCCGCTGTTCTCCGAGGGCACCCAGATATTTGACAGGATTGAGCCTGATCTGACCTTGGACGGGTTGCGCATGTTGGCGGAGCGCAACCCCGCCCCCAGATTAAGCCGAGATCGAACGCGAAGTAACATCGAAGGCGATTAATGGACGTATCTGGAGGCGATCTGGCCTTCCTGCCTCTGGGCGGGACGGGCGAGATTGGCATGAATCTCAACTTGTACCGCTTTGGCGGGAAGTGGCTGGCGGTGGATTGCGGCATCGGGTTCGGCGGCAATGAAATGCCCGAAGCCGAAATCATCATGCCGGACCCGGCCTTTATTGCGGAACGGCGCGACAGGCTGGTGGGCCTGGTCATCACGCACGCGCATGAGGACCATGTGGGGGCGGTGGCGCATTTGTGGCGGCAGTTGCGGTGCCCGGTGTACACCACGCCGTTCACCGCCGCCGTTCTGCGGCGCAAGCTGGGCGAGGCGCAGCTGCTGCACGAGGTGAAGATCCACGTCATCGCGCCGGGGGGCAGTTTCGAGCTGCCGCCCTTCAATTTGCAGTTCATCCAGGTGTCGCATAGTACGCCGGAGGCTCAGGCGCTGGCGATTCGCACGCCGGCCGGGCTGGTCGTGCATACCGGGGACTGGAAGCTGGACCCCAACCCGCTGGTGGGGCCGCCGACGGACGAGGCGGCGTTCAAGGCGCTGGGGGACGAAGGCGTGCTGGCAATGGTGTGCGACAGCACCAATGCGCTGGTGGAAGGGCATTCCGGCTCCGAAGCCGATGTGCGGCGCAGCCTGTGCAGCCTGATCCGCGGGTTGAGCGGGCGCGTGGTGGTGACGTGCTTTGCCAGCAATGTGGCGCGGGTGGAGAGCGTGGTGGTCGCCGCGCGGGACGCTGGGCGCAGCGTGGCGCTGGTGGGACGCAGCTTGCGCAACCTGGAGGCCGCGGCGCGCGAGACGGGGTATTTGAAATCGTTGCCCGAGTTCGTGTCGGAAGACCGGCTGGACGACATTCCGGACGATAACCTGCTGATTCTCATCACCGGCAGCCAGGGCGAGCCGCGCAGCGCGCTGTCGCGGGTGGCGATGGATAACCATCAGCGGTTATCGCTGGGGGAGGGGGATACGGTTATTTTCTCCTCGCGCATGATACCCGGCAATGAGCGCGCGATTGGGGCGGTGCAGGACAATCTGGTGCGGCGCGGGGTGCGCGTCATGACCGATAGCGACCACATGGTGCATGTCAGCGGGCATCCGGCGCGCGATGAGCTGCGGCGGCTGTATCGGCTGGTGCGGCCGAAATTTTCGGTGCCGGTGCATGGCGAGTGGCGGCATCTGTCGGCGCATGCGGCGTTGGCGACCGAGCTGGGCGTCGAGTCGGTGATGCTGGAGGATGGGGATATTCTGTCGCTGGCGCCGGGCAAGCCGGAGATCATCGATTCCGCGCCGGTGGGCAAGCTGGCGCTGGATGGCAATCGGGTGGTGCCGCTGCAAGGAGGCGTGATGTCGGCGCGGCGGCGCATGCTGTTCAACGGCATCGTGGTGGGCAGCCTCGCGGTGGATGGGGGCGGCCGGGTGATGGGCAAGACGAAGGTGAGCGCGCCGGGACTGTTCGAGCCGGAGGATCCGGAGAGCGAGCGGATTTCGCGGGAGTTCGGGCTGGCAGTGGCGGATTTGCCGGCGCCACTGCGGCGGGACGATGCGGCGCTGGCGGATGCGGCGAAGGCGGCATTACGGCGGTGTGTGGGCAAGAGGCTCGGGAAGCGGCCGTTGGTGGATGTGCATTTGCTGCGGGTTTAGAGCATTATCAGCCTGACTGGAATCGTGCCTATCGAGCCGGCGGCCTGAGGGCTGATGAAAATGCTCGCTCAAATAAAGAGCTAGAGCGGCCTGACGGAGGGTGCCGATTTTCCAGTCAGACTGAAGCCGCTCTAGGTGGGGCAGGAGGTTAGGAAGTCGTTCTTTTCTGAAGAAAAGAACCAAAAGACTTTTGCTTTTTGACGCAATCCACGACTTGTCGGCCATGGCCTCGAACTTGCGCAGGCGCAGAGACAAAAGTCTTTGGCAATTATAACCTTGAGAAAGCAGCGGCGCGGCAATCGTCAAACGCATCGGTGGGTGCGCCATGAGCGTGATCCGCGTAGTAGAACATGGAGGAAAGGTGTATTTTCCTTTCGGGGAAAGTGCCCAGGAAGGACCTTGCGACGTGGAACGCATCAATGGTTTCAAGCTGTATGAAATCGGAAAAAAGCTGGCTCAAATCTCCCAACATGAAGGTGAGGTATCTCCGGGCGACGTGGTGTTCGACCTTTTTGAATGGTCTAACATTGTCAAAGAGTTACTGGACGGTGACCCATTCCCTGTTGGCTTTTCTGCGGCTAGGGCGACCGATTTGAAGAGCCGAATGGACGATATTATCCAGCAGCACGCCTTTTTTACCAATGAATCGGGAGAGCGCAAGTTTAGGTTTCCGAAGAAAGATGACCCCGCCATTCCAAGCTGGGTGTGGACCCAATTACGGACCTCGCTTTCTGAGTTTGAGACTGTCCTCCGTGACGAGATGCGAGAAGCCGCGACTTATTATGTTCCGCGTCGCGGGATTTATCTTACATCGGCGCTTGTCGATTCGGCAGATGACTGTTTCCCATCCGAGGTTCGTGGGCACGTCCCGCCAAAGACCTGTGATGATTGGAAGGCAGCAGGTAGATGCTTAGCGTTCAATCTCTGCACAGCGTCTGGATTTCACGCCGCTCGCGCTGTCGAGGGGACGTTGGAGGCCTACTATCAGACCTTTAGCGGAAAACCGGGAAAAACACTCCGGAGTTGGGACGATTACATTAAGGCTTTGCAGAAAATTAGGGACGAAGGCGCGGACCCGTCCCCGACTGCGAAAACTCTTTCTGAATTAGATCAGATGCGTACCTTTGACCGTAACCCGATAATGCATCCCCGAATTGTGTTAACTGAAAGTGATGCCCGTATCCTATTTGGCAGCAGCGAAAGCTTAATCATAGCGATGGCGCAGGAAATTAAGGGCGTAAAAACTGCGGCCGGGGTCCAGCCTGAGTTGTCTTTGGTCAAGCCTAAGGAGAACGGAAAAGATGGCGAAGCAGCCTGAAAATATGGCAGACGCTGCTCTGAAGGAAGACTCGAACGCCTGGGAGCGCTTCGAGTCCGCCGTGGATAAGGTCATGCGGGGAGGCCCCCAGCATCGGAAAGCGCCTGAATGGGTGTCGCGCGCCACTGTGGAGATTCGCCGCGTGGGTCCTAATGATGCCGGAATTCCAGAAGATGCGATGATGCCGATGGTTATTCCTCGTCGGTTGTCCGCCGGGAAAATATTTGTTGACGATCAAACTGGTGACCGTTTTGACAGAGATGGCAGGTTATTAGGAGTTGTGCGGCGGGATAGGGCTTCGTCCCATGGCTAGGGTCTTCCTCAATTGCCAATATACCGCCGGTTGTCGGGCAGCGCGCCGCGTAGAAATACTCGTCTTTATGGGGCTCGTATGCAGGCATATTGACAATCGGCGGACGCATCTATTCAAAATTCCCATTCTATCTGACGAGAATCATTGATGATTCCCGCTTCTTGCTTTTTTGGTCGTTTCCAAGGTGCCGGTAGCGGGCTGGTCCTAGGTGGCGGCTCGCTGTTCACCAATCCGCCGATAGGTCAGGCGCTTGCCGACAATACCGGCTGCGGCCTTCTCCATGCGCTGGGTGTCGTTCACGCCCAGCTTCACGCGGTTGTTGTAGCGAAAATCAAACTCGGCAAGGTAACGGTGCAGGTGCTGTTCCCCGCAATGCTGGTAAATGCCCTTCATGCCGCGCTTGAAAATCGAGAAATACCCGTCGATGGTTTGCGTGTGCGCGTCGCCGCGCACAAACTCGTAGGCGGTGTGGTTCACGCTTTGATGGTCCGCGTATTCCGCGCCAACTTGGCTGTAGATGCGGTTTTCGTCGGTCATAAGGCGGCTTGCAAGGTCGGTGTTCTTGCGCAGGATTTTGCCAACCGTGTCTTTAGTCGCGCTGTCCACATGGAAGCTGCGCACTTCGCCCCCACGTTCTACCAGCGAAACCACAGTGCGCTTGTGGCCATGCCCACGGCGCTTGTCGGTGCCTTCCTTGCGCCCGATGTAGGTTTCATCTGCCTCCACAACCTTGCCCTGCCCGCCGATCGGCGCCGTAAAGCTACCGCTTGCCATAGCCTCGCGGATGCGGTGGCACATGAACCAAGCGGTCTTGTAGCTGACGCCAACCATGCGGTGGATTTGGTGGGCGGACATGCCTTTCTTGCTGGCGTTCATCAGGTAAAGCACGTGCAACCACGTGTGCAGCGGCACCTTAGAACGCTCAAACACGGTGTTAACCGTAACGGTAAATTGTCCGCGGCATTGATTGCACTGAAAGGCGCCAGCGCGGTGCGCTTCGCCCTGCATGCGCGTCAGACCCCTTACCGCGCCACAATGCGGGCAAACTGGACCATTCGGCCAAACCCGCGCCTCAAGCCACTCACGAGCCTTGTCGTCGTCGTGAAACATCAGCTTGTCGAGGTTGTTGGTCATGCCCTGGGCTCCGGTATGCCCAAAACCTACGGGGGTAGCCGTGCTTTGTCAAGGTGATAATTGCCAAGTCTTTTGGTTCTTTTCTTCAGAAAAGAACGACTTGCTTCCGGACGGCCCCCATGAACTGGTTCAACGCCCTCGTTCTGTTCGTCATTATTTGGTGGACAGTCCTCTTCGCGGTGCTTCCGCTCGGCACGACTCCCATAGCCGCGCCCGATCGGACCAGCGGGTGGCGCGGCGCGCCGGCGCAGCCGAGGCTGGTGCGCAAGCTGGTCACGACGACGATCGTGTCACTGTTGCTGTGGGCCCTGTGCGCGGCGGTGATTACGAGCGGGTGGTTGAGTTTTCGGCACGGCGCGCTGGCCGTGCCCAATGACTAGGCACGCGCAAGAGCAAACGATGCCTGAGCGGGCAGGGCGCGTCTGGAAGGCCAAAATAACAGCAAATAAAATGCGGATTATGGTGGACGTTGGAGGGTTGGACGCGGAATCATCACCGACAGGAAGAGGATTTCCCTCATCCTGCCGTGTGACTGGCGTTTCCTCCCTAAACTCGGCCCCGTGTGCCGCCGGTGCACGGGGCTTTTTTGTGCTATCAGGTTGTTTGCGGGAAGTCATCAGCTTTTCATGCGGTTCTCGCCGTTAACCGACAAATTCTTGCTGTAGTTCGTTGTGCGGCGCAGCAAAGTTGCCCTTTACGTGGCCGTTCGTTGGATGACGGAAAGGTCATGGCCGCGACAGGCGGCCCGACGCCGCGTCGTGGTCAGTTTGAGGCGGCGCCGGCCCACACCCCCGCCCGGCCACCCACTGAAAGTATACTATCGTTGGGTGGCCGGGCGGGGGTGTGGGCCGGCGCCGCCCTAAACTGACCCACTCCCACTGCCCGGATTTTTGCCAACCCGTCGCGCCTGTGGTTAAGCCCCCGCGATGCGCCACTTCCTCGATTTTGAAAAACCCATCGCCGAGCTCGAGGGCAAGATCGAGGAACTCCGCCGCATGTCGGAGCCCGGCGGCATCAACATCACCGACGAAATCGGCAAGCTCACCGAAAAAGCCGACAAGCAGCTCCGCGCCACCTACGCCCGCCTTACCCCCTGGCAGAAAACCCTCGTCGCCCGCCACCCCGACCGGCCCAAGGCGCTCGATTACATCCGCCACCTCATCACCGACTACACCCCGCTCGCCGGCGACCGCGCCTTCGCCGAGGACGCAGCCATCGTCGGCGGCCTCGGCCGGTTTCGCGGCCGCAGCGTGGTGGTGCTCGGCACCGAAAAAGGCGCCGACACCGAAACCCGGATCCGCCACAATTTCGGCAGCGCCAAGCCCGAGGGCTACCGCAAGGCCCGCCGCCTGATCGAGCTCGCCGGCCAGTTCCGCCTGCCGCTGCTCACCTTCGTGGACACCTCCGGCGCCTTCCCCGGCATCGACGCCGAAGCCCGCGGCCAGGCCGAGGCGATCGCCCGCTCCATCGAGGCCTGCCTGAGCGCACCCGTGCCGATCGTCGCCACCATCATCGGCGAAGGCGGCTCCGGCGGCGCCATCGCGCTGGCCACCGGCAACCGCGTGCTCATGCTGGAACACGCCATCTATTCGGTGATTTCACCCGAGGGGTGCGCCAGCATTCTGTGGCGCGACTCCGCCCAGGCCGCGCTCGCCGCCGAAGCCCTCAAGCTCACCGCCGCCGACCTGAAGCATTTGCGGCTGGTGGATGAAATCATTGCCGAACCCCTGGGCGGCGCCCACCGCGACCCCGGACCCGCCGTCCACGCTGTCGGCACCGCCGTCGAAAACCAGTTGCTGCCGCTGCTGGGGCTGGAGCCCGAAGCGCTCCGTGTTCAGCGCCGCGACAAATTCCTGGCTATGGGACGAGAGGGGGTCGCTTAGGAAGGAAGCCGTTCTTTTTTGAAAAAAAGAACCAAAAAACTTTTGTTCGTTAGGTGGAATGCTTTTGCGCATATCTTTGGTTGAATCTGCTTCCTGTTTTCAGCCCAAGCGCCGCCCGGCTCAACACAACCCAACCGGTTGACGCAATTGTTTCGTTGTGCCATGCGGACGCCACACAACGGGGCGGGCATGACATGCACGGCGACATGGCGCGGCGGGTCACCGCGGAAACCTTTGGAACATTCTGGCTGACTTTCGCCGGTTGCGGCAGCGCGGTACTTGCCGCGGCGTTTCCCGCGCTCGGTATCGGTTTCCTCGGCGTATCGCTTGCCTTCGGGCTCACCGTGCTCAGCATGGCCTATGCGGTGGGGCATATTTCCGGCGGTCATTTCAATCCCGCGGTAACGCTCGGCCTGTGGTCCGCCGGGCGCTGCGCCAACAAGCACGTGGTGCCGTACATCGTGGCGCAGGTGGTCGCCTCCATCGCGGCGGCCGGATTGCTGTGGCTGATCGCGTCGGGCAAGCCGGGCTGGAGTCCGGGCGGATTTGCCGCCAACGGCTACGGCGCGCTCAGCCCCGGTCATTACAATCTCATCTCGTGCTTCGTGTGCGAGTTCGCAATGACCTTCTTCTTCATTTTCATCATCATCGGCACCACGTCCAAAGGTGCGGCAACCGGCTTCGCCGGCATCCCGATCGGCCTCGCTTTGACCCTCATCCACCTGGTCTCCATCCCCGTAACAAACACCTCCGTCAATCCCGCGCGCAGCACCGGCCCCGCGCTGTTCGCCGGCGGCGAATATATCAGCCAGCTCTGGCTGTTCTGGCTCGCCCCCATCGCCGGCGCCATGATCGCCGGCGTCGTAGGCCGCTGGATGCATGAAAAGCCGTAAAGCCCTCAGCGTGCGCCGTCGCACGGCGGCGTGTGCCCGTGGGTTAAAACCCATGCGACAACCGCATAAAACAAAAGTTTTTTGTTTCTTTTTTTCAAAAAAGAAATACTTCCTTCCTTAACCGGAAAGCCTGCGTCAACCCGGAACGCTGATTGTCCCGCTGGCATACATCACCGCCGTGCCGCCCATCAGCACGCGGTCGTTCCGGAACTCACACCACATCATGCCGCCCCGCGCGCTCGCCTGCCGACACACCAGGTTCGTCTTGCCGAGCGCCGCGGCCCAGTACGGCACCACCTGCGTATGCAATGATCCCGTCACCGGATCCTCCGCAATGCCATAAGCCGGCGCGAAATACCGGCTGGTAACATCGGCATCCGCGCCGCCGGCCGCGGTAACGATCAAGGCCCCGCCCGGCAACGCCGCGATTTTCGCACTATCCGGCCGCAGCGCGCTGACCGCCTCCGCACTGTCCAGCACGGCGACCAGATCGGCCGATTGCAGCACCATCTTCGGCGTCACACCGAGCGCCTCCGCCAATCCCGCCGGCGCCGTAATCGGCGCATAGGCGCGTGCCGGAAAATCGAGCACGATCCGGCCACCCTCCAGCGCGGCGCCCAACATTCCGGACCGCGTGCGAAACCGGAACGGCCCCGCATGGCCCAATTCGGACAGCACGAACGACGTCGCCAGCGTCGCATGTCCGCAGAGATCGACTTCCACCGTCGGCGTGAACCAGCGCAAATGGAAACCATCGCCCTCGCGCACCGCGAACGCAGTCTCGGACAGATTGTTCTCCGCCGCGATCGACTGCATCAGCGCATCGGGCAACGGCGTTTCCGGCAACAGCACCGCCGCCGGATTGCCCGAAAACACCCGATCGGTAAACGCATCCACCACCCAGTATGGAAGTTGCATGGCAAGGTCGGTCCGAGACGTAAGTTACCGAACGCAAAGGGTTAAGGAAGCAGTTCTTTTCTTCAGAAAAGAACTGCTTCCTTACCCGCCGCGGCCTCGATGCGCGCGCATAACGTATCCACCACGTGCTCCACCAGCGCGAATTCCTCCGCCTCCGCCATCACCCGTATCACCGGCTCGGTGCCGCTCGGCCGCAGCAGCAACCGCCCCGTCGACCCTAGCAGCGCCTCCGCCTCCCGCACCGCGGCCACCACATCCGGGTGCAGCAGCGGTGAGCCCCCCTGGTAGCGCACGCTCTTCAATTTCTGCGGCAACGGCGTAAACCGCCGGCACACCTCGCTGGCCGGCCGCCGCTCCGACACCAACGTCGCCAGCACCTGCAACGCCGCCACCAGCCCGTCCCCGGTGGTTGCGAAATCGGATAGAATCATGTGCCCCGACTGCTCGCCGCCCAGATTGATGGAACGCTCGCGCATCATCTCCATGACATAACGATCCCCCACCCGCGCCCGGTGCAGCGCCACCCCCCGCGCCTCGAGCAGCCGTTCCAGTCCCAGATTGGACATCACGGTCGCCACCACGCCGCCGCCGCGCAACCGCCCGTCCGCCGCCCACGTCTCGCCGATCAGCGCCAGAACCTGGTCGCCATCGATCAGCTCGCCCCGTTCGTCGCACAGAATAACCCGGTCCGCATCGCCATCCAGCGCCATGCCCAGATCGGCCCCTTGCTCGATCACCTCGGCCGACAGATGCAACGGGTGCATGCTGCCGCATTCATGATTGATGTTGGTGCCGTCAGGTGAAACGCCCACCGCAATGACCTCGGCGCCCAGTTCCCGCAGCACCGTCGGCGCCACCCGATACGCCGCACCATGCGCGCAATCCACCACCACGCGCACGCCGTCCAGGGTCAATCCGCGCGGAAAACTCGCCTTTGCATTCTCGATATAACGCCCCGCCGCATCGTCCAGCCGCCGCGCCCGCCCCAGATGCGCCGGCCGCGCCAGCCGCGCCGAAACATCGGAATCCATCAAAGCCTCGATCTCCGCCTCCGTCTCGTCCGAAAGCTTGTAGCCGTCAGGCCCGAACAACTTAATGCCGTTATCCTCGAACGAATTATGGCTGGCCGAAATCATCACGCCCAAATCGGCCCGCATCGACCGTGTCAGCATCGCAATGGCCGGCGCCGGCAGCGGCCCCACCAGCAACACATCCATCCCCGCGCTGGTAAATCCCGCCACCAGCGCCGGCTCGATCATGTAGCCCGACAGCCTGGTGTCCTTGCCGATAATCACCTGGTGCCGGTGATCGCCGCGCACAAACCACAGGCCCGCTGCCTGGCCCAGACGCAAGGCCATACCGGGCGTCATGGGGGCGGTGTTCGCCATGCCGCGAATTCCGTCCGTGCCAAATAATTTCCGAGCCGACATTCGAACCTCAACAGAAAGAAGGCCGGGGCTCTGCCCCTGGACCCCGTCACGCGAAAGCGTGCTTCGCACGACGGGGCCCGAGGCCCCAGACCCAAATCAATTAGCCTGATCTCGCAGAGTCGTCCAAACTCGTATGGCTTGCATTGTTTCATAGACGTCATGCACGCGCAGAATGCTGGCGCCTTGCTCCAGCGCAAACAACGCCGCCGCAACCGACCCGGCAACCCGCCGCACCGGATCCGCCTCGCCGCCAATCGCGCCAATGAACGCCTTGCGCGAAACCCCCACCAGCACCGGCACGCCGAATGCGCAAAACGCCCGGAGCCCCCGCAACAACGCCACATTGTGCGCGGCCGTCTTGGCAAACCCGATGCCCGGATCGACCACCAGGTTCTCCCGCCGCACCCCCGCTTGCACCGCCGCCTCGACGCGCGCCGCCAACGCCGACTTTACCTCCCCCACAACATCATCGTACCCCGCCAGCGACGGCATGGTCTGCGGCGTGCCCCGCATATGCATCAGCACCACCCGGCAACCAAGCGCGGCCACCAACGCCGCCGCATCCGGGTCATGGGTCAGCCCCGAAACATCGTTGACCATGCCGGCGCCGGCCTCCAGCGCCGCCGCCATGGTGGACGCATGGCGCGTATCCACCGAAATCAACGCCCCGCGCCCGGCAAGCGCGCGGATCAACGGCAGCACCCGCGCCTGTTCCTCCGCCGGCGCCACCGGCGCCGCCCCCGGCCGCGTGCTCTCCCCCCCGATATCCAAAATCGCGGCACCCTGGGCGATCATGTCGAGCCCGTCCGCCACCGTCGCGGCAACGCCCGCATTGGCAAAACTGTCCGGCGTCGCGTTGAGCACCCCCATGACGGCCGGCAACCCGATGTCATCCGCCCATGATCGCCCCAATCCGAAAGCCCCTATCCCCTAACCGTAACCCGTAACCCCTAACCCGTAGGGTGGGCTTCAGCCCACCGCCACCCCAACCCCAACCTCAAACCGCACCATCCCCGCCGCCCCAACAAAAAGCTTGCCTCGCCATCATCCTCACCCTATGGTTAGCAACACTAACGACAAGGACTAACCAGGTTGAACGCCATCGCCCCACCCCCGCCAAACGAAGCCACCGAACGCACCCGGCGCCACATGCGCATGTGCGCCGAGCTGGCTGATCTCGGCATGGATTTGGCCCGCGCCGCCGCCGCCAAGACCCTCGCGGACTGGGCCGAACCCGAAGAACCAGCCACCGAAGCGGCGCCCGACGCGCCCGAGGCCACCCGTCCCGCACCCGGCGCCAAACCGCCCCGCGCCGCCGGCACCGCCGCCCGGGCCGCCAAACCCGCCGACCCGGCCACGATCTTCACCCGCCTGGTCGTCACGGTCCGCGATTGCATCACCCTGGAGGCCCGCCTCGCCGACGGCCCGGCCACGGCGAAACGAGGCACCGACCCGGCGCTCCGCAACGACCCCAGGCGCGCACCCCTCCGCGACATCTTCCGCCGCGTCACCGAAAACCACCCCGACCGCGCCGAACTGGTCCGCGACACCACCGCCCGCATCGACCACGACCTCGCCGCCGACCCCGACCGCACCCTCGAGCTCTCCACCCTCTTCTTCAGCATCTGCGAGGATCTCGGCATCGAAGTCGATCTCGCCATCCTCCCTGACGAGTTTCTAGGCGTGGCCGACGACCTCGACGACCTCGACGAAGCGGACACCAGCGCCCCCTTCCCCCGCGCAACCCCTCCGCCGTGACGGTGCCTGATGCCGCCCAAAACACGATGCGACGTCGTGGCCCAATGGTTGAACAAATCTTGCCGGTGCTATAGAGGGGTAATTGCTGATTACACGATGGTAGAAGTGCATTAGAGCATTTTCAGCCTGACCGGAATCGCCCGATGGAGACGCCCCACTTGAGGCTGATACAAATGCCCGGCAGACAACAACCTGGAGCGGCCCGGCCGGCACCCGACAATTTTCCGGTCAGGCTGGGGCCGCTCTAGTTTGCTCGAAACCGCAACCTGTCCCCCGGCCGGCGAGACCGGCATCCAGGATACGCCACCGCCCGGCATGCGCCTCATCAAGGGGGGCGCGTTCGCCATGGGATCGGCAAATTACTATCCGGAGGAACGTCCGGTGCGGCGCGTCCGGGTCGAGGATTTCTGGATCGATACGGCACCGGTTACCAATCGCGCCTTCGCGGCGTTCGTCGATGCGACAGGCTACCGCACGCTCGCCGAAATCGCGCCCGACCCGCGCGACTATCCCGGCATGCCGCCCGAACGCGCCCATCCCGGCTCGTTGGTGTTCCGGCGCGCAACGGCGCCGGTGCCACTCGACGATCCACGCCGATGGTGGTCATTCGCCCGCGGCGCGGACTGGCGGCATCCCACCGGTCCCGACAGCACCCTCGACGGCCTGATGGATCATCCCGTCGTTCACATCGCCTATGGCGATGCGCAGGCCTACGCGGCGTGGGCCGGCAAGTCGCTGCCGACCGAGGCGGAATGGGAATATGCCGCGCGGGGCGGCGTCGATGGCGCCGCGTTCGCCTGGGGCGATGAACTGGCCCCCGGCGGCGCCGTTCTCGCCAATTACTGGATCGGCCGTTTCCCCGTCTCGAACCACCGGCCCGGCGGCGGCTACCGCACCACGGAAGTCGGCCAATTCCCGGCCAACGGCTACGGCCTGTTCGACATGATCGGCAATGTCTGGGAGTGGACCAGGGATTGGTATGCGCTGCCCGAAAATCTGCGCGCGCGCGGCGGCAAGCAGCCATGTTGCGCGGCCGCCGATCCGCGCGGGGGTACGTTAACTGAAAGCATCGATCCGCGCGAGGCCGTGCGCATCGGCCGCAAGGTGGTCAAAGGCGGCTCGCATCTCTGCGCCGAGAATTTCTGCCAAAGGTATCGCCCCGCCGCGCGCCATGCGCAGGAAATCGACAGTTCCACCAGCCATATCGGCTTTCGCTGCGTCGTACGAAGAAAGGAAGCCGTTCTTTTTTGAAAAAAAGAACCAAAAAACTTTTATTATTTCAAAAGTTTTTTGGTTCTTTTTTTCAAAAAAGAACTGCTTCCTTCCTTTCCTTTCTCTGCCAAGGAATTGAGCGCCATGCCCCCAAGCCGCCGCGACGTCCTGAATTACGCCGCCTCCACAGCCTTGCTTCTCACGTCGACATCGCTGTCAACCGCAGCCGAGGCCGCCCCCGCAAAGCCGAACATCGTCGTCATCCTCGTCGACGACATGGGTTTTTCCGATCTCGGCTGTTACGGCAGCGAAATCCCGACGCCCAACATCGATGCGCTGGCCGCCGGCGGCCTCCGATTCACCCAATTCTACAATTGCGCCCGCTGCAGCCCGTCGCGCGCCTCGCTCCTGACCGGCGCCTATCCGCACCAGGCAGGGCTCGGCCACCTCGAGAACTTCGTTGTTCCCGGCTCGCGCGGTCTGCACGGCAAGCTGGAGGATCGCGTCGTGACGCTGGCCGAGGTGCTGCGCCCGGCCGGGTATCACACCAGCGTCGTCGGCAAATGGCATCTCGGCATCACGCACGGTGTCGGCCCCTGGCAGCGCGGCTTCGACCGCTCTCTTGTCTCGCCGGTCGGCGAACTCTACTTCCCCGACCAGACGACAAAGAACGCGCAACAGCTCTATCTCGATGGCCGCAAGCTGCCGGCGAACGCGCCCGAAATCGGCTCCGGCGAGTGGTATTCGTCGAATTTGTTCGCCGACTGGGCCGCGAAGTTTGCCCACGAGGCACAGGCGCGGAACAAGCCCTTCCTGATCTACCTGCCGTTCGTTGCGGTCCATTTCCCGCTCATGGCGACGCCGGACGAAATTGCCCGCTTCCGCGGTCATTACACGCGTAATTGGGACGAGCTGCGCGAGGAACGGCTCGCCAGGCAGAAGGCGCTCAAGATCGTCGGCCCCGAACAAAGGCTGCCGCCGCGCCTGCCGAACACGTACGACTGGGAAAAGCTTTCGCCGGAAGAACGGGATCATTTCGATCAGATCATGGCGGTCTACGCGGCCGATATCGCCGGCATGGATCGCGCGGTCGGCCGCCTGGTGGATGCGCTGCGCCAACAAGGCGTGCTGGACAACACGCTGATCCTGCTCATGTCCGACAATGGCGGCAATGCGGAAAGCGGCCCCGACGGAACCCTCGAAGGCGGCCCCGCGGGCAGTGCCCACTCCAAGGTGTTTGCCGGCATGAACTGGGCCACGCTCGAAAACACCCCGTTCCAATGGTTCAAGCATTTCACCAAGGAAGGCGGCATCGCCACGCCGCTCATTGCGCACTGGCCGAAAGGGATCGACCCGTCGCTCAATGGCACGCTGGTGCACGAGCCCGGCCACCTGGTCGATGTCATGCCGACGCTGGTGGAGGTTGCGGGGGCCAGCTATCCGCAAACCTTCAACGGCCACGACATCGTTGCCCAACAGGGACGAAGCTTCGCGCCCGCCTTCGCCGGCGGCGCCCTTCATCGTGACGGCCCGTTGTTCTGGGAACACGAAGGCAATCGCGCCATCCGTGATGGCAACTGGAAACTCGTCTCGCGCAATCAGGAAGCGTGGGAGCTCTACGACCTCACGCGCGACCGCAGCGAACAGGTCAACCTGGCGGCGCAGCAGCCCGATCGCGTACTTCAGATGGCGGAACGATGGACCGCCTGGGCCGCCGCGAGCGACGTCGATCAATGGGACGACGCGTTCGACACCGGCCACACCCGGCATCGGCAGAACTGGGGGGGCTTTGAAGTCCCGCGCTTGCCGGAAGCCAGCGATCGGGTCGAGTCGGATTGAAGGGCAACGGAAAGCAGTTCTTTTTTGAAAAAAGGAACCAAAAAACTTTTATCTGTTCGAAGGCATAATAAGCGAACAAAGGGATTCCGTCTCAGCCCTTGCGCAGCTTTACCGACCGCAGCGCCGCGTCGTGTGCCAGCTTTACCCACCGCGCCATGATGACGGGATCGTCGAAAGCGTCCGCGGGAATCGACCAATAGGGCATGTTGACGTGCTTCCCCGTTTTGCCTTCGTAACACCATCGCATGGCGCCGGCCGCCTCGAACGCAGGTGCAGTCACATCGTCGGCCTTGAGCAATATATCGCCACGGAACTCGACCGCGATGATATTGCCGTTGTAATACACACCCTTGCCGCCGAACATGCGCTTGATCGTTACGGGACCAAGTGCGGCAAACATGTCCTTGATTTCTGAATGTTCCATACGGCGATATCCTGTCTTTGCCGTCTGACCATGGTCGTTGTGATCCGCTCAATAACTTCGATCGTGAACGCAATCCAAAGTTGGGAGAGCAGGGCTGAAACTGGCAGCGCGTGCAACATGCGAAACTCGTCGTCGAGGAACGCTTGGTGGGGCCAAAAGGTAATGCCAGTTTGCTACTGACTCTTCGAAGAAGGCCAGGGGGTTTCACCCCCTGGACCCCCGACCGGCGTGCCGCCGGCGTCACAAGCGCTGCGCGGCACAAAACTTTTGTGCCGCGCAGCGCATAGGACGCCGGCGGC
>CAJCIS010000257.1 GCA_903970435.1 Acidobacteriota bacterium | reverse complement strand
GCCATGACCGGCTGGCGCATCGGTTTCGCTGGCGCACCGGTGACGCTGATCAAAGCGATGGACAAGCTACAAAGCCAGAGCACGTCGAACCCCTCCTCGATCGCGCAAGCCGCGGCGGTGGAGGCGCTGAATGGACCGCAGGACAGCATTCCCGCCATGGTCGAGGTGTATCGCGCGCGGCGCGACCTGGTGGTGGCCGCGCTGAACGCGACGCCGGGCCTGACATGTCACAAGCCTGAAGGCGCGTTCTACGTTTTTCCCGGCATGCATGGCTGCGTCGGCAAAACGACCGCGGGCGGGGCGACCATCACCGACGACCAGGCGTTCGTCACCGCATTGCTGGAGGAACAGGGCGTGGCGACGGTGCATGGCGCGGCGTTTTTGTATCCAGGCCATTTTCGGATTAGTTATGCAACGGATACGGAAAGTTTGGAAAAGGCTTGTGCAAGAATAAGGGATTTTTGCGAAGCGATGAAGTAAGTATTTCTTTTTTTCAAAAGAGAACTGCTTTGTTAATGCTCGCCACCCACCTCGCCGACATTCCCCTCCCCGCCACCATGGAAGCCGCCGCGCAGGCGCGTGCCCTGCGCGACGCGGGCCATGATGTCATTTCATTGACTCTTGGCGAGCCCGATTTTCCGACGCCGCCGCACGTCATCGAGGCCGCGCACCGCGCCGCGTTGGCGGGCGAAACAAAATATCCGCCCATCAACGGCACTCAGGCGCTGATCGCGGCCGTGCAAGCCAAGTTCCGGCGTGACAGCAATCTTGTTTACGAGACCAACGAGGTGATTGTTGGGCATGGCGCCAAGCAAATCATCTATGATGCGCTGGTAGCGACGCTCGATCCCGGGTGCGAGGTTATCGTACCGGTTCCATACTGGAATGCCTACCCGCTGGTCACGCGCATGGCGTCCGCCACGCCAATTTTCCTACGGTGTGCCGCGGCGGATGATTTCCTGCCGCACCCTGAAGAAATTGCCGCCGCTATAACGGCGCGCACACGCTGGCTGGTGCTGAATTTCCCGAACAATCCAAGCGGCGCGGTGTGTCCCGCCGGGCACCTTGCGCGCATCGCGGAAATCATGCGTGTGCATCCGCATGTCTGGATCATGTCTGACGACATGTACGAGCACCTGATCCATGTTGGTTCCGCCAACGCGACGATGGCGGCGGTGGCGCCGGACCTGAAGGATCGCATCCTGACTGTCAGCGGGGTGTCGAAAACCTATGCCATGACGGGGTGGCGGGTTGGATACGCGGGCGGACCGGCGCGCCTGATTGCGGCCATGAGCAAGGTGCAGGGGCAATCGACGGGCGGTGTGTCGCCGGTGGGGCAGGCGGCGGCCGTTGCGGCGCTGAACGGTCCGCAGGACATCGTGGCGGAGATGCGGGCGGCGTATGCGGCGCGGAGTGCGATCGTGGCTGCCGCCATGGATGCGATTCCGGGCGTGCGCTGCGCCGCGCCACGGGGCGCGTTCTATGTGTTTCCGGATATTTCCGGGCTGCTGCCGATGACGTCGCCAGGTGGCGTGACGCTCACCAGCGATGCGGAATTCTGCGCGGCGTTGCTGACCGAGGCGCATGTCGCCGCGGTGCAGGGGGCGGCCTTCGGCATGCGGGGTCATGTGCGGTTGAGCACGGCGGCGTCGCCGGCCGCGCTGGCGGAGGCTTGCCGCAGGATTGCGCTGTTCTGCGAAGCAAACACAGCCAAACAGGGTCCCATTTCAATCTTTGGGTAAGACTTGCGACCTAAGGTTCACGTGCAATCGGAGCGGCGGATAATCCGGCATGGAACAGGACGTGGCCTTGGCCAGCGGGCGACCGGGACGCAGCCGCGCTGGTGCCGCGCTTGGCGTTCGCCGCCGGCCGCCCGCGGCGCTTGACCCGCTGTTGCGCGCGGCGTTGGACGCGGCGCCGCCTGGGCTGATCATCCTGGACAACAGCAAACGTGTTCGGCTGATGACGCGTGCCGCCGGGGATTTGTTGGGCATGCGCATCGGCCCCCGGGATGTGCCCAAGCCGGTCATGCATCTGCTGGCGCAAAGCCATTGGCTGGATGCGGCTTCCTTGCAGACATTAGCGGCGGCGTTCAACGGGGTGGAGACGCACGATCCGCGCGAGGTGCTGCTGTCGGTGCCGTGCCCCGGCGGGGCGCGTGTGGTGCACATGGATTTGCGCCGCGCGGGTGAAGCGGGATGGGTCGCCAGCCTGACGGACGTGACGCACTCGCACGAGACGCAGGATTGGCTGCTGGAACATGCCTCGACCGATCCCATTACGGGGTTGTGGAACCGGCAGCATTTCATGCTCATGCTGCACGACCGGCTGGATGGGCCTGACGCGGCGGGGACGGTGCTGCTGCTGCTAGATTTGAAACGGTTCAAGCCGGTGAACGAAACCTTGGGCAGTGCGGCGGGCGATGCGTTGCTGCGCCTGGTGGGCGGCCGGCTTTCGGGCTATTTGCGCGAGAATGATTTGCTGGCACGCTTTGCTTCGGACGAGTTCGGCATCATGCTGGGCGAGTCGGCCGATCGCGCGAGTATTGCCGGGCTGAGCGCACGGCTGACCGATTTAATATCCCGCCCGTTTTTCATTGAAGGCCAGTCGATCACCATCGGCGCGCATGTGGGTGTGGCGAGCGCGCCCGACGACGGCGAGACGGCGGACATTCTGGTCGCCAATGCGGGGTTGGCGCTGGCGGCCGCGCGGGCGGATGCGCGTGGTCAATTGCGGTTTTTCGAACCGAAGCTCGACGAGGAGGCGCGGTGCCGCCGCAGCCTGGAAGCCGATTTGCGGCGTGCGCTCGCGGGCGGCGAGTTCGAGCTGCATTACCAACCGCAGGTGGATATGCGCCACCATAGGGTGACGGGCTTCGAGGCGCTGCTGCGTTGGCGCAGCCCGTCGCGCGGCCTGGTGTCGCCTACCGCGTTCATACCGCTGGCCGAGGAACTCGATCTCATCGGCGAAATCGGCGCGTGGGTATTGGTCGAGGCGTGCCGCGAGGCGCTGCACTGGCCCGAGGAAATTACCGTGGCCGTGAATGCGTCGGCGTTGCAGGTGGAGGCCGGTGGCTTTGCCGCCACCGTAGCGCGGGCCCTGCGCGACACCGGATTGCCTGGCCCGCGGCTCGAGGTCGAAATCACCGAAAGTCTTCTGCTGCGCGACAACGGCACCGTGACCGAAACGTTCAAGGCGCTGCGGACGCTCGGTGTCGGCCTGGTGCTGGATGATTTCGGCACCGGCTATGCGTCGCTCAGCCAGCTCGCGCGGTTTCATTTCGATAAAATAAAAATCGACCGCAGCTTCATCAGTTCGCCGGAGGCGGCGGGCGAGCACGCGGCCATCGTGCGCGCCATTGCGGCGTTGGGCATCAGCCTTGGCGTGCCGACGACGGCCGAGGGCGTGGAGACGGTGCAGCAACTGGAGCGCGTGAGGGATAATGGCTGCACGAGCGTGCAGGGGTATTACTACAGCAAGCCGGTGCCGGCCAGTCAGGTAGGGACGCTGTTGGCACGGTTACATGGGCATGATGTGGCGGTGGATTGAGGGAAGTAAAGGAAGGAGGTATTTCTTTTAAAAAAGAAACAAGAAACTTTACTCTTGACGTCCTCAGATCAAAACCGTGCGGGCGCGCAGGTAATCGGGTCCAGCACGCCGGGTGCGCGCCAGACATAAACGAAACGGCCGCGCAGGCTGCAGGCACGGGCGATGAACAAGGATTGCTTTTGCCCGGCCTCGTCCGCGCGGCCGTAGAGTATGCGGTTCGTGACGTCGAGGTCGTTGCGGCCGAAGTCCGCGCTGCCGGCCCAGGTGGGCGCGGTTTGAAAATGCGAGAGCGTCAGCTTTCTCGAAGGAATGAGTATCAAGGCGGGTGTGCGCGGCGGCATCGTTTCATAAACCTGCCGCCGTAGCGCGACATACCGGCTGTTGTATTGCGCCACGCACGCGGCAAAGCCGATGTAGAGTGCCACATGCAGGGCGGCGAGGGTGGGCAGGTGGATCCGCCAGCGGCAGCAACTGAGCCAAAACCCATCGTCTAGCAACCCGGTGGCAATCGTCAGAATTGCCGGGGGCCATCCGAAGAGCCAGTAGCGCGGCCCGAAACGATGGCCGCCGGCGCTGGCAAACAGCAGGAAGAAAGCCAACGTGAAAGGAAAGATGAGGTCGAAATAGCGCAGGCTCAGCGCACGTGCCTTGGCAAGCAGCGCCAGCGCCCAAAGCAGCACCAAGGCGGCGCTGGTGTAGGCCATCAATTCGCCACTCCAATGAACGTTGCGGAGGAACGCAACCCACGGCGTATTGAGGCCCTGGTCGCCCTTGACATACAAACCGTAGGCGCCGCCCCGCGACGCCCAGGTAAAGGGAGTGCGGAATGGCTTGCCGGTGATAACCGTGTTGTAGGCCAGGAAAAACACGCCCAACGGCAACGCGCCCGCCAGCATCGGCAAGATTTCGCGGCTGGCAAACACCCGAATTGTGCCGCGCCGCAGATGCGGTACAAGGCTGGCGCCATAAAGCATCGCAACGATGGCAAACACTTCATAGCGCGTCAGCAGCAGCACCGAAAACAACGCGCCGGCACCGCCTTTGTAGCGTGCGCACTGGGCGGCGTCCCAGGCCAGTTGCAGCCGCACGATGCCGAGCACGGCGACGGCGGTCAGCATATGGGGATAGAGCGCCGCGCCGTTGAACAGCACGAAGGGCGAGAGCACCAGCATCGTGGCCACCGCAGCCGCCGCGGTGCGCGGCACCTCCAAGGCGCGCAGGGTCGATGTGAACAGCCACGCAAGCGTGCCGGTCAGGAGCATGTTCAGCAAACCGGGCATGCCGATTGCCAGAAATGGCACCAGCAGCAATGAAAAGCCGGGCGGATATTGTGAAAACCGCTTGCCCGCGACGGTGAAAATCCAGTTGAATCCGAATATGTCCGGAACCGGCGCCGGCGGATTGTAAAATCGGCCGTGCAACAAGGTGTCGGCCAAAAACCGGTAGCCATACTCGTCGCCGGAATTTGGCCACCATGCCACGGACAGAAATTGCAGGATCAACACGGCCGCCAGAGACGCGGGTACGAGCCACGCGCCGCCAAACGACGGCACCCGCGCAATACGCGAAACCTGCAACATGTACCCCGACACCAGGGCTGTTATGGCAATGTCCGATGGAAGCAGCCAGCCTTGCACAGTGAGATAGGCATAAGGCACGTCCGTCAGGCCGATGCCTGTGCCGGCCAGGAAGAACAGGCAGATGAATGCCCAGACACGCGGCGCCGGGGTCTTCACAGAGGCTGCGGGTGCGGGGATGTCGCTGGCTGGCTCGTTCATCCCTTCGTCTGGATCCAGCAGAGTTCCCAGTTGCGCAACAGCAACGGGATGGACAGCGCGAGCGACATCCAGGGGCGCCTCGGCGCGGCGCCCGCCAGACCCAGCAGAATCCAGCCCAGCACCCAGCATTCGGTGAAAGCGCGCAGCCAGGCGGTGGGGTCGATCCAGGGTCCATTCGCGGTCAACAGGGACATGAGGGCCAATATCAGCAGCCATCCCATTACAAGGCCGGACCGGTCATCCGGCAATGCGCGCGCCGCAGCCCGGGCTGTAAGCGTGCAGAACCACACGAGCAGGGCCGCGCCGTACAGCACGGTGACGCGCATTGTCAGGTCGCGCGATTTGCGCGCCATGCCGACGGCGCGATTGAACACGTTGGCGAGAATTGTCTGCGCCAGGCCCAGCAGCGGCCAGCTTGCATTGTGGGCCACAGCTTGTTCCTGTGCCGTATCGTGCGAGATCACCGAAACGACATGCCGCCAGGCGAAGAACGGCAATAACGCAAGTGCCGCCCATCCGGCTTGCGCCCAGGCGCGGCGTGCGGCACTGGGCCGCACCAAATTCCACAGGCCGGCCAGCACCACGCCGGCGACCAGGAGGATTGCGGTTTCACGTGTCAAGGTGGCGAGCGCCAGCATCGCCGCGCCCGGGGCCCAACGTTGCGCCAGCCACGCGGCCACACCGCCCAAGAGGAGTGCCGCCGTGACGATCTCGGCGGTATCGTGCGTCAGTGCGATCAGCAGGCCGGGCCACGCAACGATTGCCAGCGGCACGACGGGCGGAAAGCCGCGGGCGCGCGCAATCGACATGGCAATCCAGCCGATGGCAAACACACCCGCAAGGTTGACCGCGAAAAACGCGGCCGGCACAAGCGCCGGCTGACCGGCCGCCACCATCCGCGCGAGCACGGGCAGCAGAATGCGCTGCATGCGCCATGCCGGGTGGTCAAGCGTGACGCCGAATGTCTGGGCCTGGGGCACCAGGGGGCCGAGCGCCAGACGGTAATAGAATTGTCCATCATAGCCGTCGGAATGGCGGCGGACGATGATGAGCGATGGCGTTTGGCCGGCGGTGACATACCTGTCGCCCGCTAGAATGAATACGGAACTGTCGAATCCGCGCCGCGCCAGCATTGGCATGACCAGCGCCAGATAGGCGAGCATGACCACGAGCCCGAACAAAGCGGGTTTTCGTTGCAATACCGTCAAGAAACTCAACCGGTCAGACCACATGGTAGCCGGCCGCGGTGAGGAACGCGCCGACCGCCAGCAGGAACGCCGAGGTGCCCACGACGCACGCCGCCAGCCGCCGACGATGGCGCAACAGCCATGCGATGCCGAAGAACATGCCGATCACGCAATAGGTCAGCCGCAAGGTTGAGTTGCCGGGGCGTGACGTGCTGTGGAACCAGATGAACAGCGCCATGGTAAATGCGCCTTGAAGCATCACGGGCCGCGGGGCGATTTGTCGGCATGCCAGAAGGCCCGCGAGGGCGATGGCCTCGGCCGTCAGATGCAAGGCTTTTTCCAGGCTCGCCTGTAACGCCACCGATGTTTCCACGCGCGCGGCGTGGCTGAGTTCGCGCGCCGCCGCCCAGAGGTCCGGCAGTATCAGCGCCTGCAGGATCGCGCGCGGAATGCGCCGCGGCCACGGCAGCGGCGCGGCCCATGCGCCTTGCGCCTTTATGAACGCGAAGGCGTCACCGAACATTGCGTATTGCCAAAGCAGAAATGCCGCCAGACCGGCCACGGACAGCAGGCCGATGCCACCGAGCCATAAGATGGCACGCCAGGGCGCCCTCCGGACGGTCGCTTCTGCGTTGCCCGAAGCACGGGCGGCGGCGCACGCCCATACGGTGAGGGCGGTGCCGAGCCCGAGCGGGCCAATGGCGGTGACCAATCCGCTGCACGCGGCCGCTTCCCAGAAGCGCCCGTCCATCAGGGCGAGCAGCGCCAGGATGCACAGCAGGTTCATCAGGCCGGTGGGGTACGATAGCAAAAGGAAGCTGGCGCCGGGGTAGAGCGCGAACAGCAAGGTCGCGAGTCGTGCGGTGGGGGCTGGCAGCAGGCGGAGCGCCAGGCGGTGAAACGCCAGAATGGAGAAGCAGGCGAAACAGGCGGCAAGGCCCACCATGACACAGCGCGCGGCGTAAGGTGAGCCGACGCACGCCAGAACGAGGCGCGCCATGAGCGGCCATAGCGGAAAGAACGCGATATCCTGTTTCAGCTCCGGCTGGCTTGGGTCCCAGACATAACCGTGCGCGGCAATCCGCTCGTACCAGAGCGCATCGAACGGAAAGAACCGATCAATGAAGTGCGCCTGCCGCGCGATGACCTGATCGCCCCAACTCCCCTCCCATCCCGCCGGCACCCGGGCCGCCAGCTCCCCGGCCGCCAGAATAATTGCCCAGCAAGTTGCAACAGCGAACAGAGCAAAAGTTTTTGCTTCTTTTTTCAAAAAGAAGCCTTCCTTTCCTTAACCCCATTGAGGGTCGCCAAGCTTCATGGCATCCGCCCCGTATGACAGATTCGCCACCCCCCCGCACCGACCTGGACCCCGAAAATTGGCAGGATGTCCGCGCCCTGTCCCACCGCGCGCTCGACGACATGTTCGATTGGCTGCAGAACGCCCGCGGCCGCCCGGTTTGGGAGCAGATGCCGGCCGAAAAGCGCGCCGAATTAAGCGTGGTGCTGCCGCGTGGAGGTGCCGCACTGCCCGACCTTTATGCCGACTTTCAGCGCCTGGTGCTGCCTTATGGCGCTGGCAACGAGCACCCGCGCTTTTTCGGCTGGGTGAACGGGGGCGGCACCGCGGCGGGCATACTGGCCGAGCTGCTCGTGGCCATTTTCAACCCGAATTGCGGTGGGCGCGACCATGCGGCGATCGAGGTGGAACGGCAGGTGATTGCGTGGGCGGCCGAGGCCGTGGGATTTCCGCGCGATGCGGGCGGGGTTCTGCTCGGCGGCTCGTCGATGGCCAACATGGTGGCGCTGCTCGTTGCGCGGCGGGCCGCGGTGGGGGCGGCGGTGCGCAGCGGTGGCGTGGCGGGGCGCAAGCTGACGGCCTACGGCTCGGCTGCGGCGCATGGCTGCATTCCGCGCGCCATGGACATGGCGGGGCTCGGCACCGACTCGCTGCGGCTTATTCCGTTCGATGCCGGCCATCGCATGGATGTGCTGGCGCTGCGCCAGGCGATTTCGGCCGATCGCGCGGCAGGGTTGCAGCCGTTTCTGGTGGTGGGCACCGCGGGAACGGTCGATGTCGGCGCGTTCGATGATCTGGCGGCGGTGGGCGACGTGGCGCGGGAGGCAGGCGCGTGGTTTCATGTGGATGGTGCGTTCGGCGCCACCGCGGCGTTCTCGGCCGCCCACCGACCGTTGCTGAGGGGTATCGAACGCGCGGACAGCCTGGCGTTCGATTTCCACAAATGGGTGCAGGTGCCCTACGATGCGGGGTGCGTGCTGGTGCGCGACCGCACGCTGCAACTCGCCACCTTTGCGCAATCACTGGCCTATCTGGAGGGTGCGGAACGCGGCATTGCCGGCAACCCGCCCTGGCCGCGCGACCTTGGCCCGGACCTGTCGCGCGAATTCCGGGCGCTTAAAATATGGTTCACCCTGCGCGCCTATGGTGCGGACGGGATCGGCCGCGTGGTGGAAAATGGTTGCGACGTGGCACAGCACCTGGCCGCGCGGGTTCGGCGTGAGTCGCAGCTGGAATTGCTGGCGCCGGTGCCATTGAACATCGTGTGTTTTCGCGTGGTGGCAGACGTGGCTGATCTGAACCGGTTCAACAAGGAACTCGTGGCGGACTTGCAGGAGTCGGGGATTGCGGCGCCCAGCACGACCACCATTGATGGCAAGCTGGCGATACGGGCAGGGATATTTAATCATCGGAGTACGCGGGCCGATGCGGATGCTTTGGTGGATGGGTTGTTGCAGGTGCTTGAAGGAAGAAAGGTTAAGGAAGCAGTTCTTTTTTGAAAAAAAAAGAACCAAAAAACTTTTACTTTTTGGTGTGCGGTTATAATGGGCGGACGGCGGGTATTGTTTTATGGGAACTGCCAGGTGCAGTATATTGCACGGGTTTATGCCGAGTTGATTTGTCCGCTCAATGGCGATACTTCGCGTTATCTCGATATCAACCATACGCGATTTGACCATCCGCATCATCGAGACGCATTTACCCAAGCCGATATTCTGGTGGATCAGGTTTTTGACGTTGACGATCCGATACCGCCTGACCTGATCGACCCGGGCAAGGCTCGGCTGCGCATTCCGAACATGCGGGGTGATTTCCTGTGGCCGTTTGGAACGCGCGAACGCCATCCGCGCCATGCCACCTTCCCGGCGGACCATTATTACGGTCATGAATTCGGAGATACATTTCTGAACCGCATGATTGTACGGAACGTGCCAGCGCAGGAAGCCGTGCGCCAATATCTCGATCTGGACTTTGCGAAACAGCGCAACCTGCCGCGTATTTTCGAAATTTCGATGGACCGGCAACGACGCCGGGACCGCATATCCGGCATCAGCGTCTGCGATTTCCTGCTTGGAAATTTGCGGTCCGATCCTCTATTCTTCTCGCCGGGCCATCCGTCGGAGCGGCTTCTGCATATCGTGGCGCGGCCCGTTTTGAATGAACTCGTGGGCGAGGCGATGGCGGGAGATGCGCTAGCGGCGCAGTATCTCGGCTTTCCGCAATGGCGCATTGCGCCCATGCACCCGGATGTGGGGCGCGTTCTTGCGCTGGAGTTCGTTTCGCCAGATATACGATATCTCGTGTATGACGAAGGCTACTTTACGTTCGAGGAATACGCCCATCGCTACATGCATGGGGAAATCACGCCAGAGCTTCCGGAAACACTCAGGCGCTATGGCGAACTCGATCCCAGCGCGCTTCTGTCAGCCGCAACGCGCGCTTTGGCCAAGGCGCCGATGTCGCCGCTGGCGCATCGTCTCTGCGCGCAGGCGCAACGCCGGCTGGGCCAGCCGGGGTACGCGCTGGAATGGGCATTGCGGGCGCTGGGACTGGAGCCGCAAAATCCGCAGAACTTGATCGATGTCGTCGCAGCGTTAATGGACAGCAACGACATGGTGGGCGCCGAGAATTGGGCGCGCCTGGCCGTCTCGAGGTTCCCGCGAGAAGCGGCGGTTTATCACAGCCTGTGCGATGTTCTCGCCAGGAGCAAGCATGATGACCTGGCAAAATATGCCGCCCGTGCCGCGTCCCTGCAGCCCGGCCATGTTTCCGGCCTGCTGAGGGCTGCGCGCCACCTGCTTGCCGCGGGAGAGGAAGGTGCGGCGGCTTCCCTGACGGATCGGGCGTTGGCGCTGGACCCCAAATCAACGGAAGCTGCACTATTACGCGCCCAGATCATCGGCCACAAGCGGCAGGAGGCGGTTCCGGCGCGGCGGCAATCGGAAGCGAAATTGCACGCGCAACTGGCGCAACTCCTGATCGAGGATAACGATGCCGCGGGCGCGGAGGGGCATTACCGGCAGGCGATTGAACTCGACCCTTGGGTCGCATCATTTCATATTGGCTTGGCGGATGCGGTCGAGCGGCAGGGTCGTGGCGTTGAGGCGAAGGCGATTTTGCGGGCTGCGCCAAAGTAAGAGAAGAAGTATTTCTTTTTTGAAAAAAAGAAACAAAAAACTTTTGACTTTAAGGTTTTGGCCAGGATACTGAAGTATTGTGGTTTCGTCAAGGTTTTTTGGTTCTTTTTTTCAAAAAAACTACTTCCTTGTCCTTCTCTAATAATCCTCCTCCAACGTAGCCCGCGCCTCTTCAAGCCTGTCGCTATACGCATTAAGCGCCGCCGCCGTCAGGCGCGCGTAACGATCCGCATCGCCCCAGCGGCGATCCTCGATCGCCTCGCGCACGCCGGGAAGCGTTTTGGCGCCGTAACCGGTAAATCGCCCCGGCGCGAACACTAGGTTTTTGTACCAGGGCCGGCCGGGCAGCCCTTCCTCCGGGGCCAGGGTCTGGTCGATGGTGAGCATCTTGGCTTGCAGCCGTGCCAGTCGATCGGTGGGCAAGGTGGGCCCATTCTTGGCCAGGGCGGCGTCGTAAGCGTGGGCGCTGCGCCGGAGCCGCGCGATGGCGTTGTCCAATGGCGCGAACTCGAAATACGGTACCATGTCGAGAGGCTTGGGCGGCCGGCCTGGCTTGGTTGGATCGGCGGCGAGGGCGAAGGCATGATCGTGCAGCAGGCTCGCCTGGGTTTCGGCCTGGCGGCGCTCGGTGTCGGCGAGTTTCTTGACTTCCGCGAGATAGGTTGTGACCGCATCGGCAAAGTCGCTGGCACGTTGTTGCGGCAGCGCGCGATTGGCACTGCGAAGAACGAGGCGGCCGACGGTTTTTGCGAGCAGCGAATCGTAAATAAAGCCGGGATCGACGAAGCGGCTGTGAAATTCGAACGTGTCGTACGCGGAGTGATAGACGCCGCCGAGCTCGCCTTCGCCCTCGTAGGTCACATCCAGCGCGGGCAGGCCGAGATGTTGCAAAAAAGTAGAGAAATCGGAGCCCGAGCCGAGCGGCGCCAGGGGCACGTCGCGGCCGGGCTCGGCGGCGGCGGCCGCCGCCGCGACAATGCGCGGCGAGGCGTCCGGTTCGAGTGCCTCGACGCGCAGGCTGGCGCGTTCGCGCGTGCCGACGGGAACGTTCGTTTCGGGATCCATGACGTCGGCGGCGACACCGGCTACCAGGTGCTGGAAATCGGGGCTGCCGCCGACCGCGAGCGTTCCGCGCTCGTTTTCGTCCGAATTGATGTAGATGAGGGCGTGCTTTTTCAGGTCCTCGGCGTGGGTTTCGGCCCATTCGGTGGAGCCTACCAGCATCGGCTCCTCGGCATCCCAGCTTGCATAGACGAGGGTTCGTTTCGGCCGGATGCCTTGCTTGAGCAGGCCGCCGATCGCCTGCGCCTCGGCCATCAGGGCGACCTGGCCGGACAGCGGATCGCTGGCGCCGAACACCCAGCCGTCGTGATGGTTGCCGCGCACGATCCACTGGTCGGGGTAGTCCGAACCGCGGATACTTGCGATAACGTCATAGATCGTCTTCATGCCCCATTCGGATTTCACCATCAGGTGCGCCGTGGCTGGTCCGGGGCCGATATGGTAAGTGATCGGCAGCGCGCCGCGCCAGGCCTCGGGCGCCACCGGGCCTTCGAGCGGTGCCAGGAAATGCTGCGCATCCGCATAGGAAATCGGCAGCACGGGAATTTTCAGGATGGTTGTGGCCTCGGCGCGGGTGAGACGTTTGGCATCGCGCGTGGCGCCGACGCCGGGGGTCAGGGGATCGCCGGGGTAGATTGTCATATCGGCCACGGAGCCACGCTGAATGCCGTGCGGCGGCCGGCCGGGGCCATCGGGGTAGGGCTTGGCGACGCCGTAGCCGTCATTTGCGGGGTCGGAATAGATGATGCAGCCGATGGCGCCGTGATCCTGCGCCAGTTTCGGTTTCAGGCCCCGCCAGCCCTGGCCGTAGCGGGCGATGACGATTTTTCCACGTACGTCGATACCAAGCCGGTACAATGTCTTGTAGTCGTCCGGCATGCCGTAATTGACATAGACAAGGGGCGCGGTGACGTCGCCGTCGCCCTGGTAGGCCACGTAGGCGGGGAGGGCGCCGGCGGTGCGCGCGGAGGTGGCGTCGCCGGCGACCGCGGGTTCCTGCAACGTGGCGGTGAATTTCGCGGGTGCGGTGAGTTCGAGCGCCTCGGCGATCGGGGTGGGATAGAGCACCTCGAATGGCTCGATATGGGCGTCCCAGCCCCATTGTTTGAACAGGTTCAGTTCGAAATCCGCATTGGCACGATCATGCGGCGACCCGACCTGGTTGGGCTCGGCCGCCATGGTTTTCATCCAGCCGCGCAAATCGTCGGGGTGGATGGCGGCATCGAATTGGCGCTCGATGCTGGCCTGGTCCTGCGGTGGCGGGGCGGCGGCCGGTGTGAGAAGGAGGGCGGCGCACGCAAGGGCGGTATGGGGCATGCGCATTGCTGGGGCTTTCCGTCGATTGCGTGCGCAGGTTACAATGTGTTCGCGGCTCGCTCAACCGGCTGCCTGGGACAGAAAGGAAGTAGTTCTTTTTTGAAAAAAAGAAACAAAAAACTTTTTTCTGAAGCGTGCCATGCTCATTGAGGCGGACGATTCCGCATTCGCGCAATTGATTTGTGGCGTGGCGCCGGCGCCATGGCAGCTTGTTGACGCTGACTGGGAAAAACCGGAGGTATTGCGGATGCTTCAGGGGCTGGCTGTTACGGTGCGGCCGCACTTCGCGCCGGCGGCATGGCTGATTGTTGAGGCGAACGAGATCGTTGGTCTCTGTTCGGTCATGAAGGTATCGATCGCAAACGCCGAAATCGTAATCGGGTATGGGATAGCGCCCGCGCGCCGGGGTAGGGGCGCGGCGCGCAGGGCGATTGCCGATGTTCTGACGTGGGCGCGCGGCGACCCGCGCGTGGCCCTGGTGCGGGCGGACACCTCCATTCACAACATCGCGTCGCAGCGTGTGCTAGAACGAAACGGATTCGTGCGCACCGGCACCCGCACCGATGCGGAAGACGGCGACATGATATGCTGGGAAATCGCCACCAAATAGCATAAGTTTTTGCTTCTTTTTTCAAAAGAAGTCTTCCTTATGTGGTGAAATGGCAACCGCAAGCGAGTCGGCTGAGTTATTCCTCGCCTATCTGGCGCAGGAGCGGCGCGCGTCGCCGCTGACGGTGGACGCTTACGGTCGCGACCTGCGCTTCTTTTTAGCGTTCCTCACCTTCCATCTGGGGGCGCAGCCGACGACCGCCGATCTGGCGGCCCTGCGCGAGGCGGACATGCGGGCGTGGCTGGCGGCGGAGGCGGGCGAGGGCCGTGGCAATCGCACGCGCGCTAGGCATTTGTCGGCGGTGCGCAGTTTTTTCCGTTATCTCGCAAGGCGGCATGGCATCGATGTGACCGCGGCGCGCCTGCTGGCGACGCCGAAAATTGCGCCACCGTTGCCAAAGGCGCTTGCGCCGGCGCAGGCGCGGGCGGTGGCCGAGGATATTGGGGAGGCGACCGACGACGCCGCGATGCAGGCGCGCGACACCGCGTTATTTACCTTGCTGTATGGGGGCGGCTTGCGCATTGCCGAGGCGCTGTCATTGAATGTGGCAAATGCGCCGAAGGCCGGGCAGCCGTTGCGGGTGATCGGCAAGGGCGCCAAGGAGCGGCTGGTGCCGGTGCTGCCGGCCGTGGCGAAGGCGATTTCGGCGTGGCTTGAACTGCATCCGGCCCGGTCCGATCCCGCGGCGCCGTTGTTTGTTGGCCTGCGTGGCGATCGCCTCAACGCCGGCGTGGCTCAGCGCGTGCTGCGCCATTATCGCCGCATGGCCGGTCTGCCGGAGCACGCGACGCCGCACGCGCTGCGCCATTCGTTCGCCACGCATTTGCTGGCGGGTGGCGCCGATCTGCGCGCCATACAGGATCTTCTCGGCCATGCGAGCCTTTCGACGACGCAGCGATACACCGCGGTGGACGGCGAAAAGCTGCTGGCGGTTTGGCGGGCTTCGCATCCGAAGGGAGAAAGGAAGTAGTTCTTTTTTGAAAAAAAGAACCAAAAAACTTTTACTCTTCAAGAAATGGTCCTTTTTTAAAAAAGAACGACTTCCTTCTTAACCAGTCCAGCAAAACCCGATTAACCCTCTCCGGCGCCTCCTGCTGCACCCAGTGCGACACCCCGGGCAGCCGCTGGAGGGTAAAATCGCTGACGTAATTACTGTATCCCTCCGTCAGTTCCAGCCCGAGCGCGGTATCCTGCTCGCCCCAGATCATCAGCGTTGGCACCTCGATGTTGGGTGTTGGCTGGTTGCGCCAAATGGTTAAGAAGTTCGCCCGGTAATAGTTGAGCATTGCGGTAAGCGCACCCGGGCGGCTTGCATTCGAACGGTAATTGTCCAGCACGTCTTTCGGGAAGCGGGATTTGTCGACGGCCATGCCGACAAAGGCCTCGCCGATGCCGCGTGCGCCGCGCGCGCCGAGCATGGCCTCGGGGAGGACGGGCAACTGGAAAAAGAAGACGTACCAACTGCGCCGCCATTGCGCCGGGCTTCGCCGCAGCACGGCGCGCATGACGGCAGGATGCGGCACGTTCATGATGACGAGACCGTCCAGCGGACGTGCCCGCTCGATGGCGAATTGCCACGCAATGACCGCGCCCCAGTCGTGCGCCACCAGAAGGCGGCGGCGGGCGCCGAACGCATCGAACAGCGCGGCTGCATCGTCGACCAGGTGGCGCAGTTCATAGGCCGCACGCCCGGTTGGCCGTGTCGTGTCACCGTAGCCGCGCAGGTCGGGCGCCACGGCGTGCCAGCCGGCTTGCGCCAGGACCGGCAACTGATGGCGCCAGGAAAAGCGGCTTTCGGGAAAGCCGTGCAGGCACAAGGCAATATCGTCGCCGGCGCCGGCCTCGTCGTACGCGAAATCGATATTGTTCGCGCGGATGGTCCGCGGCGCTGTCACGGGCGCCCTTCGTCGACATAGGGGTTCTTGGTACCGCGCAACTGGATACGGATCGGCGTGCCGGGCATGTCGAATTTTTCGCGCAGGCTGTTCACCAGGTAGCGCTGATATTCCTCGGGCATCTGTTCTGCGCGGGTGCCGAACACCAAAAAGGTCGGCGGACGCGCCTTGGCCTGCGTGACGTAGCGCAGTTTCAAACGCCGTCCTTCGACCATGGGCGGCGAATGTCTTTCCTGCGCCTTTTCGAACCAGCGATTCAATTCGCCGGTGGGAACACGCATGTTCCAAATCAGATGCGCGCGGCGTACCGCCGGCAGGAATTTGTCGACGCCGGCGCCGGTCATGGCGGACAAAGTAACGACGGGAATGCCGCGCATTTGTGTCAGCGATGTTTCCAGCCGATCCGATATGGCCTGCCGGGTTTTTTGCCGATCCTCCACCGCATCCCATTTATTGAGCACCAGCACGCAGGCGCGACCCTCGCGCTCGATGAGGCGGCCGATTTGCAAATCCTGCTCGTGCAGCCCTTCGGTCGCGTCCACCGTCAGCGCCACCACTTCGGCCATTTTCAACGCCTCGATGCTGGCGCTGACCGACATTTTTTCGAGCGGCGCCTCGATCCGCGCGCGCTTGCGCAATCCCGCGGTGTCCACCAGTTCCACGTCGCCATCGGCGTCATGCAATATGGCGGAGACCGCATCGCGGGTCAGGCCAGGTTCCGGGCCCGTAATCATGCGTGCCTCGCCCAGCAGCCGGTTCAGCAGGGTCGATTTGCCCGCGTTCGGCCGGCCGACGATGGCAAGTTTCAAGGGGCGTGGAGGGCCGGAATCGTCCTCGGCAACGAGGTCATCCATCTCTTCCGGCGGCAACCGGTAGGCGATTTCGCCCATGAGGTCGGCAATTCCCTCGCCGTGCTCGGCGGAAACCGCGAGCGGTTCGCCCAGGCCCAGCGAAAACGCTTCCATCGCCGCGGCGGCGCCGCCACGGCCTTCGGCCTTGTTTGCCACCACCAGCACCGGCACGTTCTGGCGCCGCAACCAGGTCGCAAAATGCGCGTCGGCCGGCATGATGCCGGAGCGCGCGTCCACCACGAACACCACCAGATCGGCCTGCGCGACGGCGGCCTCGCTGCTGGCGCGCATGCGGCCGAACAATGTTTCGGGGGCGCTTTCCTCCAGGCCCGCGGTGTCCACCAGGCGCACCAGGCGGCCGCGTAACATGGCCTCCGCGTCCTTGCGGTCGCGCGTCACCCCGGGAGTATCCGCGACGAGGGCGAAACGGCGGCCGGCCAGACGGTTGAATAGCGTGCTTTTGCCTACGTTGGGGCGGCCGGCGATGACGACGGTGGGAGTCACCACGCGTATACATGAGAAGCAGTTCTTTTTTGCACAAAAGAACCGGAAAACTCTTGCTCCAGGCCGTTGTTTCCTTCCTTCATTTGTAGGCCGTCAGCGTCGCGTCGTCGCACAAGATCAGCACGGTTCCCTCGGCCGCCACGGGGGACAGCGACACGCTGGAGCTCAGATCGAGATCGGATACAATTCTACCATCCAGCGGATCGAGCACCGAAAGATGTTGGTTGGTGCTGGCCGCAATCAGCTTGCCGGCAATCAACGCGGGGCCGGTCCACGAAATGAGCCCCTTGGTTCGTTTCACATTCTCGAACTGCGGCAGGTGCGCCACCCAATGCACGGTGCCATCCACCTTCGACATTGCGGCGACGCGCTGATCGGTGTCGATAATGAACAGCGTATCGCCGGCCAGCCACGGGGTGTTGCCGCTCGGCACGTCGCGCTCCCACACCCGGCGGCCGCTGCGCAGATCCAGCGCCGCCATCAGGCCGCCCAGGCCGATGGCATAAACCAGGCCGCCATCGATCACTGGCGCGCCCCGGACGGTGGCAAATTCCAGCAGGCTCGCGGTGCCCTTCAGGGTGCCGAGATTGTCGCTCCAGGCCAGGGTGCCGGTGTCGCTGGCCACCGCGGCCAGGTCCCCCGACTCGAAGCCCGCCACCACCAGGCCGTTCGACACTGCCGGCGAGGCGGTTGCCAGCACGCCCGAATCCGCCTTGGTGGCCTGGAAGGTCCAGAGCGGCGTGCCGTTCTCGGCCGAAAACGCCAGCATCTGCTGGTCGATCGTGCACAGGAACAGGCTGCCGCCCACCACGGTCGGCGCGCTGCGCGCCGGCGAGCCGAGCGGCTTGCGCCAGAGGATGGTCCCGTCGCTGGCGTTCAAGGCCATCACCTCGGCGCGGCCGGTGGCGGCGTAAATGCGTCCACCGTCTTCCGAAATGCCGCCGCCAAGATTGCCGCTGCGGTTTTTCGGCGGTTTGGTGGACCGGGTCCAGACGCGCTGGCCGCCGCCGAGGTCCCACGCCGCGATCACGCCATCGGCGTCATAGGTAAAAATCTGTCCGCCGACGATGAGCGGCTGCGAGGTGATGCGGGTGCGGTAGTCGCCGCCGGCGCCGATATTGCGCGACCACGCCTTGGTGAGCCCGCCGGCCAGGTTGCCGCCGACATGGGCCGGGTCGCCGCCCTGCTGAGCCCAGGCGGCATTGGAGACGACGGGCGGCAAGGTCACGTCGGCCACGGCATCCACCACCAGGCCGCGCGATGGCTGCAGTACGGGCTCGCGATGGCCGTGGATCGGCGGCTTGGCGTCGTCGGTGAGCCAGTCGAACCAACTGCAGCCGCCCAGCGCCAGCGGCATGACGAGCGCTGCGCGGCGGCCGAGACGCAGGCTTATATCGGAATCGCCAGACGATGGCTGGCGCGGGGGGGGCGGCTTGCTCACGGGGCGACACCCGCATCGCTGCCCACGGCAGACAGCAGGCTCTGGGTCAGCTGCCGCAACCCCTGCGGGGTGTTCGGATCGCTCAGCAACTCACGCATCAGGGCAACCGCCTCCTTGGTGCGGCCGAGCCGCAAATCGAGCAACGCATTTATTTGGACGGCATAGGGCTTGAAGGCGCTGGCGCCTTGTAGAATCGGCAGCAACTCAGCCTTCAGCGCCGGCCCGTCACCGGTGTCGATCCGCTGCTGCACGCTGGTCACGGTGGCCAGGTCGCGCAGCACTTGCGGGGCGCTGGTGTCGTTCGATACGGCGCGCCACTCGGCAACAGCCTTGTCGTGGCGGCCGGCGTCCCAGTCCAGCGCCGCCAGTTGAAGCTCCGCCAGAAGCCGGTAGCCGTCCGGGCCATGCGCGGCGATGGCGGCGAACCGGTCAGCCAGGTTTTTCGGCGGCAGCGCGAGCTCGGTGGCTTTTTGGGCGGCGAGGAATTGCATCGCCACCGCGTCGCTCGTCGCCTGCTGGCGATCCTGCCACCAGGTATAGCCGCCGACGGCCGCCAGAGTGGCGAGCATGGCGAGCACCATCAGGCCGCCATAGCGGCGTAACAGCGAGCGCGCCTGATCGGCCCGCAAGTCTTCACTGACTTCGTCAAAAATATCCGGCACGCGGTCCGCCCAAAACGCTCAGTGGCGGGCGGTATAGCGGCCCTGGCCGCCTCAAGGCCAGAGGCAGCCTTTCCGTTTGCTTTACCAGGGCCGCGCCACAGTCTTGTGATGCGGCACTCTGCTACACTCCTGGCCCTAACCTTGGCGCCCGGCCTGTCCGCGTGTCACCCGGCGGCGACGCCGGTGGTCGCGGTGGCGGCGGCGGACGCCGCCAGCGTGGCGGTGTTCGGGCGGGATGGGTTCGATATGGCCTACTCATTGGTGTCGGGGCGCGACTGCTCAATCGTGCGGCTGGACAAGGGGGAGAGCTACTGCCGCCACAAGGAAGCGCCGCGGGTGCCGACCGAATTCTGCACACGAACGCTGGGGGTGCCGCAGTGTTTTTCGGACCCGGCTTCTCTGCCGGACCATCCGAGCGGCATAGCGGATGGGCCTTCGCGGCTTACGCCGGAGCAGGAGCGGAACAGGACGGGCAGTTGGCCTTAAGAGGAAGAAAGGAAGTCTTCTTTTTGAAAAAAGAAGCAAAAACTTTTGCTATTTCAGAATGGTTTATCCTGCTTGACGGGCGGTCTTCGGCGCTCTTGTATTCCTACCTAGATTGTAGGAACCGATGATGCACAAAGCTTTCTGGGCGGTGGCGGCGATTTTTGTCGCCGCAGCCGCGCCCGCAGTCCCACCTGGGAAGGCGACGCCCGTCGCAAAACCCTACGATGAGACGGCCGACGCGCATGCCGCGGTGGCGGCCGCGTTCATGGCGGCACATGCCTCCGGCCACAAGGTGCTGCTCGATTTCGGCGGCAATTGGTGCCCGGATTGCCGCATGCTGGCGGGGGTGCTGGACATGCCGCAGGTGCAAACCTGGTCGGCACAGCATTTCGAAACCGTTTATATCGATGTCGGACGCTTCACCAAGAATACCGACATTGCTCAGCACTACGGCGTAAAGCTGACCGCGGCGCCGACCGTGCTGGTGGTAACGCCCGACGGCAAGGTGCTCAACGGCAACGACGTCTTCGCGCTGGCAAATGCCCGCTACATGTCCGCTCAGGCCGTGGTTGATCTGCTTGCGTCCTGGACGGGCGGTTAAGAAAGCAGTTCTTTCTCAAAGAAAAAAGCCACAAGACTTTTGTCTCGATGCAATCCCTAACCGATCGCGCATAGAATCAGCCTTTTCGCGGGCGGAGCGTAAAAGTCTTTTGGTTCTTATCTTCAGAAAAGAACTGCATCCTGCCTCATCTCACGCCGCCCGCAACCGATACTGACTAACCCCCCAAAACTCTCCGCGACCGTGCCCGAATAACCCCGCCACCGCCAGAAAGAAAAGCCGCCACCGCCGCGCCCACACCGGCGCCGCCGCGCCGTAGGTTTCGCGCAATATCGGGTCGATCGCCGCGCGATGGCGGTCGAAATTTTCCAGCCATTGCAGCGCGGTGCGTTGATAATGCGTGCCGGACCAGCGTTGTTCTGCCTCGATGGAAAAAATATCGGAAAACGCACCGATCAATCCGTGGCTGGGCATGATGCCGCCGGTGAAAAAATGTTGGGCAATCCAGTCGGCGCCGTTCTCGTGGTCGAAGCGGTAGGGTGTGGTGCGGTGCGTGAAAACGTGCAGAAACACGCGCCCGTCCTGGGCCAGCCAGCCGCGCATGCGGCCGAGCAGGGCGGCCCAGTTCGACATGTGCTCGAACATTTCAATCGAAACGATACGGTCAAATTTCTTATCTGTGTCGAAATCGTTCATGTCGGCGGTCATGATGCGTAAGTTGCGCAGGCTGCGTGAAGCGGCGGTGGCCTCTATATAAGCGCGTTGGCCGGCCGAATTTGAAACGCCGACGATGTGGGCGTTGGGCAAAAGTTCAGCCATGTACAACGAAAGGCTGCCCCAGCCGCAGCCGAGCTCCAGGATGCGCTGGCCGTCTGCCAACCCGGCGAGCGCGCAACTTCTCTCCAAAGCAGCGCCCTCGGCTACGTCGAGCGTTTCGGTGCCGATGGGGTAGAGGCAGCTCGAATATTTGCGGTGGATTCCGAGAATGTAGCCGAAAAATTCAGGCGGCAATTCATAGTGCTGCGCGTTGGCCGCTTCGGTGTGCAGGGCGACCGGCAGATCACGCATTGTTTCGGCGAAGGCGCGCTCAGTCGTCTGGCCCGGACGCGCGAGTTGGCGGGCGCTACGTGTCACCATAGCGGTAATCGCGGCGCGCAACAGCGGATCGGGCAGGTCCATTTGCTCGGCGGCGCTGGTGGCTAGGGAGGCTATGTTCATTGCGCAATCACTCTAAGTAGCAAGGAAGCAGTTCTTTCTTGAAAAAAAGAACCAAGAAACTTTTATCTGTTACGGGGAGGCATGGGAAAAAATACGTTCACCCGCGCCTGATACGACCGAAACGCGTCGCCGCGGCGCGCCAGCATCGATTGTTCAAGCGGCGGCACGCCGGACACGTAGCGCAACAGAAAAAACATCAGCGCCGGAGCGGCCAGCGCAAGCAGGCCTTGCGGGTACGCCGCGACGGCGTCGAGCGCGAGCAGCGGGTAGGCGCACCAGGCCAGGAATTCGAAGAAATAGTTGGGATGCCGGCTCCAGCTCCACAGGCCCTCGTCGCATACGCCGCCCAAGCGCCTTGCGCGAAAGCGCTGCATCTGCGCATCCGCCACCGACTCCCCGGCGACGGCGCCAGCTAGAACCAGCGCGCCGGCCAGATCGAGCCAGCCGGGAAAGCGCGCCGGGTCGCGGGCCGCAAGCACCACGGCCGCCAGTAGCACCCAAGCGGCCGCCGCCTGGGTCATCAGCAGCCCGAACAGCCGCATTTCAAACGAAGCGCCCCAGTTGCGCCGGAATTCGGCGTAGCGCGGATCCTCCGGGGTGGCCGGTGTGCGGCGCGCAATGTGCGCGGCCAGCCGGGCACCCCACACCAGCACCATCGCGGCGGCGAGGTATTGCCGCGTGTACGGCCCGGCAGCACCGGGCGGGGGCACCAGCGCCGCCACCGCGGCGCCGATGCCGAGGGCGCCGGACCATACCGCGTCCACCCACCCGCAATTATGCGTGGCGCGCTGCAGCGCCCAGGCACCCGACATGGCGGCGGCGAGCCAAAGTGCGGCGAACGCGAAGAGGGGGGTGAGCGGCAAGAGAGGTTCCTCTTGGAGGTCGTGCAAAGGGTCAAGGAAGCAGTTCTTTTCCGAAGAACAGAACCAAAAAACTTTGGCCCGGCGCCGGCAAATCGGTTCGGGCCATCGCCGACAGGTCGGGGACTGCATCAAGCGCAAAAGTCTTTTGGTTCTTTTCTTCAGAAAGGAACGGCTTCCTACCCGAGTGCTCTACGCCGCCACAGTTAACATGGATGCGCTCTGTAAAACCGCTACCATGTAAACACTCGAAAGCCACGCATCCGTGTCCCAAGAGGCGACGTATGGCGTTAGGCAACGGGATGCGCGTGGGGTGGGGCGGTGCGGAAGGGCGAGGGCGGCCAACGGATTGCGGTGATCGGCAGCGGCATCGCCGGCCTGAGTTGCGCCTGGCTGCTGTCCAGGCGTCATGCGGTAACGCTGTACGAGGCGTGGCCCCGCATCGGCGGCCATAGTTGCACCGTGGAGGTGCCGCGCCGGATCGGCGGCGGCGGCGGGGCTGCGGCCGTGGATATGGGTTTCATTGTCTATAACGAACACACCTACCCGAACCTGACTGCCTTGTTCCGCCATCTGGATGTGCCCACAAAGGCGAGTTGCATGTCACTGGGCCTGTCGCTGGAGGATGGCGCTTTCGAATTCGGCGGGCATGATCTGGCGGCGTTGTTCGCCCAGCGCCGCAACGTGGCGCGGCCGCGCTTCTGGCTCATGCTGCTTAACTTATTGCGCCTGTACCGGATCGGGCGGCTGGCGGCGCCGCCCGACGACATGAGCCTTGGCGCGTGGCTGGACCGGCACGGTATTTCGGCTGCGTTCCAGCGTGACAACCTGCTGCCGATGGCGGCGGCGATCTGGTCGTGTCCGCCGGGCGCCGTGCGCGATCAGCCGGCGGTGGCGTTCCTGCGGTTTTGCGACAACCACGGTCTGCTGCGGCTGCGCGATCGGCCGCTTTGGCGCACCGTGGAGGGCGGGGCGCGCGAATACGTCGCCCGCCTGCGTGCGCAATTCGCCGGCGTAATACTCAGCGGCTGCGAAGTGGTTGGCGTCGCGCGCCGTGCCGGGGGGGTTACGGTGCGCGATGCGAACGGTGGCGCGCGCGATTTCGACCATGTCGTGCTGGCGACGCATGGCGCGGACGCGCTGGCGCTGCTGGCCGACGCCGATGCGGCCGAGCGTGCAGTGCTCGGCGCGTTTCGCGATGTGCCAAACCGTGCCGTGCTGCACGGCGATGCGTCGCTGATGCCGCAACGGCGCGCCGTGTGGAGCAGTTGGAATTTTGTCGGCCGCCGCAACAATGCCGATGGGCCACCCTGCGTGACGTATTGGATGAACCGGCTGCAGGGTATTTCGGGTGCGGATTTGTTCGTCACCCTGAACCCATGGCGTGAGCCGGCGCCGGGCCTGCTGTTTGCCGCGCAATCATTTTCGCATCCTTTGTTCGATACGGCGAGTTTAACAGCGCAGAAGCGGATCTGGGCATTGCAGGGCGCGCGGCGCACCTGGTTCTGCGGCGCGTGGATGGGGTCGGGCTTCCACGAGGATGGCTTGCAGGCCGGCCTGGCGGTGGCCGAAGCGGCGGGCGGCGTGCGCCGGCCCTGGCGGGTCGAAGCCGAATCCGGGCGCATCTACATGCCGCCGGAAATGGCTTTTGCGGCGTGACGCAGAGCGCGCTCTATCATGGCTGGGTCACGCATGATCGCCGCCGCCCGGTAGCGCATGCGTTACAATATCGCATTTTCATGCTTCTGCTGGACCTCGATGAGGCACCGTTCCTGGCGCGCGGCCTGCGCTGGTTCGGATTCGATTGTGCAGGGATGGTGAGCTTCTTTCAGCGCGATCACGGCGACGGCACGCCGCGCGGGCTGCGCGTCTGGATCGATGCGCAGTTGGCGGCGGCCGGCCTGCAGGCCGGGGGCGCGGTACGGGTATTGTGCATGCCGCGCGTGTTCGGGCATGCGTTCAATCCGCTGACGGTTTTTTTCTGCTTTGCGCCGGACGGAAAGTTACAGGCTATGCTATACGAAGTGAACAATACATTTGGGCAGCGTCATTCGTATCTGCTGCCGGTTCTGGACGGCGGCGTTCTGGACGACGGCGTGCCGGTG
This sequence comes from Acidobacteriota bacterium, assembly GCA_903970435.1. Taxonomy (GTDB): domain Bacteria; phylum Pseudomonadota; class Alphaproteobacteria; order Acetobacterales; family Acetobacteraceae; genus CAJCIS01. The sequence continues at coordinate 36,298 of CAJCIS010000257.1, read as the reverse complement.
CGGCAATCCTGTGCCAAGATGTTTCATGTCTCGCCGTTCATGGCCATGGATTTGCGCTATCGCTTTCGCGTGGCGTTGCCCGGCCCGCGGGTTGGCGTGTTCATTGCGGCATCGGACGCCGATGGCGTGGTGCTGGCCGCGTCCTTCACCGGCCGGCGCCAGGCATTGAACGATACGGCGCTGCTGCGCGCCGCAATGAGGATGCCGTGGCTGGGCCTTTCTGTTCTGTTTGGCATACATTGGGAAGCTTTGAAATTATGGCTCAAAGGTTTGAAACTGAGGCCGGCGCCGCCGGCGCCGCAGGGTGCGGTAACGATAATATCATGACCGAAATGCGCGATCATTCCGCCGGCCGGCGTGGTGTGTGGGCCGGGCTATCGGGCTTTGCACTCCGTCGCCTGATCAGTACGCGCTTACGCTGCGGGTCGTTGGTTATTACGACGCCGTCGGGCGTGCGGGTGGCCAATTTGGGCGTGCAGTCGGGTCCCGCGGCCGAGCTGGTGCTGCATCGTTGGCGTGCCCTGCGGCGGCTGCTGTTCAGCGGCGATCTCGGGTTTTCCGAGGCCTATCTGGATGGCGACTGGGACAGTCCGGATATTGCCGCGTTCATCGAGCTGGCGGCGCTGAATTTCGAGGTGGTTGAAGATTATTCGGAGGGCACCGCGGCATCGCGCCTGTACCGGCGCGTGCGGCACGCCATGCGGCGCAATTCGCGGCGCGGCGCACGCCGGAATATCGAGGCGCACTACGACCTCGGCAACGACTTCTATGCGGCCTGGCTCGATTTCGGCATGAGTTATTCGTCGGCTTTGTACACGGCGCCGGACATGACGCTGGAGCAGGCGCAAGCCGCCAAGCAGGCACGGATCGTGGCGCTGCTCGACGTCCATCGCGGGCAGCGGGTGCTGGAAATCGGCTGCGGGTGGGGCGGCCTGGCCGGCCTGCTGGCGGCGGAGGCGCGCGTGCAAGTGACCGGTGTGACGCTATCGCCGGCGCAGCTCGCGGCGGCACAGGCGCGCGTGGAAGGGTTGCCCGCGAACATCAAGCTGCAGGATTATCGCGACGTGACCGGCGTTTTCGACCGCATTGTCTCGATCGAAATGTTCGAGGCAGTGGGCGCCGCGCACTGGACCGATTTCTTCAGCAAGCTTCAGGCGTGCCTGGCGCCCGGCGGCCGTGCCGTGTTGCAGGTCATCACGATTGCGGAAGATCGCTTCGCGACCTATCTGCGCCGTCCCGATTTCATCCAGCGGCATGTATTTCCCGGCGGCATGCTGCCGACGGTGGAGATCATGCGCCGTGAAATCGAAGCCGCGGGCCTGTCGCTGGAGGGTCTGGAGAAATTTGGCGAAAGCTACGCGCGGACGCTGGCGGAATGGCACCGCCGTTTCGAGGCGGCATGGGATGTCATACGCGCGCAAGGATTCGACGAACGTTTTCGCCGCAAATGGCGGTTTTATTTGCAGTACTGCGAAGGAGGGTTTCGCGCCGGCGCGATTGATGTCGGGTTATACACAATTGTTAAGCAGGCTTAGGAAGAAAGGAAGCAGGTCCTTTCTGAAGAAAAGAACCAAAAGACTTTTTTTCCTGCGCCGGCAAAACGGCAGAAGTCAAATCCTGTGAGGCCGGGATTGCATCAAAAATCAAAAGTCTTTTGGTTCTTTTCTTCAGAAAAGAACTGCGTCGTTACTAAGGACGCATCGTCCGCGCGAGCTGCTTGGAAAACGGCTTGCGCGCCGCGCGCCGTTGGCCCGGCTCGACAGCCTCCACCTGCGCCTCGTTTTCGTCGTTCTCGCCAACAGCTTTCGGGAAATTGCCGAACACGCTATTGAGCGTGGGTTCCGGCTTGCGCTCGGCCGTCGGCGGCGGTGCGGCTGGCTCCGGCGCCGACACGATTTGCCAGGGGCGCGCAGGCATTTGCTCGAGTGGCTCCTGGGTTTCAACGCTGTTTTCGGCCGCGGCCGCGCGGCGGCCCAGCCCGAGTTGCTTGGCGAGGTTGGAGCGTCGCGCCGCATAACTTGGCGCCACCATGGGATAATCCGCGGGCAGGTCCCACTTCTCGCGATATTGTTCCGGACTCATGTCGTATGTGCTACGCAAATGACGCTTCAGCGTCTTCATGCGCCGGCCATCTTCGAGGCAAATGATATAGTCGGGGAATACCGATTTCTTAGGTGCCACGGCGGGCACCGATTTCTCCGGCTCAATGTGCCGCGGCGTTTCGACGATGGTGTGCGATAGGGCAGCATACACCTGCTGTATCAGCGTCGGCAGCCGCGCGGCGGGTATCTGATTGTTGCTCACGTGCGCTGAAACGATTTGCACGGTGAGCCCAAGGAGTGTTTTGGTCTGGTCAAAGTCGGGCATGATCCGCCGGTTGATTCGCGTGACTATAGTATAGGCGCGGGTTGAAGGGTGCCACAACCGCCCTTCGCGTTACATCTTGTACCAATGCGGGGGTTCTCCGCCCTGCCAATATGTGGAGGACGCGCGGGTCCGCCAGGGGCAAACCCGCGGGAACTTGCAAGAGGGTGGCATTCCCCATGGGGCTTGCATGTGTCCCGGGGCCGCCGTAAAAGCCCGCCTATAAACGTGGTTTGCACATCACGGACCCAGGGTGCGTAGCTCAGCGGCAGAGCATCGCCTTCACACGGCGGGGGTCACAGGTTCAATCCCTGTCGCACCCACCATTGCCGCGGTCACCCTACCTCGTCGGCGGCGGCGCGAACATTTCATTATCTGCGTTCATTGCATGCCTAAACATTTTTCCCGTGCCGCTTAGCGGTTTGTAAACCAACGCGTGACATTTTCCGACGGCACTTGCTGGAGGATCGTACATGAGCACAGTTTCATCCTTGGCGGCCGCGAGCCATGTGCCCCCGCCGGGCCCGCCGCCCGGAAGCGGCGCACCACGCGGCGCGGACAAGCCCAAGGCCGATGATGCGGGTGCCAGCACCGGGACGTCACGGACTGTGAACGACAAATCCAGCAACATTGTGAACATTCTGGCCTGACATTTCGCGCGTGCCGCGTCGTGAAATAAAGCGGAAAACCTTGTGCCCAAGCACGCTGGGTTTCGGCTCAATTCACAACGCATCGTCAGGTCGCCGCCAGGTTTTCAGGCGGCGACGGGCAGCTTCTGGCGGATATGCCGCTCGATGCCCTTTAGAGCCCCGCGCTCGGTATCATCGCAAAGGCTGATCGCACTGCCAGTGGCGCCGGCGCGCGCGGTGCGGCCGATGCGGTGAACATAGGCGTCGGGCACGTCAGGCAAATCGTAATTGATGACATGGGTTACACCGTCGACATCAATGCCGCGCGCCGCAATGTCGGTTGCGACCAGTACGGGCACTTGGCCGCTGCGGAAATCCGACAAGGCCCGCTCGCGCTGTCCCTGGCTTTTGTTGCCATGGATTGCGCTCGCATTCACACCTGTCGCGGCGAGATGCTGCACAATCCGGTCGGCGCCATGCTTGGTGCGGGCGAATACCAGTGTACGGACCATGTGCGGCTGACGCAGCACCCGCGCCAGCACGCCGCGCTTCTCGGACTGCGGCACGAACATTACCGATTGGGCCACCCGCTCTACCGTCGTCGCCGGCGGCGCCACGGAGACCTTCACAGGGTCGCGCAGCAGCGCGCCGGCCAGCGAGGCGATTTCCTTCGGCATGGTCGCAGAGAAGAACAGGCTTTGACGTGACGCCGGAAGTTCCTTCGCGATCTTCTTGATGGGAATGACAAACCCGAGGTCCAGCATATGGTCGGCCTCGTCCAGCACGAGCACCTCGACCTGGTTGAGGCGAATATACTTGTCGCCCATAAGGTCCAGCAGGCGCCCAGGCGTGGCGACCACCACGTCCACGCCCTGCGAGAGGGCCTGGATTTGGCGACCCTTCGGTACGCCGCCATAAATGACGGTGGTGCGCAGACCGGTTTGGCGGCCGTAGGTCTTGAAACTGTCGGCGATCTGGGTCGCCAATTCCCGGGTCGGCGCCAGCACCAGGGCGCGGCAGGCGCCCCGCGGCGTCGGCCGGCGGTCGGTCAGCAGCCGGTGCAGAATCGGCAACGCAAATGCGGCCGTCTTGCCGGTGCCGGTCTGAGCGATTCCCAACAGATCATGGCCGGCCATGACATAGGGAATGGCCTGGGATTGGATGGGGGTTGGCGTGGTGTAATCGGCGCGTTGCAACGCCGTCAGCAGCGGCGCGGCGAGGCCGAGCTCGTTAAATGCAGTCATACGGAAAATATTACCTCAGGAAAGCGGCGCCGGGCCCTCAGGCTCGCGACGCACGCGCATACGGTCGGCAGGACCGGGGCCGGCGCGAAAGTGAATTCAAAGAGACTGCCGGCCCTGGGTGTGCGCGCTATGTGCGCTCTGGGGCAGCGTGCGGTCGCGTGAAAGCCGCGCACGACACGTATGGGAGCGTAGCGCCCAGGAATCAAGGGTTTTGTGCACCGCACCAGCACGTGGCCGGAATGCTTGACGCAGATGCGCAACATAATCATCACGGCTTCATGGAGGCTGAGAGCTGGATCCTGACCGAGCCCTACGCCGGCTTGAAGGCACAGGCATTGGGCCTGGCGGAGGCGGCGGGCCAATCCCCTACGGTCATCGAGCTGCACCCAAGGCCGCCCTTCAGTTGGTTCTCGGCGTCGGTCTGGCCAAGCCCGCTGCGTGCCGTCGGGCTGTCGCGGCCACCCGACGGCTTGATGTTCACCGCCGGCGGCACCGGCGCCGCGGTGGGTGCGGCCCTGCGCCGGCGGGGCGCGCGCGTCGTGCAGGTGCAGCATCCCCGCATGAGTCTGCGCAAATTCGACCTCGTGGTGGCCAACGCGCACGACCGCATCAGCGGCCCGAATGTCATCATCACGCGCAACGCCCTGCATCGTGCGCGTCCCGATGTGCTGGAGGCCGCGCGGATCATCTGGGCGCCGCGTTTTTCCCATTTGCCGCGTCCGCTGGTGGCGGTGCTGGTCGGCGGCAGCAACGGGCGCTTTTCGCTCGGGGCTGAGCAGGCCGGTGCCCTGGCGCGCCAACTCGGGGGGCTGATGACCCGCGATCGCGTCGGCATTGTCATGACCAGTTCGCGGCGCACGTCGCCGGAGGCGCACGAAGCCCTGCGGGTTCGCATCGAGTCGCTCGGGGGCTGGGTGTGGAACGGGGAGGGCGATAACCCCTATTTCGGCATGCTGGCGTGCGCGGACGTCATCATCGTCACGGTGGATAGTATTTCGATGATTTCGGAAGCGGCGGCGACGAGGGCCCCGGTGCTGCTCGCCGGGCTGCCCGGAAGGTCTCGGCGCAATAAGCTGTTTTTGAAGGATTTTTTGGATGAAGGGCGCGTGCGGCACTTCACAGGCCGGATGGATTGGTGGCCGGTGACGCCGTTGGACGATACGCCGGCGGCAGGGCAGGAAGTAAGGCGAAGGTTAGGAATTTAGGAAGGCAAACAGTAGTTCTTTTTTGCAAAAGAGAACCAAAAAACTTTTGCTCTTGATGCAATCCCCAATCGATCGGCCGTGGCCGCAACTCTTGTGCAGGCGCAATGAAAAAGTCTTTTGGTTCTTTTCCTCAGAAAAGAACTGCTTCCTTCCTTTTGCGCTTCGCGCCGCCATTCATTAATCAGGCGCCATGCTCGACATCCAAACCTTTGACGCCCGCCGCGGCGGCAACGTGCTCTACAAGGCGCTCACGCACCCGCTGGCAGCGGAAGCCATCGCCAGCATGGCGGCCGACGTCGCCGCACGCGGCAGCCTTGCCGTGTTCGATCCCGAAGGCATCGCGCCCGCCCTGTACGCGCTGCACCCTCAAATGCCCGTGCCGGCCGAATACTACGTCCAGGATGTGGACCGGCTGGACAGCACCCTGTGCGGCATCGCCGCGCGGCCGGTCACCGATTTGCCGCACAGCAAGGCCGCCACGCTGGTCCTGGCCGCGTTCGACGCCGCGCGCCTGAAAGCGCGCCTGGCGCACGTCGCGCCGCCGGGCCTGCACATCGAGTCGCTGGACGCCGCCCGGCTACCGGAAAGCCTGTTGACCAACAAGCGCAGCTATCTCGACCGGCTCAATTTCGCCACCAACCACGCCTTCTTCCGCGATCGCGACGGACTCTCCACCCGCCTGGTCAGCGCCAATTACTGGGCTGGCTATGGCGCGCGCGGCGTCACGCTCTGGCTGCGCCTGTTCGACGGCGACGGCGCCATGCTGGCAACCTGGACCGAGGCGCTGCCGGAGGGCGCAGGTGGATTCTCGATCGACAGTGCGGCGGTGCGCGCGCGATTCGCGCTGCCGCCGTTTGCCGGCCAGATCTTCATCCATGCCGTCGGCGTCGCCGGGCATGACGTGGTGAAATATGCCCTCGACACCTATGGCACCGGCGGCGAGCCGAGCCTGTCAGTGACGCATGACGCCAACGCCTGGCCGTCCGACCGCTATGCCGGGCTGCCCGCGCCGCGTGACGACGAGGAAGTGACGTTGTGGGTGCAGAACAGCCACGCCGCCCCAATCCCCGCCGGCGCCATCGTGCTCGACAGGATGGGCAGCGAGCAGCCCGCGCCGCTGATGCGCACGGTCGCGCCGTATGCCAGCATGGCGATCGATGTGGCCGAAATCCTGCCGGGGCTGCGGTGGCCGGCGCAGATCGAATTGCGCACCGGGCGCCATGTGGTGCGCCCGCGTTATGAAGTGCGCCGCGCCGGGCGCACCCGTATCGCGCATGTGAACGTCGAACGCGCCGACCTGCGGCCTGATCCGGGCATTAAGGGTCTGCATAATCTGCTTGGGCGCGGCTATCTGCTGCCGTTCCCGGTGCTGCCGCCGGCGCAATTCCGCACCATCCTGCAGCCCAACCCGATGGCGGAGTCGCAGGCCAACCTGCCCGTGCGGCTGGACGTGTTCGGCGCCGATGGCACGCTGGTGGCGCAGCGTTTCCTCGGCTGCCTGCCGCGCAACCACAACCTCGCGATGGACCTGGACGATATTGCGACGACCGCGGGACATGCCGAACTGGTCTATGATTTTCGCGACGGCGGTGAGGCGGACGGCTGGCTGCACGGGCTTTTCCGCTACGAACACCGGCTGAGCGGCCACGCCGCCGAAACAAGTTTTGGCGCCCATATTTTCAACACGGCGATGACCTATCGGGACGAGCCGCAATCCTACAACGGTCCGCCACCCGGTCTGTCGACAAGGCTGTTTCTCAAGCTGGGGCAGGGCGCTCGGCGCAGTTTCGCGGTGCTGATCTACGCCGCCTCGGCGCCGTGGCATGCGCAGTCCGCGACGGTACTGCAACTGATCGGTAGCGACGGTGTAGCGATTGCCGAGGAGAAGCTGACCGTTGCGTGCTGCGGGTCCGTCATGGTGTTTCCCGACGAGGTGTTTGGCCGTGCGTTGCTGCAACAGGCGGGCGCCGGGGGATATGTGCTGGTGCGCGATGCGACCTGCCGCCTGTTCGGCTATCATGGTCTGATGGATGACGCCGGCGGCTTCTCGCTGGATCACATGTTTGGCTTCTAACAGACAAAAGTTTTTTGGTTCTTTTTTTCAAAAACGAACGGCTTCCTCCCTGCTTGCCTTCCTCCTGGCCGCAACAGCCCTGCGCCTGCTTGTCGCCACGTTCATGCCGCTATCCGCCGACGAGGCCTACTACCGCATCTGGGCGCACGCGCTGGCGCCGGGCTATCTCGACCTCCCGCCCATGGTGGCTCTGTGGATCCGCCTGCTCAGCCCGTTCTCCGTGTTGCTGGGAAGTTTTCTGCTCGCCCGCGCCGGTGATGATCTTGCGACGGACCACAGTGCTCGCGGGGCCGGCGGCCGCGCGGTATGGCTGTTCAATGCCACCTTGCTGCTGAATGCCGGCGCCGTCACCGCGACACCGGACACGCCGTTGCTGCTGTTCTGGACAGCCTCACTCGCCGCCCTGGCGCGGCTGGTGCGCACCGGGAACGGGCTGTGGTGGCTCGCCGCCGGTGCCGCGGGCGGATTGGCGTTCGACTCGAAATACACCGCGTGCCTGCTGGCACCGTCGGTGGTGGCATGGGTACTGATGGCGCCCTCCATGCGCCAATGGTGGCGGCGCTGGCAGCCTTACGCGGGGCTTGGGATCGCCATCCTGCTGGCGGCGCCTGTGCTGGCGTGGAACGCTGCCCGCCACTGGGTAAGTTTCGTGCGTCAGGGCGGCCGGACGGGTGACTGGCACCCGGCGAATGCGCTGCGTCATGTGGCCGAATTGCTGGGCGGTCAGGTGGGGCTGGCGACGCCGCTGCTGTTCATTGCCTTCGCCGCCGGGCTGCTGTTCGTGACGCGCCAAGGACGGTGGCGCCAGCCCGGTTGCGGGTTGCTCGCCGCCGCGAGCCTGGTGCCCGCGGGCGTGTTCGTCGAGCATGCGCTGGGCGATCGCGTGCAGGCCAACTGGCCGGCCATTCTGTATCCGAGCCTCGCCTTGGCGGCAGCCCTGGCAGGTTTGACGTCGCGGGCGCGGGCGGCATCGATCGGGGTCGGATTAGTGCTGTCGGGACTTGTGATGCTGCAGGCAGCCGCGGCGCCATTCGCGCTACCGCGGTGGCTGGATTTTTCGCTGGTCCGTCTGGCGGGCTGGGAGGATCTGGCCCACGCAACCGAGGCCGCGCGCACGGCCGCCGGGGCAGACTGCGTGGCCGCGGACGACTATGGCATGGCAGCGGAACTGGCGTATCGGCTGCCTGGGCCGGTGCTCGGCGTCGAGCCGCGCTGGGCGTATTTTGCGTTGGCGCCGTCGCCCGCCGCGTGTCGCAGCGTATTGCTGGTGCGCAGCGCGCGGCGCGGCGACCCAGTGTCGCGCGCGCTGTGGCCAGATGCGAGCCCTGCCGGCGCTGCACTACGCGCCCGCGCCGGCATCGTCGCGGAGAGCTTCCTGTTCTATCGCGCGACCACGCCGCCCGGCGCCGTTCTGTTGCCCGGCCGCCGCTTTTTAGGCGGGTCTTAAGGCCCGTCACGCCATTCTGCGTCAGGTGGGCTGGCGGCAGGGACGATGGCAAAGAAGGGCGAAAAAAAGACGGTAGTGGTCATACGGCGCGAGGAGGTGGTGGAGGGTGGCCACCATGGGGGGGCGTGGAAGGTCGCCTACGCCGATTTCGTCACGGCCATGATGGCCTTCTTCCTGCTCATGTGGCTGCTGAACGCAACCACGGAGAAGCAGCGGCGCGGCTTGGCCGACTATTTCAGCCCCACCCTGTCCACGGCGAGCAGCAGGTCCGGCAGCGGCATGCCGCTGGCGGGCAAGTCGCCGTTCGAGGATGGACAGGCTATTTCCGACATGGGCGCCATTGCGGCCGTCAACGGCCACGCCCCGCCGGTGGATGTGGACGACGATGACAGCGAGACCGTCGTCAACCGCACGGTGCACAGCCAGGCAACCGACGATGAGGGTGCTGATGGGGGTCGGCCGGAAGGTGGCCGCGCGGATGGCAAGGCGGGCCATGGCGGCAAATCTCCCGCTGAGCTCGCCGCGGCGCAAAAGGCCGCGGCGCTCGCGCGGCAGCAGGAGCAGCATGCCTTCGCGCAGGCGGCAGCCGATATGCAGCAGCTGGTCGCCGCCGACCCCACCTTGGCGCCGCTGGCCAAGCAGCTTTCCATCGACCTCACGCCGCAGGGCCTGCGTGTTCAGATCCGCGACGAGGACAGACAGCCGATGTTCGCAACCGGCTCGGCTGAGCCAAATCGCGCGGCGCGCACATTGCTGACGCGCCTGATGCCTATTTTGGCCAAATTACAGGAGCCTATCTCCATTTCGGGCTTTACCGATGGTGCCGCTTACAGTGGCACGGGCCGCACCAACTGGGACCTGTCCACCGAGCGTGCCAACGCCACACGGCGCCTGCTGCTGGAAGCCGGCCTGCCCGACGCCCGCATCAAGGACGTGGTCGGCCATGCGGATCGCGACCTGCTGCTGCCGTCCGAGCCTTTGGCGGCCGCCAACCGCCGCATTGCCATTACCCTGCTGCGCACGGCACCGGGACGTTGAAAATGCCGGCCCGCATACGCCAGCCAGCGCGTCCGGCCTTCCTGCTTGCCGCGGCGTGTGGCCGGCGCGTGACATTCACGGTACAGCATGACGTCAACCTGCACCGATCGCGCTCTGACGCCTCATGCTGACATTTGGCGCCCTCGGCTTTATTCTCGTTTGCGTGTTCGGGAGCTTTGTCGCCACCGGCGGCGCAATCGGGCCGCTCTTCGAAGTGATGCCGTTCGAATTGCTGACAATCCTGGGCGCCGCCATCGGCAGCTTCGTCATGGCCAATTCCATGCACGACATAAAACACACGCTCGCCGCGTTCAAGATGATGCTGAAAGGCGAACGATATCACAAGAAGGAATATATCGAACTTCTGTCATTGCTGTATTTCTTCACGCGCCTGGCCAGCCAACGGGGGGCCATGGCGCTCGAGCCGCACATCGAAAAGCCGGCGGACAGCAAGGCCTTTCAACATTTCGATGGCATACTGAAAAATCAACGCACCACCGCCTTCATTTGTGACTATTTGCGCATGATCGGCATGAACGCGGACGACCCGCATCAGATCGAGGACGTGATGGCCCGCGAGCTGAAAAAAACATTGCAGGAGGAATTGCATCCAAGCCATGCGATCCAGACGCTGGCCGACGCATTGCCGGCCCTGGGCATCGTGGCCGCCGTTCTCGGTGTCATCAAAACGATGAGTCACATCGATGAACCGCCGGCGATCCTGGGCGAAATGATCGGCGGGGCGCTGGTGGGCACGTTCCTGGGCGTGCTGCTCGCCTACGGCATGGCGGGTCCATTCGCCGGCCGTATCAAATCCATTGTCGAGGCGGATGCCAAATACAACGAGGTCATTCGCGCGGTGCTGGTGGCGCACCTGCACGGCAACGCGCCGCAAGTGAGCGTCGAAACCGGACGCAAGATGGTGCCAAACGCCCACATGCCAGGATTCGCCGAGCTGGAGCAGTCCCTGCACACCCTGCAGGTGCCAGCGTAGAAGAAGGCCGGGGGTTCTCCCCCCTGGACCCCCGCTCAGGGCAAGTCCTTAGAACCTGTTACTTAAGGAGGTCAGGGGATAAGGGAATCCGGATCGTGCGAATGAACGGTGCGCCCCCCTCCTTATCCCCTGACTCTTCTTAAACAAATGGGGTCTGGGGACTTGTCCCCAGCGGGGTCCAGGGGCAGAGCCCTTGGCCTTCTTCTACCCTTGCGCCAGACCGCCAGCGGTCGGATATAGAGGCCGGGAGGTCAGCGGCGGACGGGCGCCCTGCCAACCCGGTCAGGTCCGGAAGGAAGCAGCCGCAGTGGGTCAACGCACGGGTTGTTGGTTGGCCTCCCACCCCCGGCACAGGCGGCGAACAGCCCAAAGGACCAGCGCCGCGCATGCATGATTTGCTTGGTGACGATGTCCCTGAGCCGCCGGTACCGGAGGGGCCCGGGCTGTTCGGCGATGCGCCGCCCGCGGCGCCGGCGGCGGCTTATCGTGTCCTCGCGCGCAAATACCGACCGACAATTTTTGACGATCTCATCGGCCAGGATGCGACCGTCCGGATTCTGCGCAGTGCGTTCGCCCTGAACCGCATCGCGCATGCCTTCATGCTCACCGGCGTGCGGGGCGTGGGAAAAACCACCACCGCCCGCATCATCGCGCGCGCGCTGAATTGCGTGGGGCCGGACGGCAGCGGCGGCCCCACGCCCGACCCGTGCGGTGTGTGCGACAATTGCCGCGCCATTCTCGCCGACCGCCACCCCGACGTGGTGGAAATGGACGCCGCCAGCCGCACCGGCGTGGACGACGTGCGCGAAATCATCGAGGCGACACGGTTCCGTCCGATGCAGGCGCGCACCAAGGTATTCATTATCGACGAAGTGCACATGTTGTCGCGCCACGCGTTCAACGCGTTGCTGAAAACGCTCGAGGAACCGCCCCCGCACGTCAAATTCGTGTTTGCAACGACAGAAATCCGCAAGGTGCCGGTGACCGTGCTGTCGCGCTGCCAGCGTTTCGATCTCCGGCGCATTCCGGTTTCGTTGCTGATTGCGCAATTCGAGAAAGTGGCGCTGGCCGAGGGCATAACTGTGGAGCCAGAGGGGCTGGCCGCCATTGCGCGCGCCGCCGACGGCTCGGTGCGCGACGGACTTTCGTTGCTGGACCAGGCGATTGCGCAAGGCGACGGGTTGCGCGTGACCGCCGCCGACGTCGCCGGTATGCTGGGCATGGCCGACCGCGGGCTGGTGTTCGACATTATGGAGGCTGTGCTTGCCGGCCGGCCCGCCGACGCGCTGGCGGCAACCGATCGGGCACACGTGCTGGGCGCCGATTTCGGCGCCATGCTCGGCGACATGCTCGAACTCACGCACACTCTGTCGCGCCTCAAGATGGTGCCCGACCTGCGCGGCGCCGCGGAATTGCCGGAGCTCGAGCGCACGCGCGGCGCGGCGTTGGCCGACACGTTGACCATTCCAGTGCTGGGCCGCGCCTGGCAGATGCTACTCAAGGGCGTGGCCGAAGTAGAGGCGGCGCCCGACCGCCGCGCGGCCGCCGAAATGGTGCTGATCAGGCTGTGCCACGTGGCCGATCTGCCGCCGCCCGGCGAATTGGTGCGCCGGCTGTCCGGCCAGCCCGGCAACGGCGCGGCCGGCTTGGTCGGCTTGGCAGGCACAGCCGGGCTGGCCGGCGGCGGGGGCGGCGGCGCACGCGCGGTGGCCGCGGGCGGTGCCATGTCGGCGGCGCCGGCCGAGGCGCCAGCGGCGGCCTCGCTGGAGCAGCCGGTCATAACACCGCGGCTCGCCAGTTTCCGCGACGTCGTGGCGCTCGTGGCCGCCGAGCGCGAGCCGCTGCTGCACGGCCATTTGCTCCACTCCGTGCATGTCGTCCGGTTTGCGCCGCCGGTGATCGAACTCCGGCCGCACGCGGATGCGCCGCGCGATCTCGCATCGCGCCTGGCCGCGGTGCTGCTGGGCGTGACCGGCACGCGATGGACAATCGTTGTCAGCGCGGAAGCGGGCGAGCCGACGCTTGCACAACAAGGCAACGCCGCCGACACGTTACGCCGTCAGGTGGCCGCCGATCATCCCTTGGTGCGCGCCATCCTGGACGCGTTTCCCGGCGCGCACATTGAGGCCGTGCGCGATCCCGGGGTGGACGCGTATGGCCTGGCGGCGGAGGATGTTTCGCTAGGCGAGCCGGAGATGGCCGAAATGGTTCCGCCGGCTGAATTCGACGCTGAGTGAGGGCTATCAAGCAGACTGCCGCATACGTATCGGTCAGAATAAGAAAGAGGAAGACGCTGGAACACAGATAAAGACGGATAGTACCAATCCGCGTTGATACTGACACATCGGCCAAGTAAGGAAGTATTTCTTTTTTGAAAAAAAGAAACAAAAAACTTTTGTTTGGCACACGCGCTACGCGGTATGGCGATAAAATGCCCAACAATTTGGGAAGGCGAGCGTTATGTACCAGTGCATTTTCAAAATAAAAAGTTTATAAACCTTCAAATGAGTCAAAATTTTTTTGTTCTTTCTTCAAAAAAGAACAACTTCCTCTCGCCTGCCTGCCTTGATGCGGAAATGAGTGCACGGATGTGAACTACCGTTTTGCTACTCTAAGGTTCAGCCCCGCCGCCCGGTGTGCCCTCGTGCTCGGCTTTGCAGTTCTCATCTGCATTCGTCTGCCCGGCCCGCTGATCCATGAGCGCCTGTGGGCGGAGGAAGGGGCGACGTTCTACGAAAACGCCGCCAACATGCCGTGGCTGCGTGCGCTTCTCACGTCGTGGGGCGGATACCTCAATCTCGTTGCAAATACAGCGCCGATCCTTGCGCGTCACCTGGTCCGGCTCGAATATGTGCCGTGGATCACCACCAGCGTCGGACTGATTTTCCAGTGCTTTCCAGCTCTCATCCTGGCGTTCAGCCGTGACCCGTGGCTGGATCCGCCGCTCATCCGAATTGCGGCGTTGCTGCTGATTGCGACAGCACCGTTGACGGAGGAGGTCTATCTCCAGACACTGCACAGCCAGTTTCACCTCGCGCTCAGCTGCGCATTGATCCTGGCGCTGGAAATTCCGCGCCGGCGGTGGGACGTGTTCTATGGCGCGATCCTGTTCCTGGCGCCCTTATGTGGTCCCGCGGCGTGCCTGCTGGTCCCGCTATTCTGCGCCCGCGCCGTATTCGACAGGTCCAAGTCGCGCGCCGTGCAGGCGCTGATCGTCGGATTGGGCGCGGCGTTGCAGTTCTTCCTGTTCTACCAACACCAATCGATACGCAGCGGCGGTGTCGGTCCGATCCTTCTGCTTTGCATCGTCTACCTCAAGCATATTGTGGCGCCATTGCTGGGGCGAGACATTGGCCAGCAAGTCTCGGTGAATTTGCGCGCCCAGATCGCGGCGGGCCTGTTCCCGTGGCAGCCGGTGATCATGACGATCACCAGCTTTCTGCTCATGGCCGTGGCCGTGTGGCGCAGAGGCCAGGCGGCGGCAATCTGGATGTTCCTGTATGCGTGCCTGCTCACGCCGATCGCCTATTACGGCGCCCTGGTTGGCGGCCGGCTTCTTCTCCTCCAGGGCAATGGCACGCGCTACACGTTTGTCCCGGAAGCGTTATCGGCGTTGGCGCTTCTCGGCATCGCGTCCGGACATCTGCGCCCCGAGCGGTGGGCCGCACGGGCGATGGTCGTTTGGCTTCTGGTTATCGGCTTTATCGATGTCGGCACGCCATCGCCCTTCATTAACACCGGACCGAATTGGTTACATGAGGTGGCACTCTGGCGCGCCGACCCGGCGCATCGCATCGCCCTATGGCCGTCACCCTGGTCGATGACGATTGCGCATGAATAACGAGGCCAACAACAAAGGTTTCTTGTTTCTTTTTTTCAAAAAAGAAATACTCCCCTGCTTCTCTCAAATTCGACTGTCGTTCCCCGCCGGTATGGCGCGCTGAATGATCCGCCCGATCCGCCAGGTCAGCAGAATGGTTGCGGCAATGGCGAGCACGAGAAGCGCCATATGCACCGCGTGCGCCTGGCGCGACGTCAACGACACGATGCTGGTGCCCGCGAGGTCGCCGAGCACGACATAGCCCAGCAGCGCGGGCAGGGCGGCCAGCGTACCGGTAAGATATGCGCGCGGGCTGATCGAGGTCAGGCCGAACGCGTAGCTGGTGACGGCGAACGGCATGACCGGCGAGCAGCGCAACAACGCCACCAGGCGCCATCCGTCGCGCGCGACACCGGCCTCCAGCCGGGCTGCGCGCGGGTTGCGCGCCAGCAGCCGGACGATGAGCGGTCGGAACAGGGACCGGCTGAGCCCGAAGGCCAGCATCGCACCGGCCAACGTTCCGCTGGCGGAGAGCAGAAATCCCGCCTCCACGCCGTAGGCCAGCCCGCAGGCAAAGGCGCCGACCGAGGCCGGCAGGATCCCGCACACCGCGACCAGCACCTGCACCAGGGCCGCGAGCGTCCACCCCATGCCGCCGAGCGCCCGCGTCATGCCCATGACGGCCCCCGCGATGGCGACGATCTGCTGCGGCCACAGCCGGCCCGCGGCCGCCGCCGCGGCCAGCAGCAGCACCGCGGCCGCAACGAGGCTAACGCGGAACTTCATCGAACAATTTGCCATGCCGTAGCCCCGCACGATGCAGCCGGTACTGCACCGAAGTGCCGAGTACGCCCAGCCCGTAGATCACGCTTCGGCGCAGATTGATCGAGGACGCTTCCGGGAAATACTTGGTGGGGCAGGAGATTTCACCGATCCGGTAGCCGGCATGCATTGCCAGCGCCAGCATCTGATTATCGAACACGAAATCGTCCGAACAGCGATCGAGCGGCAATCGTTCCAGAACCTCGCGCGTCCACGCACGATAGCCGCTATGGTATTCCGAAAGCTTCGCCCCCATCAGGATGTTCTGGGTGAAAGTGAGCGCGCGGTTGGCGACGTATTTATAGAGCGGCATGCCGCCGGCGAGCGCCCCGCGGCCGAGAATGCGCGATGCCAGCACGGCGTCGTAATGGTCGGATACCAGCATGGAAGCCATGGCCGGGACCAGCCGGGGCGTATATTGGTAATCCGGGTGCAGCATGACAACGATGTCGGCGCCGCGTTCCAGTGCGGCCTGGTAGCAGGTTTTCTGATTGCCGCCGTAGCCGCGATTATGCTCGTGGCGGATGGTATGCAACCCGAGCGCGCCGGCGATAGCAACGGTTTCGTCGCAGCTCGCATCGTCGGTCAGGATGATGTCGTCGACGATGTCGCGCGGGATTTCGGCGCAGGTGCGTGCGAGAGTCTTGGCGGCATTGTACGCGGGCAGGATGACGGTAACCCTTCGATTCTCGATCATGCCGCGGTGGGTAGCCGCAAGGACGCAAGAAGGCCAGGGAGCGGGCTCAGTCTTGACTATTTTGCCCTTTTACCCCCCGGTGCCGCCCGCCGCAGGGGAGCTACGTGACCAGATTGGGTGACTATGTATTGACGCTGGCCTGCCCCAACCGCCCCGGTATCGTGGCGGCCGTGGCGAACCACCTGCTCGCGCACGGGGGTGATATCCGCGACGCGCAGCAGTTCGACGACATGGAGACCGGCCGTTTCTTCATGCGCGTCGTGTTCACGGCGACGGCACCGATCGACGCCGTCCGTGCCGACCTCAGCCAGGTGGCCGCACCCTTCGCCATGAAATGGCAGCTCAATGACCGCGGCCGTCCCCGCCGCGTGGTGCTTCTAGTGAGCAAGTTCGACCACTGCCTGATGGACCTGATCTACCGCTGGCGGCTGGCCGAGCTGAACATGGATCCCGTCGGCATCGTCTCCAATCACCCCCGCGAGACCTTTGCCCATTGGAACCTCGGCGATATTCCGTTCCATCATCTGCCGATGACCCCCGGCACCAAGCTGGAGCAGGAGACCGAGCTGTGGCGCCTGATCCGCGAGTACGACACCGAACTGGTGGTGCTGGCGCGCTACATGCAGGTGCTGTCGGACGGCATCGTTGCCAAACTGACCGGGCGGTGCATCAACATACATCATTCCTTTCTGCCCGGCTTCAAGGGCGCCAGGCCCTACCACCAGGCCCACGCGCGCGGCGTGAAGCTGATCGGCGCCACCGCGCATTACGTAACAACCGAGCTTGATGAAGGGCCCATCATCGAACAGGACGTCGAGCGGATCAGCCATGCCGACCGGCCGGATGATCTGGTGCGCAAGGGACGCGATATCGAGCGCCGTGTGCTGGCGCGGGCGGTGCGGTATCATCTCGATGATCGTGTCATTCTCAACGGCCGCAAGACTGTGGTATTTCAGGATTAAAAGAAGAATGTTCTTTTTTGAAAAAAAGAACCAAAAAACCTTTACTCATGAAAGTGACGCCCGCCGGGGCGGACAAATACGAGTGAGCAGAAGTTTTTTGTTTCTTTTTTTCAAAAAAGAAATGCTTCCTTCCTTCCTGGATTTCTCGCGCTTAATTGTTCTAGCCAGCTTGCCGTTGGTTGGCCTTTTGGTAGGCCCGATCTACGCGTCGATGGCGTGGGCGCTGGGCGCGCTGGGGCTCGTTTCATGGTTCGAATTGAAACGGAGCGCGCCGGTTTTCGATCGGCAATTCGTAGCGCTTG
The DNA here is from genome assembly GCA_903970435.1 of Acidobacteriota bacterium. Taxonomy (GTDB): domain Bacteria; phylum Pseudomonadota; class Alphaproteobacteria; order Acetobacterales; family Acetobacteraceae; genus CAJCIS01. The sequence goes on along the minus strand of CAJCIS010000257.1, from coordinate 18,700 downwards.
GCGGGGGGTTTTGCGCACTTTGTTTTCTGGGATCGCTGTGGTCGATCGCGCCGCAGCACACGATGCGTGCGGCCGCTCAGTTGGCGGTCATTCTGGCCGCGAGTTTTATTGTGATCGCGGACCGGTCCATGATGCCGGCTGTCGCGGCGCGGGCGTTCGGTGCAATGTCGCTGGCGCTCTTCCTGGGCGTGGCCGTGATGTGCGTGGACCATGTTCTGCACTTCCCGCTGGAACGCCACTTGGCAGGGCGCACGCCATATCCGGGCACGAAATATAATCGCGGCGAGGATTACCTGACCTTGCTGCTGTGGCCGTTGCTGGCGTTCTGGATGTTGCAGGCGCGCTACGGGCGCGCATTGCTGGTGGCCGGCGCGGTTTGTGTCGCGGCTTCGGTGGGCCTCAGCACCACGGCACGGGTGACCTTGCCGGCGGGATTTTGCGTGCTTCTGGCCGCCTGGCTTGCACCGCGTTTCACGATGCGTCTGCTGATGGGGGGCAGTGTGGCGATGACACTTTCATTGCCGTTCGTGCTGCGCGCTTTGGCGGCGGACCGCTGGGTGATGTGGACGAATTTGAAACAGTCCGCCCTGCACCGGCTCGAAATATGGGACTACATGACGGCGCGTGTTTTCGAACGTCCTTGGTTCGGGTGGGGGTTTTCGACGGCCAAGCGGGTGCCGATCCGGCCCGCCGAGCAGCGCGCATTCGTCTATGTCGATCCGCAGGGCGTTTATCCGCATAATCAGTTGTTGCAGCTTTGGCTGGAAATGGGCGTGGCGGGCGTCGCCGTCGGTCTCGCGTTCGTGCTGCTGGTTCTGCGCCGTATCGACCGCCTGCCGCCGCGTCTGTATCCGTTTGGCTGTGCCGCCTTTGCCGCCGCGGCCGCTGTGAGCGCCTCGAGCTTTGAGCTCACGACCGATAGTTGGTGGGCGGCACTCGCGCTGACGGCCGTGCTGCTCCGCTGCGCGGGTGAGGCAGCGATTCCGTGAGGGTGCTGCACATCATTGCGGGTGCGCCGACCGGCGGCGCCGAAACGTTCTCGCAGGACGCGATTGCGGCGCTGGCGGAGCGGGGTGTTGTGCAGCACGTCGTCGGGCGGCCGCACCCCATTGCCCTGGCGTGTTACCGGGCCGCTGGGATGAGTTTCACGCCGTTCGGTTTTTCCGCTTTCGACCGGGTGCGCGGCGGCACGTTGCGCGAGGCGGCGGTGTCGTTCAACGCCGATATCGTTCATGCCTGGATGGCCCGCGCGGCGAGTTTCGTTCCGCGCCGCATGCCATGCCCGGTGCTGGGATGGTTCGGTGGCTACTACGACCTGAAATATTATCGCCGGGCCGACTTCCTGGTGGGTGTTACCCGCGACATCGCGCGTGACCTGGTGGCGCGCGGTGCCGCGGCCGATCGTGTTGGCGTGGTGCACACGTTTGGCACATTGCCCGACAGCCCGCTTCTATCTCGTGCCGATCTGGCGACGCCGGATACCGTTCCGGTGGTGCTGGTTTTGTCGCGGCTGCACGAAAAGAAGGGGATCGATACGATTCTGCGCGCGGTCGCGAAGCTGCCCGGCGTGCATCTGTGGCTGGCGGGCGACGGGCCGCAGCGCGGCCGCTACGAGGCGCTGGCGCAAACGCTGGGTATCGCCGACCGGACAAGGTTCCTGGGCTGGCGGACGGACCGAAAATCGCTGCTGGCGGCGTGCGATGTGTGCGCGTTGCCGAGCCGGTATGAACCGTTTGGCACGGTCATTCCCGAAGCATGGTCCATGCAAAAGCCCCTGGTGGCCACCAGGGCGGCCGGCGCCCGCCAATACGTGGTGGATGGGCAGAGCGGGTTGCTGTGCGACATCGACGATGCCGCGGGCCTGGCCGGCGCGCTGCATGTCGCGATTACGGATGGGATTACGCGGTCCCGCATTGTCGCCGGCGGCCAAGCCGCCTATCTGGCAGAATTCGAACGCGGCCAAGTGATTGGCACTTTGATTGCGACCTATGAAAAGGCGACAGAAATGGGAAAACTTGAAGAGCAAAAGTTTTTTGGTTCTTTTTTTCAAAAAAGAACTGCTTCTTGATCGGCGATGCGACCGAGGCGCTAGATAACGGCGGCCTCGTCATTGTGGTAGATGAATCCTCGCTGGAAAATGCCGGCCGCGGCTTCTTTCTGCATGCCGCCGCAAGCGCCACAGAGGCCGTCGTCAACACCGCGATCCTGCACGGCCGCGGCATTACGTGCTTTTCCGTCACGCCCGAACAGGCGATGCGCCTGGGCCTGACGTTGGCGGGCGAGTATCGGCACGACCATCGCGGCCCGCTTTTTCTGCGCAGCGTGGAGGCCGCCGAGTGCGAGGGAACCGGGATTTCGGCCGCTGATCGTGCCATGACGCTCCGCGCCGCCGGGCGTCCGGATGCGGGGATCGCCAGCCTGAAATCTCCCGGACACGTGGTTCCGGCCATGGTGGCGTCGCCGGAAAAGGGGTCTCGTGAAGTGGCGGATCTGGCCCTGCTGGTGCTGCGGGCCTTGTCGCACCACGAGGTGCCTGCCTGGACCGACATTTTGGATGATAGCGGCGAAGTTGCAGACGCTGTCTGGTGCGAGACGCTGGCGGAACGTCTTGATTTGCCGTTTGTGCGTATGGGGATGTTGGATAAACTTGCTTGAGATACAGGCAATCACAAAGGAAGTGTTTCTTTTTTGAAAAAGAATCAAAAAACTTTTGTCACTGCGCCTGCATACAGGTTCGCGCCAAGTCCCGGTACGTCGGGGATTGCATCAAGATTAAAAGTCTTTTGGTTCTTTTCTTCAGAAAAGAACTGCTGCTAAAGGCGCGTGGCAATAACGCCTTGCTTGCCGAGTTGCGCCTGCACCGAATCGGGTCCCGCCAGATGGCCGGCGCCTATCGCGACAAAAACCGTGTCATGGCCATGCAATATGCCCATGATCCGGGCGGCGAAGCGCTCGTTGCGATGCACGAAGATCGTCTGGTATGACGCCTCATCGTCGCCGCGGTCCTTGGCGATGGTGCGGGCCACCGCGGCGACGTCGCCGTTGAACCACGCTTCCTCGATGCGAACCAGATCGGCAGGATCGTCCTCGTCGATCGCCTGCTCCAGCTCGGCAATCTGCGCCTTTTCGGGCGCGTTCGCCAGATAGCCGATCTGCTCATCGGGCGTCTCGAAAAAATCGATCTTTTTCTGTTCCTGCTTGGCCCGCGTAATAAGCGTGCCCTCCGGCCCCAGTTTGCTGTCGAGGTCGCCCTGGCCGGACATGAGATCGCACATTGTGGGCAGCATGGCCGCGAACCATGGGCGGAAATGCGACACGACATTGATCGGCAAATGGCAGGATCTGACAAGGTCAGTGAATTTCAAGGCAGTCTTGCTCGGCAATAGGCGGAACAGGTCGAAGCCGGGCGAGACCGCCTGGTTCATGATGTGCGACATGACTTGCGGCTGCACCATGCCGATGTCGGCTTCCTCAAACAGGATGTTGCTCGCGGAGAAGGCCGCACCGATACGCGGCCCGAACCAGTCCACATGCTTTGGCAACAAGTGCATCGTGCCGAACAGATACACCTTGGCTGTCGGACTCTGAACCACCCAAATTGCCGGCTCCGCGCGCGCCATGCCCGCATAGGCACAGGCAACCACCGCGACGCATGCCATGATTTTCATTGTTTTTCTCCGTAAGCGTCAATGATCGCGCTGAGCTGGCCGCCGTGAACGGCAAGCTGCGTCGCGGCCGTGTCGGCATCGATACCATGCAACAATAAAATGGCGAGTTTTGCCTTGCCGCCTGCCTGGGCAAGGGCCGCGCGGGCATCTGCCTCGCTGGCGCCGGTCAGGCTTTGCACCATGCGCAGCGCGCGGCGGCGCAGCTTTTCGTTGCGCGCCACCATATCCACCATGTGCCCGCGCCACACCCGGCCCAGGCGCAGCATGATGGTGGTGGACAACAGATTCAAAACCACTTTCTGCGCCGTGCCCGCCTTCATGCGCGTGGACCCGGCAATTGGTTCGGCCCCGGTTTCAACCAGAATGTGATGGTCGCATGCCTCCAGCAGGGGCGCGCCGGGACTGTTTGCAATGCCGATCGTCAGCGCCCAGCGTGCGCGGGCCAGGCTCGCGCACGTAATGGCATAAGGCGTGGCGCCGCTGGCGGCCAGCGCGATTACCACGTCGCAATCATTGATCTTGGCGGCTGCCACGTCGGCTTCGGCGAAATCTGTTCGATCTTCCGCGTTCTCCACGGCCTGGGTGAGGGCGGCCGGGCCGCCGGCCAGAAGGAAATGCATCCGTTCCGGTGGCCAGTCGAACGTCGGCGGCAACTCGCTCGCGTCCAGCACGCCCAGCCGCCCCGACGTCCCTGCACCGCAATAAATCAGCCGGCCCCGCGCGCGCAGGCGCGACGCTGCCCCTTCGGCGGCGGCTGCAATGGCAGTGAGGGCAGGGCGCACCGCAGCGACCGCCGCCATCTGCCCTTCCCACAACGCATTGACGGCAACGACCGGCGCCCATTGATCGAGATTGAGCGTCCGCGGATCCGCAAGCTCGGTCTGAGGCACGAATGCCGGATCAGTCATCGAAACCAACAGACAAAAGTTTTTTGCTTCTTTTTTTCAAAAAAGAAGAACTTCTTTTTTGAAAAAAAGAAGCAAAAAACTCTTGTCTGTTAGACATCCACATCTGTGACGCTGCCAGCGTTTTCCTGGATGAATTGGAAGCGCAATTCGGGCCTTCGGCCCATCAGCGATTCCACCATCGTTGCTGTGGCGGCGCGGTCTTCCGGGGGGGATACCACTTTTAGCAGCGTTCGCTTTGTCGGGTCCATGGTGGTGTCTTTCAGGGCGGCCGGCGGCATTTCGCCGAGGCCCTTGAAGCGGCTTATATCGACCTTGGCGCCGGCCTTGAACGCGGATTTCATCTTCCGCTCACGATCGCGGTCGTCCATGGCATAGACCGATTTGGCGCCCTGCGTGAGGCGGTACAACGGCGGCTGTGCCAGGTAGATATGGCCGTGGCGGATCAATTCCGGCAGCTCGCGATAGAAGAACGTCATCAGAAGACTGGCGATATGCGCGCCGTCCACATCGGCATCCGTCATGATGATGACGCGGCCGTAACGCAGGCGCATGCGGTCGAACTGCTCGCCGGCGCCGCAGCCGAGCGCCTCGATCAGATCCTTGAGTTCCTGGTTCTGGCGCAGTTTTTCGGTGCTGGCACTGGCGACATTGAGAATCTTGCCGCGCAGCGGCAGCACCGCCTGGGTTTCGCGATTGCGCGCCTGTTTGGCACTCCCGCCGGCGCTGTCGCCTTCGACCAGAAATATTTCAGTCTCCGCGGCGTTTTCCCGGGTGCAATCGGTCAGCTTGCCGGGCAGGCGGAGCCGACGGGTGGCGGATTTGCGGGGTGTATCCTTCGCCTCCTTGCGGCGAATGCGCTCTTCCGCACGGTCGATGACGAACGCCAGCAGATTGTCGGCTTGTGCCGGATCGGCCGCCAGCCAGTGGTCGAACCGGTCACGCAACGCTGTTTCGACCAGCCGCGCCGCCTCGGGGCTGGTGAGTTTTTCCTTCGTCTGGCCCTGGAATTGCGGGTCGCGCAGAAACACCGACAGCTTGGCCGCCAGCGGCGGCAATATGTCCTCCGCGGTGACTTGTGCGGCCCGCTTGTTGTTTCGTTGCTCGCCCCAGGCGCGCATCGATTTCATCAGCGCGGTGCGAAAACCGGTCTCGTGCGTGCCGCCCTGGGTGGTGGGCACCGTGTTGGTGTAGGAATTGAGAAAGCCATCGCCTGTCTCGAGCCAGGCGCAGGCCCATTCGACGCGTCCGGCGCTTTTGCCGTCCGGCAGGTCGGGCAGGGCGGCGTCGCCGGCCCACATCTCGGGCACCACGCGCGCCGCGTCGCCGATATCGTCGGTAAGGCTGTCGCGCAGGCCGCCAGGGAAATGCAGTTCGGCTTCGGCCGGCGTGTCGTCCTTGCTGCGCAGCAGGGAGGGCACACATGACCACCGTATCTTTACGCCACGAAAAAGATACGCCTTGCTACGGCATAGTTTGTACAAACGCTGCGGACTGAATTGCAGATTGCCGAAGATTTGCGGATCGGGTTTGAAACGAATGGTCGTGCCGCGCCGGTTGTTCACGCTGCCGGCGCGGACCAGCTTTGTCGTTGCCTTGCCGCGCGCATATTTCTGCCGGTACAACATGCGGTCGCGCGCGACCTCCACCTCCATGACCTCGGAGAGGGCGTTCACCACCGAACTGCCGACACCGTGCAAGCCGCCCGACGTGTTGTAGGCCTTGCCGGAAAATTTGCCGCCGGAATGCAGCGTGGTGAGAATGACCTCCAGCGCGCTGAGCTTGGGAAATTTCGGGTGGGGATCCACCGGAATGCCGCGGCCGTTATCGTGCACGGAGAGGTAATTGCCGGCCTCGAGCGATACGGCGATGAAGCTGGCATAGCCGGCCACCGCCTCGTCCATGCCGTTATCCAGGATTTCCGCGGCCAGGTGGTGCAACGCCGATTCGTCGGTGCCGCCCACATACATGCCGGGCCGGCGGCGAACGGGTTCGAGGCCTTCAAGGACCTCGATGTCCTTGGCGGAATAGGAATCGGCACCACGGGGGCCGGACTCGCCGAACAGATCAGTCATGCCGTGGTCCTAGCGGCGCCCCCGTAGGTCCGTAAAGCCCGGCGTCGAGCCCCTGCGCCTGCATGATCGTTTGTGCCATGGCCCGTCGTCAGGGATTGCATCAAGAGCAAAAGTCTTTTGGTTCTTTTCTTCAGAAAAGAACGACTTTCTTAACCCTTGGCTTTCGTTGTATCATGGTCCCCTGACGAGCTCATACCCATGCTGCCGCGCCCAGGCCACCGCCGAAGGCAAGACGCCCGTGAGCACAGGCGTCGTGCCTTCCGGCAACAGCCCGCGCAGGCTGTCCGGATTGGCCACGAGGTCGGGCGTGTAGGCGACGTGGACATAGTCGAGCTCCGCCGCGCCGACATCCAATAACGACAACAAAGCCGCCGAGGCCTGGCGAAGCAACAGCTTGTAGCCGCGCAACCGCACGAAATCGCGGGCGAATGTGAAGGTGGATGGGTCTGCCAGAATGTCCGCGGCCAGCAGGTTGAGGGTGACCGCGCCGCGCAGGGACGTCGGCAACGCCGCGTCGAAGCGGAGGAATTCCGGCGCCAGAATGGTCGCCAGGTTGAGGTTCAGCGCAAACGGACCGCTGTCGCGCAAATCCTGCGGACCGGTGAGGATCGACAGCATGCGCCGGTCGAAACTGCGGGTAAGGCGGCGGAACAGCCACGGATTTCCCTTGATGCGCCGGTCCGGGCAGAGGTTGGCGGCGATTTCGTGCGCCGCGACGTAGCGTTCCAGCCACACCGGCGCGCCCGCGCCGCCGTCGAGCCGCAGGACCGGCCGCCACCGGATGAACCGGCTGATTTCCGCCTGCGCCAATGCCTGCTCCAGCCGCACAAGAACCGCCAAGTCCAGCGGCAGCACGGCTTCCGGGGCGTCGTGCGACGCCAGCCCCCCCCGGTTGGCAATTTCGTCCATCAGCCAGGCGGCCTGCTCGGGCAGATCGTAGAGGGTGACGAGCTGCCCGGGCGGAAACGCCTGATCTTGCGGCAGATCCGACAACAGGTGGTCCAGCGCCGCCAATGCCGTTTCCAGTTCGCAGCCACCCCGCTGCCGCCACACAATGGCCACCCGCCCGCGGCTCAGCTCGAAATGCTGCGCACGGTCCGCGAGCGCAAGACCCGCTATTGCGTCGCGGGCCAGGCGCTGGTGGTGTTGTTTGGCCAGTGCCGGCGGCAGCCGGTCGGTGTGCAGCAGCAGGGCGCGGCGCTGCGTGCCGGACAGCTCCGTCTTGCGCAGCAAATCGAGCAGCGCCTCCGCGGAATCAGGTCGTGCGGAGAGCATGGGGCGCGTTCTGGTTTGACGCGGGGAGGAGTGCCGGCGGCGCCGCGCCCGAGGTCGCGGCGGCACGGTAATCCGGCGCCATGTCCAACAGGCCGGGGTTGCCGCAGCCGACCCGCACCGTGGCGCTCAGCGAGGCGGCCCTGGTGATGCACTGCCGCAGTGTGCAGGCGCGGGCGCTGTGGCAGCCGGCGATCCGCGCGGCGGCCTGCACCGCATCCAGAAAAAAACCCTGGAATCGCATGATGCCGTGCGCCTGGCCCCAGAGCAGCGCAGCCTCCGAATCGGCGTGATGCAACACCAGCCGCTCGGGCCCAATTCGCGTAATGGCGCCCTCGATCGCCATTTTTACATCGTGCGGTGCGTCTGCCAGGCGCGGCGACCAGCCAAGCTTCACCAACGCCGGCTGCAGCGCCGCCGGACGTGTCATGGTCAGGCCCACATGATCCAGCTCATCCACGACGAGAAGGAAGCCCGCCATGTCCAGCAGTCGGCGCGCATAGTCCATCATGTCGGGGTCGGCCGCGGCCGCCATCATCGAAATTTCGATGCCGAATTTTCCACCGCTCGACCGGGCCGTCTGAACGAAGCGGGCGAATTCAGGAGAAACAATGCCTTGCAACGTCAGGTTAAGATGAAGCCGCAATTTCTGGCGCAATGCGCCGCGCGTTAGCTGCCCGCCATGCTCAAGGTCCTGCTGCAAATGGTTGAGCATTCGCACGTCGAGCCCGGCAGCGAAATGCCGGAACAGATACGGGTCTGCCAGCGCTTCCGCGGCCTCAGGGTGTCCGGTGAGAGCACCGCGCACCAAGGTCAGCTCGCGGTACAACGGTGCCAGCCGGGCGGTCAGCGGCAAATGCCGCCCGGGCTGCAAATGGATCGCATCCTGTTGCGCGAGCAGGTCGGGCACCGCGGCCGTGCTCACCGACATTTCGAGCGGCAGCAGACAGGCTATGCTGCCGCACCCGTCGTCCCGCGACGCCTCATAAGGTGGATCGTCACGCCGCCGCGTGGCAAAGGCCCGAAATTGCTCGGCTTCCCCGTCCAGCCGCCAGACGGTCGTGAGCTTGCCGTCCTCTGGCGCACTGGCGCCGAACATGCGTGCGAGGGACGCCGGAAGCGCCGTGGGCGCGGCTTGCCCCATCTGCCCGCGCGCCTCATCACCCGGCGCGGCGCAGATCAGCACAAGGTCGCCGTTGCGCAACGGAAACACCTGGCCGCCATAACGTTGGGCGGTATCCTCCATCAGGGCACGGGCAATGCGGATATGATGTGGACGCGGCGCCGGCGGCCTCAGCCGGCTCAAATGAAGCGCCAGTGCCATCTTGCCGCGCGGCGCGCGCAAGGCGCGCTCCATGGCCTCCATCAGCACGCGTTCGGCCCCGGTCGGCAGGGCATGGGCTGCCGAAGCGCCGTGGGGCGAGGCTCGGACGGACGAGGCCGGGCCGGCGGCGCGGTAGTTCGTGATGGCGTGGCCGTTCATGCCGCAGAGCAATCCGCGCTCACCGCCTCAGCCCCCGCCGGCGTCCCGGACGCTGCGCGCGGACCCACCGTTTCTTCTCCTGCTGCATCGCGGTTAGACTGCGCGCGTGATGGTTGATCCTCAGTTAGCACCCGGACGAATTCCGGATGGTCGGCGCGTGTACGTGATCGGCGATGTCCATGGCTGCCTGGAGCGCCTGGTGTCGCTGCATTTCCAGATCGCCGCCGACCTGGCAGCGCGGCCGGTACCGTACAGCGCCTTGATTCACCTCGGTGACTATGTCGATCGGGGCCCGGATAGCGCGGGCGTGCTGTGGCTGCTGGCTGGCGCGGTCAAGCCGCCCGTCACCCAGCGGGTGGACCTGAAGGGCAACCACGAATTCATGATGCTGGACGCACTGGGCGGCGGCCGTCTGGCGGCGGGACATTGGCTCGACAATGGTGGCGATGCCACCCTGGAAAGCTACCATATCGGCATCGCCGACCAGACGCACCCCGAACTGTGGCGCGCGGCCGTCCCTGATCTGCACCTGGAATGGCTGCACCGGCTCGACCTAATGCACCGCGAGGGCAACTATTTATTCGTGCACGCCGGCATCCGGCCGGGCGTGCCGCTCCGCTCGCAAGTGCCGGACGACCTCATGTGGATCCGCGAGCCCTTCCTGTCCGACCGTCAGCCGCGCGACGTGGTGGTGGTGCATGGCCACACGCCGCGCCCGCAGCCGGAGGTGTTTGAAAACCGCATCGGGATCGATACGGGGGCGGCAATGGGGGGACGGTTGACCTGCCTTGTGCTCGAAGGGGAGGAAATGCGATTTTTGACGGCGTAGTCAGCAAGCCGTTCTTTTTTGAAAAAAAGAACCAAAAAACCTTTAATTACATTGCGCCTACCGGCGCTTAAGGGAGGCGTGGAGCTTGGCACATCATGCTTCGATTCTTCTCTTCCTGAGCGCCGATAGGCTCAACATAATTTTCTTTTCTTCAGAGAAGAACACGTCTTAATCATGGCAGTGTACACCGAGGTTTCCGACGACGCGCTGAGTGCGTTTCTGCGTGAATACGATATCGGCTCGCTGGTGGCGTTTCGAGGGATTGCCGAGGGCGTCGAGAACAGCAATTTTTCGCTCCGCACCACCGACGGCGATTTCATCCTCACCTTGTACGAACGGCGGGTGGATCCGGCGGACTTGCCGTGGTTCCTCGGCCTGATGCGGCACCTCGCCGCGCGCGGTCTGTCCTGTCCGTTGCCGGTTGCGGGGCAGGATGGTGAGCCGTTGCGGTTTCTCTGCGGGCGGCACGCCGCCATTACCACGTTCCTGCCTGGCGTCTGGCCCCGGCGCGCGCAGGTGGTGCATTGCCGCCTGCTGGGCGACGCGCTTGCCCGCATGCACCTGGCCGGCGCCGATTTCGCGCCCACCCGCGCCAACGCGCTAGGTCCGGCCGCATGGGGAACGCTGCTCGATAAATGCCGGCCGCGCGCCGACGCGGTGCAATCCGGCCTTGCCGTCGAACTGGACACCGCCTTGTCCCGGCTGCTCGCGGCCTGGCCCGCCGCGCTGCCGCGCGGTCATATCCACGCCGACCTATTTCCGGACAACGTGTTTTTTCTCGATGGGCGCCTGTCCGGCCTGATCGATTTTTATTTCGCCTGCACCGACCTGCTGGCCTACGATGTCGCCGTCTGCCTCAACGCCTGGTGCTTCGACCCCGATTTCGCCTTCAACGCAACCTGCGGCCGCGCGCTGCTGGCCGGCTATAATTCCGTGCGCCCGCTATCGGAAGCGGAACGAGCCGCCCTGCCGGTGCTGGCGCAAGGGGCTGCGATGCGTTTCCTGCTGACCCGCCTGTACGATTGGCTGAACACGCCGCCCGGCGCTTTCGTCACCCGCAAGGACCCGCTGGATTATCTGCGGCGCCTTCGTTTTCATCTCGCGACAAAGGATTTTCATGCCTACGGACTCTAGCCCCTCCACCAGTATTGGGGCCGGCGAATGCGTGGAAATCTGGACCGATGGCGGGTGCAAGCCCAATCCGGGCCCCGGAGGTTGGGCGGCGGTGCTATGTTTCCGCGGCGTGGAGCGCGAAATTTCGGGACGTGACACGGCCACCACGAATAATCGCATGGAACTCACGGCCGCGGCGGCCGCGCTGGAGGCCCTGAAGCGGCCGTGCACCGTCATACTGCATACCGACAGCCAGTATGTGCGCGACGGAATTACCAGGTGGCACACCGGCTGGGTGCGCCGGAATTGGCGCAGTTCCACGGGCGATCCGGTGAAGAATTACGATTTATGGCAACGGCTGCTGGCCGCCGCGGCGCCGCACAAGGTGGAATGGCGCTGGGTGCGTGGGCACTCCGGAAACGTTATGAATGAGCGGGTGGATAGGTTGGCGGCCGAGGCGCGGGACAAGGCAAAACAGGAAGGGAGTGAAAGGTAGTTCTTTTTTTGAAAAACCAAACAAAAAACTCTTGCTCTGTGAGAGAACGGCTATGTCACCTCGCTCCGCTCGGCCACAGCACCACACGCAAGGTTTGGAGAATAATCAGCATATCGAACAAGATCGAAAAATTCTTTACGTAATAAAGATCATAGCTGAGCTTGGCCCGCGCGTCCTCCAGCGAGGCACCGTAAGGGTAATTTATTTGTGCCCACCCCGTCAGACCTGCTTTGACCATGTGGCGTTCGTTGTATAAGGGCAGGCTGGCGGCGAGGTCGCCGACGAATTCGGGGCGTTCAGGGCGGGGGCCGACAAGGGACATTTCACCGCGCAGCACGTTGAGCAGCTGGGGCATTTCGTCGACGCGGCTCTGGCGCAGGAACTGGCCGACGCGGGTAATGCGCGGGTCGCGTTCGGCGGCCCAGACGGCGCCGGCTTTTTCGGCGTCGACGCGCATGGTGCGCAGCTTGAGGATGCGAAAGACGCGGCCGTTGCGGGTGATGCGGCGTTGCCGGTACAATAGCGGGCCGCCATCATCGAATTTGATGGCGATCGTTGCGGTCAACAGAAAGGGGCTGAACATGATGAGCAGCATGAGGCTCACCACCACGTCCAGCGTGCGTTTCAGGACGCGGTCGAGCACGCTGAAATAGAAACCGGGGCTATAGAGCAGCCAGCCGACTTCCAGCCAGCGCACGTCTACGCGGCGCACTTCGTGTTCGACGAAGCTGAGGTACTGCACGACGGGAAAGCCGCTTTTCTTGCAGTCCAGCAGGCTTTCCAGATTGATGTCGCGGTGTTCGTCGGCCCCCATGATGATTTCGTCCGCTTCGAGTTCTTGCGCGAGGCGGAGAATTTCGGTGAGCGGAATGTTACGGATGCAGTCACGGTATGTTTCGTACATCCGGCTGTCGGGGGGGCCAAAAGCGGGGTCTTGCACGAAGGTGATGTCGTATTGCGCGCGCACGGTGGGGGCGCCGAGCAGGGACATCATTTCCCAGGCGCGGTTGCCGGCGCCGACGACGATGAGGCGGCGGCGGAAAACGCCGGCCTGGCGCAGCAGCGAGAAGATCAGGCGGGCGATGATGGCGGCGGCGCAGAAGCCCAGCACGGCGCCGGCGAACATGCGCACGCGGTTGGCCGGGGGGCCGACGGCGCGGCTCAGCATGACCATGGCGCAGGCGGTCGCGACCGCGCCAAGACTGACCCCGAGCGGTACGCGGGCGAGCGAGGCGCGGGTGCCGAGCACGGCCTCGCGGCTGTAGAGACCGAGGGCATAGAGGCAGACAATGTTGACGCTGGGGTAGAGCAGCGCGGCCAGTCCGTGCGGCGTGGCGTCGAAACATTCGGAGCCCCAGCAACCGTAGCGCAGCATGAGCGGCCAGATGACGATCATGGCGGCGAGATCTAGGAAAAACAGGGCGCGGGTCATGTATGTTTGGCCTAGGTAAGGAAGGAAGCAGTTCTTTTTTTAAAGAAAGAACCAAAAAACTTTTTACTATTAAAACAAAAGTTTCTTGGTTCTTTTTTCAAAAAGGACTACTTCCTTCCTTACTCTGCCGGTGTATGAACAATACGCCGCCGCGGCTTTCGCACCAGCCGCTCCAGCGCGAGGTAAACCACGGGCGTTGTGTATAGGGTGAGCGCCTGGCTGACAATCAGGCCGCCACAGACGGCGATGCCGAGCGGGCGGCGGACTTCACCGCCGGTGCCGAAGGCGAGTGCCAAGGGCAGCGCGCCGCAAATGGCGGCAAGCGTGGTCATAATGATGGGCCGGAAACGTTCGATGCAGGCTTCGCGGATGGCTTCATCGGGCGTCATGCCGCGCTCGCGCTCCGCTTCGAGGGCGAAATCAACCAGCATGATGGCGTTTTTCTTGACGATGCCCATGAGCAGAACGATGCCGATTATGCTCATGACGCCGAATTCGGTGCCGGTGGCCAGAACCGCCAGCAAGGCGCCCACGCCGGCCGACGGCAGGCTTGAAATGATCGTCAGCGGGTGGATGAGGCTTTCATAGAGCACGCCAAGGACGATGTAGATCGAGAGCAGTGCGGCGGCGATGAGCGCGGGCTCCTTGGCCAGGCTGTCCATCACCCATTTCGCGTTGCCGCCGAAATCGGTGTGCACCGATGGCGGCATGCCAAGTTCCTGGGTGATTTCGACGGCGCGCTTGATGGCGGAGGCGGGTGCCAGCGGCTTGCCGACGTTGAAGCTGATGGTGGCGGCGGGTATCTGGCCTTCGTGCGTCACGGTGAGCGGCGCCGTGGTGTAGGACAGATGCGTGACCGCGCTGAGCGGCACCTGCATGCCGGTGTCGGCGCCGACATAGACATGGTCGAGATAGCGCGGGTCGGTTTGCAGCCAGGGCAGCGTCTCGAGAATGACTTTGTATTGGTTCCGTTCCGTGTAGATGGTGGAAATCTGCCGCTGGCTGAAGGCGTTGGCGAGCGCTTCGTCGATGGCGGCGACGGAGATTTGCAGGCGGGCGGCGGCTTGGCGGTCTATGGTGATGTAGGCTTGCGGGGCGCCGGTGTCCTGGTCGGACGTGACGGCGAGGAAGCCGGGTTCGCTTTGCAGGCGTTTTTCGACTTTGTCGGTCCAGACGCCGAGTTCGTCGAGATTGTCGTCGAGAAGATCGAAGCTGTAATCGCCGCCGTTCTGCTGGCCGCCGCCGCGGATGTCGCCTTGCGGGGTGAGGGTGACGCGGACGCCGGCGACTTTTTCAAGCTTTGGTTGCAGGCGAGCGATGATTTCGGTCGCTGAGGCATTGCGTTGGTTGCGCGGCTTGAGAGAAATATTCATTTGGCCACGGTTTTGGGTATCGAACCCGTCGACCACGCCGATGCTGGACCGCACGTTGGCGACGGCGGGGTCGGAGAGCAGGACGTCGACGATGCGTTGCTGCAGGCGGCTCATCTGGTCGAACGAAACGTTGGCGGCGGCCAGCGCGTCGCCGCGGATAAGGCCCAGATCCTGGGTGGAGAGAAATCCTTTCGGCACCGCCATGTAAAGCCAGATGGTCATGAACACGGTGCTGACGGTGAGCAGCAGCATCAGGATTCGGTGGCGCAGGGCCCATTCCAGTTGGTCCGCATAGGCGGCGACGATTTTGCGAAAACCTCGCTCCATGGCGGTGTCGATGCGGAGCAGAAGGCCGCGCGGTTCGGGGTCGGTGAAGCGGGCGCACACCATGGGGGTGAGGGTGAGCGAAACGATCGCCGACACGGTGATGGCGAAGGTGAGGGTGAAGGCAAATTCATGGAACAGTTTCCCCAGGATGCTGCCCATGAACAGAAGGGGGATGAACACGGCGATCAGCGAGAGGGTGATGGACATCACCGTGAAGCCGATCTGGCGGGCGCCGAGAATAGCGGCCTGCATCGGCGCCATGCCCTGTTCGCGCAAGCGGGCAATGTTCTCGATCATGACGATGGCGTCGTCGACGACGAAGCCGACGGAAATGGTAATGGCCATCAGGGAGTAGTTGTTCAGCGAAAATCCGAAGGCCCACATGCCGCACGCCGTACCGGCGATGGCGAGTGGCACGGTGACGGCGGCGGCCAGGGTGGCGCCGATGCGGCGCAGGAACAGAAACACGGTGAGCAGCACAAGCGCACCGGTAATCAGCAGGGTGATCTGCACGTCGTTGGTGCTGGCGCGGATGGAGGTGGTGCGGTCACCGATCGGCGTCATGCGGATGTCGGGTGAAATCCATTTTTGCAGTTGGGGCAGGGAGGCTTTGACGCGATCGACGGTGTCGATCACGTTGGCGCCGGCGATCTTGTAGACATTGACCAGGATGGCCGGCTGGTGGTTGTTCCAGGCGGCCAGGCGAACGTTGCTGACGCCGTCGATAACGTGGGCGACGTCGGACAGGCGCAGCACGGCGCCGTTATGCGATTTCAGCACCAGGCGCCCATAACTGGTGGCGCGGATGATCTGGCCGTTGACCTCGATTTGTTCGGAGCGCTCGCGGCCCTCGAAATTGCCGGTGGGCTGCAGCACGTTGGCGTTGCGGACGACGTTGAACACGTCCTGCGCGGCAATGCCGGCGGCGCGCAGGGCGCCGGGGTCGAGTTGCACGCGGACGGCGGGCTGCTGGCCGCCTTCGAGGGTAATGCGGCTGACGCCCTCGATTTGGGCGAGGCGCTGGCCGAGGATGGTGTCGGCGGCGTCGTAGATCTGGCCTAGGGATAATGTGTCCGACGCGAGGGCGAGCGTAATGATGGGGGCGTCGGTGGGGTTGATTTTGCGATAGAAGGGACGGAGCGGGAGGTCTGACGGCAGGTCGGCCTGGGCCGCGTTGATGGCGCCCTGCACGTCGTGCGCGGCGCTTTCGATGTCGCGATCGAAATTGAAAATGCAGATGACGGTGGATTGGCCGACGGAGTTGATGGAGTCGACTTCGTCGATGCCGCCGATTTCGCCGAGATGTCGCTCGAGCGGGGCGGCGACGGAGTTGGCCATGGTGGCGGGGTCCGCGCCGGGACGGCCGACGAAAATGACGATGCCGGGGATGTCGATGTTGGGCAGCGCGGCAACCGGAAGAAGGATGTAGGCGACGGCGCCGGCCAGGAACAGGCCCAGGGAGAGCAGGATGGTGGCGACGGGGCGCCGGATGAAGGGGGCGGAGACGTTCATTGGCCAGTTGCCATTTGGCAGTTTTCAGTTGCCAGAGCAGGCGAAGGGAAGACTCTTCTTTTTTGAAAAAAAGAAGCAAAAAACTTTTGTCTGTTGGGTTTAGTGGTGGCGGGAATTATGCGGCAGCCCCGGGGCGGTTTGGGAATGGCGGGTCCCACGTTCCATTGTTCACTGCGGGACGAAAGAAAGATTCTAACACGAAGGACACGAAGGAGGAGAAAGTCACAAAGCGCAAGAAGATGAAAGAAAAGCGCCGCAGCCATATCATTTCTTTGTTGCAGTGAGCATCTGTATTGCTGAGTTGGAACGAACTTCGTGTTCTTGGTTATCTTCGCATGCTTCGTGTCAAAATTCATGCGAACCCGCCAAGCAAAATTGTCCCATTCGGCACGGAGACGACGGGCAAGAGCCTTTTGCTCGCTTCATTTAAGAAAGTCGTTTTTGACTGCCGTTCGTGCTGCGCCCCCTGGGAGAGTTGAGTGTTGCTGGATGACGCTTCGCTTATCCACCCGACGGGTTGGCAAACGATCGAGGCGTTGGGGCAAGTGCCCCCTCCGTCGCTTCGCGACACCTCCCCCATGAAAAAGGGGAAGGAGGATTTACGGATCAAAGTTTTTTGGTTCTTTTTTTCAAAAAAGAACTGCTTGCTTCCGGTTTTCATTCCGCAGGCGCCAATACTGCCATGCGGCGGCCGCGGCGGAGGCGTTCGAACGCGACGTAGATGGAGGGGGTGGTGTAGAGGGTGATGGCCTGGCTTAGCAGCAGGCCGCCGACAATCGTTACGCCTAGCGGCCACCGGAGTTCGCTGCCGGTGCCGCGTTCGATCACCAGCGGCAGCGCGCCCAATAACGCAGCGGCGGTGGTCATCATGATGGGGCGGAAACGCAGGACGCAGGCTTCGACGGCGGCTTCCTCGGGGGAGAGGCCGCGTTCGCGTTCGGCTTCGAGGGCGAAATCCACCACCAAAATACCGTTCTTTTTGACGATGCCCATGAGCAGAACGATGCCGACCAACGCGACGATGGAAAGGTCCGCACCGGTCAGCATGAGGGCGAGCAAGGCGCCGATGCCGGCCGAGGGGAGGGTGGAGATGATCGTTACGGGATGAATAAAACTTTCGTAGAGCACGCCGAGCACGATGTAGATCACCACGACGGCGGCGAGGATGAGCCAGGGTTCGGCGGCCAGCGAGCTTTGGAATTCGGCGGCATCGCCGCCGTAGATGCCGGTGATAGTGGGGGGCTGACCGATGTCTTGTTCGGCTTGCTGGACGGCGGTGACGGCGTCGCCGAGGGCGGCGCCTTCGCGGACGTTGAAGCTGATGGTGGCGGAGGGGAATTGCGACTGGTGGGTGATGACCAGGGGGGCGACGCGCCGCTCGATGTGGGCGACGGCGGTCAGCGGCACCTGGGCGACGGTGTTGGTGGTGGCGACCGTGGTGCTGACGGAGGCCGCGGTGCCGTTGGCGCCGATGCTGGCGACGGTGCCGGGCACCCGGAGCCGCAGCAGGGAGGTGGGGTCGGACGTCCAGGCGGCGGTGGCTTCCAGGATGACGCGATACTGGTTGCTCTGCGCGAAGATCGTGCTGATCTGGCGCTGGCCGAAGGCGTCGTAGAGCACGTCCTCGATGGATTGCATGGTGACGCCGAGGCGGGTGGCGGCGTCGCGGTCGACGACGATTTCGGTGGCCCAGCCGTTTGGCTGCTGGTCGCTGGTGACGTCGCGGAGCTCGGGGGCTTGGCGCATGCGCGCCATAAGCCTGGGTAGCCATTCGGTGAGCTCGACGGCGTCGGTGTCCATCAGCGTGTATTGGTATTGGGTGCGGCTGATGCGGGCGCCGATCTGGATGTCCTGCACGGGTTGCAAATAGACGGTGAGGCCGGCGATCGCGGCAAGCTTGCGTTCCAGGCGGTCGACCACGATGGGCGCGCTCTCACGCTGGCGGCGCGGTTTGAGGGTGATGGAGAGGCGGCCGACATTGGGCGACGGGTTGACGGCGCCGGCGCCCACCAGGCTTGCAACGCCGGACACGGCCGGGTCGGCCTCGACGATGGCCGCGGCGCGGCGTTGCAGGGCGCCCATGGCGGGGACGGAGATGTTTTCCGCGGCTTCTGTGGTGCCGACGATGGCGCCGGTATCCTGCTGAGGCAGGAAACCTTTGGGGATAACGAGATATAGGACGACGGTGCCAGCCAGGGTGAGCATCGCAAGGCCC